>NZ_JFYT01000040.1:0-82130 GCF_000632165.1 Delftia sp. RIT313 | reverse complement strand
GGATGGGGGTGGGGATGGCAGTCGCGGACTGGTGCGGCCCCGGATCATCGCATGCCCTCCACCCGCCACCAGCGCGGCAGCAGCGCCTGCACCTCGCCGCGCCGATAGCGGTCGTCGATGAGAAAGACCACGCCGCGGTCGCGCTCGCTGCGGATGACGCGGCCTGCGGCCTGGACCACCTTGCGCAGCCCCGGGTAGAGGTAGCTGTAGTCATAGCCCTTGTCCGCGCCGAACTGGCGTTCCATGGCGCGCTTCATCTCTTCGTTCACGGGATTGACCTGGGGCAGGCCCAGCGTGGCCACGAAGGCGCCGATGAGGCGCTCGCCGGGCAGGTCCACGCCCTCGGAGAACGCCCCGCCCAGCACGGCAAAGCCCACGCCCTGCCCGGCTTCGGTGAAGCGGGCCAGGAAGGCCGCGCGGCCCTCTTCGTCCATGGACGGAGTCTGCAGCCAGACGGGCAGATCGGGATGGGCGCGCTGCAGGCATTCGGCCACGCGCTGCAGGTAGTCGAAGCTGCTGAAAAAGCACAGGTAGTTGCCGGGCCGGCGCGCGTACTGCGCGGCCACGAGGTCGGCGATGGGCCGCAGCGAACGGTCGCGGTCCCGGTAGCGCGTGGAGATGTGGCCGGCCACCTGCACATCGAGCTGGTCGGCCTGGAAGGGCGAGTCGGCCTCCAGCCAGTGCGTGCCTTCGGGCAGGCCCAGGATGTCGCGGTAGAAGTGCGGCGGGCTCAGCGTGCCCGAGAACAGTACCGAGGCATGGGCCGCCGCATGGCGTGCCGCCAGGTGGGGCACGGGCACCACGCAGCGTATGCACAGCGTGGAGGCCGGCGTGCGACGGGGACCTGAGCGCCCGGGCAGCAGGTGGACATCGAACAGCGCATGGCCGCCGAACTGCTCGGCCAGCGCAATGAACTGCAGCGCCTCCCAGTAGAAGTCCAGAACCGGGTCGCCGGGCAGCATGGGGCTGTCGGCATTGGCGTCGGCGATGGCGGCCACGGCGCGCTGCACGGCGCCCAGCAGGCCTGCGGGCACTTCCTCATGGGCCTGGTAGCTGGCGGTCTGCTCCCTGTTCAGCGCACTCCAGCTGCGGCTGAGCCGGTCCAGCGCCTTGCGCACGGCACCGGTGGCCGACTTGCGGGCGGCCGCCAGTGCGAACTGCGACAGCTCGGCCGTGTACATGCGGCGCGCGCGCTCGAGCAGGTTGTGGGCCTCGTCCACCAGCACACCCACCTTCCATTGCTGGGCCTGGGTGAGCGCGTACAGCATGGCAGCGCTGTCGTAGAAGTAGTGGTAGTCGGCCACGACCACATCGCTCCAGCGCACCAGTTCCTGGGCCAGGTAGTAGGGGCAGATGTCGTGCGCCAGCGCCACGGCACGCACGGCAGGCGGGTCCCAGGGCGCCTGCTGCAGCGCGGCGGCGCGCGCGGCGGGCAGGCGGTCGAAGAAGCCGCGCGCCAGCGGGCAGGAGTCGCCGTGGCAGGCCTTGTCGGGATGCTCGCAGGCCTTGTCGCGCGCCAGGATGGCGAGCACGCGCAGCCTTGCGGGTGGCGCGGGTGGCGAGGGCGGAGGTTGTGGCGCAGCCGGTTCCTGCGGCGGTGGCTGGTGCTGCTCGGCGATCTGCCGGTTCACGCTGGCCAGCGCCTGCAGCGCCAGGCCATGGCCCGTGCCCTTGGCCGTGAGGAAGAACAGCCGGTCCAGGCCCTGGTCCGGCATGGCCTTGAGCATGGGGAAGATGGTGCCCAGCGTCTTGCCGATGCCCGTGGGCGCCTGCGCCATCAGGCACTGGCCGCCCTGCTGCGCGCGCGCCACGCGGTAGACGGCCACGGCCAGCTCGCGCTGGCCCGCGCGAAAGCCCTGCATGGGAAAGCGCAGCGCGGCCAGCGCCGCCTCGCGCGCCGCGCGGTGGGCGGCCTCGCTGCGCGCCCAGTCCAGGAACAGCGCGCATTGCTGCTCGAAGAAGGCGCGCAGCGTGGCCGCGTCTTCCTCCTGCACCAGCACGGTTTCCTCCGAGTTGCCCACGTTGAAATACACCAGCGCCACGCGCAGCCGCTGCAGGCCGCGCGCCTGGCACAGCAGATGGGCGTAGATGCGCGCCTGGGCCCAGTGCAGGGCGCGGTGGTGGGCGCGCACGCCCTCGATCTGGCCCCGGTAGGTCTTGATTTCCTCGAGTTGGCCAACCCCGGCGTCGAAGCCGTCGGCGCGGCCGCGCACGCGCAGGTCGCCGTACTCACCGGTCAGGCTGATCTCGGTCTCGTAGTCCTTGCCCCTGCGCGACTGCACCAGGCTGTGGCCGGCCATGCCCTCCAGCGCGCTGGGCGCGGGTGTGAAGCGCAGGTCCAGGTCGCCCGCGCGCGCCGTGAACTCGCACAGCGCGCGCACGGCCACGGTGTAGCTCACGCGGCCTCTCCCAGCGGCTGGCCGCGCCACTGCACATGGCACACGCGCACGGGAATGCCGTGCTCGGCACAGTACTGCAGCCAGCGGATCTGGTTGTCCTGCAGCTTGTCGCCGGGGGCCTTGGCCTCGACCAGTTCGTAACGGCGCTCGGCCGGCCAGAAACGCACCAGATCGGGAAAGCCCGTGCGGTTGGCCTGCACGTCGCGCAGCAGCCGCGCAAAGAACAGCTTGAGGTGGGCGGCTGGAATGCAGTCCAGCGCCAGCGCCAGCAGCGGCGCGCTCAGCGTGCCCCAGAACACGAAGGGCGACTGCAGGCCCTGCTTGTCGGCATGGCGCTGCACGATGACCTCGCGCCAGCTGCCATCGTCCAGATGCGCCAGGCATTCCTCGAACAAGGCTGCGCGGCGCTGCACGAAGTCGGGCGCGGACAGGTCGGCCGGGCCGCTCTGGAAGGGGTGGAAGAAGGCGCCCGGCAGCGGCGCGAAGATGGCCGGCCAGCACAGCAGGCCGAACAGCGAGTTGATGAGCGCGTTCTCCACATAGAACACCGGCGCGGAGTCGCTGTGCCAATGGTCGCGCAGCACGTATTCGACCGATGCGGGCCGCGCCGGCAGCTCCAGCTCCACGTCCATGCGCATCTGCGCCACCACGGGCGCCAGCGCCGCCGCACGCCCGCGCGCGCCCTGCCCCAGGCTGCGGCGCAGGCGCGGCAGCATGCGCGCCACGCGCTGCAGTTCCTCGTCGCTCTCGGGCTGGGCCTGGGCGGCCTGGGCCAGCGCCATGGCATCGGCAAAGCGCTCCATGCGCTCGTACACACGCATGCGCCGGTGGCGGGCGCCGGGGTAGCGGCTTTGCGCATAGGCCTGCTCGGCACGCCCCCAGTCCTGCATGCGTTCGCAGGCCTGGCCTATGCGCAGCAGCACCTTGGCGCGGCGCTGCTCCAGCCAGGCATTGCCGCTGGCGCAGCCGGCCACCTGCTGCAGCAGCGCGTCGATCTCCACGCCCTCATCCAGCGCCGCGCGGCAGGCCTGCAGGGCCAGGTAGCCATCGACATTGGCACGCGACTGGAAGGCCCGCGACGCCGAATCGAAGGCCACGGCCTCGTAGCGGAACACGCCCAGGTCGGCCAGCACGAATTCCGACCAGTCCTGGTAGAGGTTGCCGAAGAACATCAGCCGAAAGCGCTCGCACAGCGCGCCCACCATCACGCGCCAGGCGGCTTCGCCGGCTCCGACGCCCTGGGGCTGCCATTGCGCATAGGGCCTGGGCGCCTCATGCAGAGGCTGCAGGGCCTGCAAAAGCTCGGCCTTGCGCAGGCCTGAGTGAACGGGTGCGCCGGCGAACAGCTGCAGCAGCTCGGGCTTGGTGTGCAGCGCAAACAGCTCCTCCAGCGCCATGGGGTGGTCCGCGTCCAGCCAGCCCAGCTCCAGCAAGGGCGCGGCTGCCTCGGCAATGCCGGGGATCTCTTCGTACACCAGCTTGCCAGCCCGAAACCACGGCCCGCGCCGCATCAGCAAACGCACCATCAGCGCCTGCGAGGGCTGGGGCAGCTGCGTGAAACGGGTGAGGAATGCCTGCTCGGGCGCGTCCAGCAGATCGCCGTAACGCTGGCCAATCCAGTCCAGCGCGCGCTGGAAGTTGTGCAGGTAGTAGAAGCGGTGGGGAGGGAGCATGGGCCTGGCAGATCGGGCAGCCAGGCCGCTCGAAAACTGTATCTTTATACAGTCATCATAGCAAAACAGGAGTGACCACTTCGGAGGGAAGCGCGCTTGTCTGCAGGCTGGCGCAAGCCCAGAATTGCATCTGTTTTGATGACAGAGGGCCCGCCATGCGGATCACTGTGACGATCGACGATGCCTTGTACGAAGAAGCCCTGAAGATGTTGGAGCCAGGCATGGACGAGGCAGATCTGTTCCAACAGGTCCTCAGAACTTTCGTGAGGGTGCAGGCAGCCAAACGCCTCGCAGCACTTGGCGGCAGGGCAACCGATATGCCGGATTCCCAGGAGATTGCGTGTCGCTGGCCCTCGCCTACAGACTAGCTTTCCACCAAAGGCCGCACGATGCGCAACGCATGGCAGCATGCGTATTGACCACCCCCTGCCAGGAAGACCAGGGCATGGCGGCGATACGGCCACACGCTGCCCTGGGACCCGCTCTCAGATCACTTACGGATTGGCTATCACCTCGTCAGCATCCGACCAATAGCTGATCAGGCGTGTATAGACAAAGCCGGCGGCAGGCTTGTTTGGATCACTGATGCTGAACAACACCACCTTGCCTGCGTCACGGGAGTCATAGTTGGCCGAGTAATCCGACCAGAAGGTTGGCAGGCTGAATACGGTCTGGCCCGTACTCTTGTCCGTTGCCCGGACTGCGTGGCCGATGCTGCCGTTCTTGGAAATGCTTTCGATCACCAGTCGATACCAGCGCAGTTCCTCGAGCTTGGCCTCGCCGATGGCACCACGCGGATATTGAGCGGACGGACGATGGTGCGAGTCACCGTTGTCCTTGGTGTTGGTGATCTCAATTTCCTCAAGCGCCACGCTGCCTGGCGAATAGCCCCAATTGCCCGCAATGACAGCACCGCCACGGTTGTCACCCGCCACACTGTATGAGCCTTTGTGCCTGGCAATGATGCCCATGTGGCAAGCGGCCAGATAGCCATCGCTGAAGCGCACATCCATCACGATGGTGTGGCGGTTGTTGGCAGGGTTGTAGTTGGCAGGACGCCCCGTGTTGTCGAACACGAGCGCATGCGGATTGATATGCCGCGAATCGTAAGCAAGAGGGAAACCCGTCGTGCTTTTGTACTGCTGGATGTTGTCCGGCGGCATGTACTGATCCGAGACGAGAACCTTGGAAACTTGAGCCATGGAGGCCTCCTATTCAATGGATGGAGTCGAAGGCGCTCGGCGGCACTCGGGTGGGGGGTTCGCTTGGACCCTCAGGGAATTCAACGTGCCGCAACGCGGGCACTTGATGTTCAGTAGCTGAAAGACGCCCATGGCGAGCTTTCGATTGCAGTTCGCGCATCTCACTTCCTGCTCCATGCGCTGCCTCACTGCAATGGTTGAAACAACATGCCGTCGAACACCAGAAATGGCAACGTACCGCCGCTGAGAAGGACGGCGTTGAAGCCGACAGGAGAGCAACTGGCAAAACAAAACATGAGGCCTCGGCACAGTGGATTTCAGGAAGTCCGCCGTATGGCTTGGGCGGACTTTTATTGTGCTGGCGCGAAACCTGTAGGTAAAACTGTGCCGGACGTAGCTGCACCGCTTACGTCGAGCAAGCCTGTGGTCGCGGGACAGGCGCCTGCACGCGCTGGCCCAGCGGTTTGGCATTGCTTACCTGAGCGTCCTGCCGTAGGGCCGGTTTCCCTGCTTCTCGAATGGCTGGGCCCCGCGCACGGCGCTCGCGCGGGTTCGCACAAGCGCGCGCGACACGCGCTAGAAATCCGGCCTGCGCATCCTCGACAAGGCGTCCTGCCGATTGGCGGCTCCCAGCTTGCGGTAGATGTTTTCCAGGTGCCGCTTCACCGTGCCTGTACGCAACTCCAGCATGGTGGCGATTTCTGCGTTGGTGTTGCCGTTGGCGACCCATTGCAGCACTTCACGTTCGCGCGGGCTCAGCACGTCGGCAGCCGACGAGTCCGGTGAGAGCGCCTGCCATGCCGCCTGGCTGATTCGCTGCTGCTGGCTCAGGCGCCGCCACTGCGCCTGCGCATGCGGCCCCAGCAAGGTCAGCGCCATGCGCTCCGCAGCGGTGTAGCCGCGCGAGGCGCGTGTGACATTGAGGGTCAGCATCGCGCCGTGGCCCAGGTCCACGTCCAGTGCGAGTCCGTCCTGCTGGCCGACCTGGGAGTAGGCCTGGGCATAGAGCGCCGTCCTCTGCCATTGCCCGCGAGTCAGCAGGTCTGAAATGCTGGCGGCCTGCGTCTGGCGCTGCCGATACAAGGGGTTGTCGGCCAGATACCGGTGCACCGCAGCGTTGACTTCGGAGGAAATGGCCCGCACCGGATCGTAGGCCGTGTAGCCACGGACTTCTGCAATGCCGGAGAAATCCACCACCCGAATGTCACCCGGCACCACCAGGCGCAGCGCGTGCAGCAAATGCGTGGCCAGCGCGTGCAGATCGGGCGCGCCGTGCACCGCGAGGATGGCCTGATTGAGTTGCCCCAGTTGCTGCGTTGACAGGGTCATGTCGCGGAATCCAATGGCGTGCTCGAGGTGCTGGCGATAGGTGGGCCGGCTGAGGCCGCATTTTCAGGCCTGCGATGTGCCGTCGGCACATTTTCACGATCTTCGCAGAAAGCTAAGGTCACGCGGTCCGCAACAACAGCGCGCGGGTCTGCCCGGAACACGCAGCGCAACGGGAGGAACCGTGCACGCTTTTCTTCACAGACCCCTTCGACGCCTCTGGCTTCTGTCAGTGCCTGGCGCGCTGTGCAGCCTGCTGGCACTCAATGGCCAGACCGCGACCATCGTGGTCAATACCACGGACAACACGCCCGGTGCAGCGGACTGCAGCCTGAATGAGGCATTGACCAGTGCCCAGATGGATGACGGCAGTTGGGGCAACGGCGCATGCATATCGGGCAATGGCGCGGACACCATCGTGTTCGACCCGGCCGTCTTTCCGGCAGGCAGCCTCACCGCCATTGCATTGGCAGGCCATTCCATCGATCTCAACTTCACCACCTCGGACATCACGATCGACGGGGACCAACGGGTGGCGCTCGATGGGGGCAATGCCTCCCGCCTGGTGTCGGCCCAGGGCAGCGGTGTCCAGCTCACGCTGCGCGGGCTGACACTGCGCGGCGGGCAGACCGCCGCCGGTGAAGACGGCGGCGGCATCTACCTGGACAGCGGCGTCATCCTGCGCCTGGAGCGCAGCGTGGTGCAGGACAGCACGGCCGGCATCAACGGCGGGGGACTGTACAGCCGCGACAGCACGGTGACCATCGTGGACAGTGTGTTCAGCGGCAACCAGGCAGGGGGACAGGGCGGTGCCATCTACAGCACGGGCAGCGGCTCGCTGACGGTGGAGCGCAGCCGCCTGTCCGGCAACACGGCCCGCACGCTGGGCGGGGGCCTGCGCAGCGGGGTGCCGACCACCATGACCGACAGCACCGTCACCGGCAACGCGCTGGCGTTTCCGGGCTCGGGTGCCGGCGTCTCGTTCACGCTCACCCGCCCCCGCACACTCCACGGCAACCAGATCACGAACAACGCGCCCGGCAACAACTGTGGCGGCGAAACGTTCACGGGGACGGGCAACCGCTACTGGCCGGCCAGCGATACCAGTTGTCCGGCGGCGGCAGGTGCCATCGCCAAAGCGCCGCAGGCCATCACCTTCACCACCGCACCACCGGCCGGCGCACGGGTGGGGGATACCTATGACGTGGCCGCCGTCGGAGGCGCCTCGGGAAACCCCGTCATGTTCGCCGTGGATGCATTGACCGCGGCGATCTGCAGCGCCACCGGCAGCACCATCCGCTTCCAGGCCGCAGGGACATGCACGATCAACGCCAGCCAGCTCGGCGATGCGGACCATGACGCGGCTCCGCAGGCGGTGCAGATGGCGGCGGTGGGACAGGGCCCCTCCCGTGTCACGCTGACCTCCAGCGCCAATCCCTCGCGTTCCGGGCAGTCGCTGTCCTTCTCCGTGGTGGTCGCACCCGATGTCTCCCTGGGCACCGCCGCCGTCCCCACGGGAACGGTCGAAATCCTGGCTGGCGGCCTGTCGCTGGGCACGGCGGGTTTGTCCAATGCCAGGGCCATCATCGCCACCACCCAACTGACGGTGGCCGGCCCGCATGCCATCGTGGCCCGGTACGGCGGCGATGCGAACTATCTCGCCGCGGACAGCGGCGCATGGACCCAGACCGTGGAGCCCGCAGCCCCGGCCACAGCCACCCCCGTGCCTGCGCTGGGCCCCTGGGGAGTGCTGCTGTGCGCCGTGCTGACGGGATGGGCAGGACTGCGGCTGCGCCGCGTGCACGGCACCTGATGCAGCACCTGATGCCGCCGCCTGCCCGCAGGCCTCAGGCCGAATGCATCCAGCGCTGGTGCAGCCACCGCGCCGCATGGTCCAGCGCATAGCCCAGGGCGCCGATCAGCACCACGGCGGCCATCAGCTCCGAATACGCCAGGCGGTCGCGCGTGTCGAGGATGAAATAGCCCAGGCCGGCCGATACGCCCAGCATTTCTGCGGGCACCAGCACGATCCAGATGATGCCGATGGCCAGGCGCACGCCCGTGAGGATCTGGGCCGTGATGCCGGGCAGCACCACGCGCAGAACGGTCTCGGTGCGCGTGGCCGACAGGCTGCGCGCCAGCAGCAGCCAGTTGCGGTCCAGCTGGGCCACGCCGGCCGCCGTGCTGAGCAAGATGGGCCAGACGGCGGCGAAGGCCAGCAGGAAGTACACGGGCGCGTCGCCCACGCCCAGCACCATTACGGCAATCGGCATCCACGACAGCGGCGAGATCATGCGCAGGAACTGGAACACGGGCGAAAACGCCTGCGAGAACCCGCGCGACAGGCCCACCAGCACGCCCAGCGGCACGCCGACCACAAAGGCCAGCAGCAGGCCCACGGCCACGCGCTGCAGGCTCAGCAGGGTGTGCATCCAGATGTCGGCGCCCGTCAGCAGCTGGCCCAGCGCCTGCAGGGAAGGCCAGGGCGCGAAGGCCGCAGCCACGGGCGTGCTGCGCGCCAGCAGCGCGCCGCCCACCCACCACAGGGCCAGGACCAGGGCCGCGCCCAGCAGCGGCAATCCAATACGTCGCAACACCTGGCTCAGACCACGATGGTTTCGCGGCGCGAGAAATCGGCCGGAATGCCGAAGACCTGCGGGCCGCCCACGGCCTGGATGGCCTTGCGCACGAAGCGATCGTCCACCAGGTCGGTGGCCGCAAACCTGGGCTCCAGCTTGTCGAGGAAGCGCGTGTCGCCCTCGACCTTGGTGGCCTTGATGGCGCGCACCAGCTGCTCGGTGTACGAGGGATAGGGATAGGGCTGGAAGTCGATGCGCCGCTGGTGCCAGCCCTTGTTGACGACCACGCCGCTGGCCTCGTAGCTGGCGTAGTCGGTGGCGGCCAGCACCTTGGACAGCGTCTGCTGCGGATGCGGCGTGTAGCGGCGCTCGCCCGTGCTCGACAGCAGGCGCGCGGCGGCCAGGCGGTTGTCGCGCGTCCAAAGCTGGGCCTTGACCACGGCATTGGTCACGCGCTGGGCCCATTCGGGCTTGTCGACGATATCGCGCTCGGCCAGGAAGGTGACGCAGCAGGCGTGGTCCTTCCAGACATCGCCCGAGAAGCGCAGCATCTTGCCCACGCCCGCGATCTCGGCGGCGGCATTGAAGGGCTCGGCCACGATGAAGCCCGCAATCGACTTTCCGGCCAGGGCCGAGACCATTTCGGCCGGTGCCAGCACGACGAGGTTGACCTCGTTGGCCGCGATGGCGCCGCCGCGCGCGCGGGTCACGGCCGTGAGGCCGGCCTTGCGCAGCACGTCCTGCAGCAGGATGTTGTGGATGGAGTACCAGAACGGGATCGCCACGGTCTTGCCGCCCAGGTCCTGCACCTTCTGGATCTCGGGCAGCACGGTCAGGCCCGAGCCGTTGACGTGGTTCCAGGCCACGATCTTGGCGGGGAACTTGGCGCCGTAGCGCACCCACAGCGTGGAGGGCGTGAGCAGGTGGATGACGTTGACCTGGCCCGAGACGAAGGCCTCGACGATCTGGGCCCAGGAGCGGAACAGGCGCGGCGCCTCGGCCTTGAGGCCTTCGGCCTCGAACAGGCCATTGCCGTGGGCCACCAGCAGCGGCGTGGCGTCGGTGATGGGCAGGTAGCCGATCTTCACGGGCTGGTCATCGCCCTTGAAGGCCTGGGCGCGCGCATCGCCTGCGGCCAGCAGCGGCGCGGCCACCGAGGCCGTGGCCAGCGCGCCCAGGCGCAGCATGTCGCGCCGCGTGAGGCCGCAGCCGCAGTCCGACGAGGCGCAGATGTGGGTGTAGGAAGGGTGGTCCTGGAAGCTCATGCGAAAGACCTTTCAGAAGAGCATGGTTGAAGTCGAAGAAATGGCGGATCGGCAGATCGGCAGGCGGGCAGGCAGGCGAGCCGGATCAGGCCTGGGCCGCATGGCGCACGCCGTGCAGGGCCGAGAGGATGTCCAGCCGCAGCGCGGTCACGGCGGCGGCCTGGTCCTCGCGCGGGCGCGCTATGTCCACGCGCCATTCGCGCACGATGTGGCCGGGCCGCCCGCCCATCAGCAGGATGCGGTCGCCCACGAGGATGGCCTCGTCTATGTCATGCGTGACCAGCAGCGCGGCCGTGTGCCAGCGGTGGACCACGTCCACCATCAGCTCCTGCATCTCGGCGCGCGTGATGGCGTCCAGGGCCGAGAACGGCTCGTCGGCCAGCAGCAGCTGCGGCTCGCGGGCCAGGGCGCGCGCCAGGGCCACGCGCTGGGCCATGCCGCCCGACAGCTGCGAGGGGTAGAGCGCGCCGCTGCCGCCCAGGCCCACGGCCTGCAGCGCCTGCTCCACGCGCTGGCTGCGGGCCTCGGCCTCCAGCTTCGGCTGGCGCTCGAAGTCCAGGCCGAAGCCCACGTTGCGCCGCGCGTCCAGCCAGGGCAGCAGGCTGGGCTGCTGGAACACGAAGCCCGCGCGCGGGTGCGGCGCGGTCAGCGGCTGGCCGAGGAACTGGAGCTCGCCCCGGCTCCAGGCGCCGCCGTCCGGCGACTCCAGGCCGCCGAGCACGCGCAGCAGCGAGGACTTGCCGCAGCCGCTGCCGCCGAGCAGGCAGACGATCTCGCGCGGGGCAATGCTCAGGGAGATGTCCTCGAACACGGCCTTGCCGGGCGCATAGCCAAAGCCCGCGCCGCGTGCCTGCAGCACGGGCGCGGGAGCGTCAGGGGAGAAAGCTTCCGTCTGGGTCATGAACTGGTGGTTGCCAGGGCCGCGCCAGCCAGCGCACCCTGTAGCTGCGTGACGCTGGGCGTCACGATGGGGATGAAGGCCGCCTCGCGCCAACGGCGCGCAAATCCCAGCGGCTGGTCGCGATGATAAGCGCGCCCGCCACTGGCGTGCAGTTCCAGCTGCAGGGACTGCTGCACGATGTCGTTCAATTCCAGGCGCAGGCGGAACAGGGCTTGAGGTCGGTCAAGAAAACGCCCGTCGGACAGGCCCGCATGCAGCGTGGCCGTGGCCAGCTCCAGCGCGTGGCGCTGCTGCTGCAGCGGGCCGCCCAGCACATCGCGCCCGGCGCCGGCACGGGCCGAGGCCGCCGCCAGCGAGGCGCGCGCCAGCCCGATGCACAGCCCCAGCTGCAGGCCCATGAAGGCGGGCCGCACGCGCGGCAGGAAATGGTTGGCGTCGGCATGGATCACGTCGGCCGGGCCGATCTGCAGTCCCTCGATGGACAGCGCCGCCGTATGGCTGCCGCGCAGCGCGATCAGGTCCAGGTCGGCGCTGCGCTGCAGGCCCGCCGCATCGCCGGGCAGTGCGGCCACGAAGGGCTTTGCACCGTCGCTGCGCGAGACGGCGACGGCCACCACGAAGCGACCCGGCGGCACCAGGTTGGTGGCCCAGGGCACGCGCCCGCGCAGTGCAAGGCCGTCGGCGCTGTCGGCGCCGACAGCGCCGACGGGCGTGGCCTCGACCTGCAGGGCCTCGATGCCGCCCAGGTACTTCATGGCGTTGGACAGGCCCGTGGCGCCCGCCTGCGTGCCCTGCAGCAGGCCCGGCAGCCAGCGCTGGCGCAGCGCCGCGTTGGGCGACTGCAGCAGGTATTCGACAAAGGCGCGCTGCGCCCAGAACACGAAGCCCGCCGTCAGCGAATGCCCGGCCACGCCGGCAATGGCCTCCAGCGCATCGCCCAGGCTGCCGCCCTGCCCGCCCTCGGCCACGGGCACGCCCAGGCCGAACAGGCCGTGCTGCGCCAGCCGGGGCAGCACTTCGTGCGCATGCGCGGGGCCTTCGTCCAGGGAGTCGGCATGGGCGTCCAGCCACTGCCGCAGCGAATCAGCCAGCATGTGCGTTCTCCTGCGGTTGTCGGAACTGTTCGGGCAGATAGGGCTGCAGCTGCGGGTTGACGGGGCTTTGCGCCAGGCTGTTGGCAAAGTTGCACAGCGTGGCCAGGCTGATGCCCAGCACCACCTCCAGCGCCTGCTGCTCGCTCAGGCCGGCTGCATGGAAGGCGGCCAGGGCCTCGTCGGCGACGGCGCCGCGCGTGGCGATCACGGCTTCGGCAAAGCGGCGCACGGCGTCCAGGCGCGGCTGGCCCGTGTCGCGGCCGTCCTGCAGCGCCACCACCTCGGCCTGGGTCAGGCCGGCCTGCTTGAAGGCCAGCTTGGTGTGGCCGGCCACGCAGAAGTCGCAGCCATGGATGCGCGCCGCCGTGATCTGCACCACCTCGCGCTCGGCCAGCGTGAGCTGGGCGCGCGCGTTGATCTGGCCCACGGTCACATAGGTCTCCAGCGCCTGGGGCGAGTTGGCCAGGATGGCGATCAGGTTGGGCAGGAATCCGTTGCCGGCCAGGGCGCGCTCCACGAAGGGGCGGCTGGCTTCAGGAGCGGTTTGCGGGGTGTGCAGGGTCAGGCGTGCCATGGTGCTTTGCAGGAATGAAGGAATGCCTTCATGATCGGCCGCGCCCCCCTTGCCATCAATGCCGCCGCGTCGCGGATTTATGCCCGAACGTGTCAACCCGCAGGCGGATGCCCCGGGCCCGGATGGCGGCTCAGCAGCAGCGTGCCTGCGCGCGCTGCCAGGCGCCGGGCTGCTCGCCCATCACGCGCTTGAAGGCACGCGAGAAAGCCGCATAGGACTCGTAGCCCACGGCCTCGGCCACCTGGCCTATCGCCTCGCCCTGGGCCAGGCGGCGCGCGGCCAGCTGCATGCGCAGCAGCAGCAGGAATTGCTGGGGCGGCTGGCCGCAGGCCTCGGCAAACTGCCGAAAGAACGTGGCGCGCGACAAGCACACGCGCGCGGCCATGTCGGCCACGCTCCAGTTGCGGGCCGGCTCGCGCAGCAGCTCGGCCACCAGCGGCGCAAAGCCCGGCCGGCGCAGCAGGCTCCAGATGCCGCGCGCCCGCGCATCGCCATGCGCCAGCTGGCGCAGGCCGTAGAAGAACAGCAGGCCCACCAGCCGGTCCATCACGGCCGAGGGCTCGGTGCCCGTGCGCAGCGCCTCGGCGCGCATCAGGTCGAACAGCATGGAGGCGCCGCTCATCGCATGGTCGTCGCCACGCAGCACCAGGTGGTCGGGGAAGGCATCGACCAGCAGGCCGCGCATGGGCCCCTCGAAGGTAAAGAAGCCGCAGGCCAGCGCCGTCTCTCCGATGCCGGCATCGCCAGTGGCGGGACGCATGGCCTGCGGGGCGCAGGCCATGTTCGGGTCGGCATAGGGCGAGATGAAATGCGGCACATCGCGCGAGAGGAACACGCCGTCGCGCGGCTGCAGCTCCACCGAAGGCTGGCCCGGCAGGTGCAGCCAGCAGCGCCCGTCCAGGATCAGGTGAAAGCTGGCCCGCGCGCGCCCCGCCGTGGAGGCCCGCCAGCGCCCGCAGTACTGCCCCACATGGAACACGCTGGCGCGCCATTGCAGGCCGTTGAGCAGGCCGTCGATGACGCGATCGACCTGCGCTTCGGCCGCGCTGTCGGGGACTGGGTCGGGTAGCACGGTGGTACAGGCCAGGCAGTGGAGGGAATGCGGCCGGCCAGTATCGCCACGATGCAGGCGCGGGGGAACGAATCTTTGGGCATATGCTTGTGCCGCAATCGATATCTGGATCTGCATCCAAGTCCGCCCGGCCCGACCTTGGTCCGGTCGTGCCTCAGCGCTGGAAGCCCGAAGGCGGCACCCCGAAATGCCTTTTGAACATGGCCGTGAACGCGCTCTGGCTGGCGTAGCCGCAATCGAGGGCGATGTCGATGATGCGCTCGCCCGCCGCAATGCGGCCCAGCGCGAACATCAGCCGCGCCTGCTCGCGCCACTGGGCGAAGGGCATGCCGGTTTCCTTCACGAACAGGCGCTGCAGCGTCTTGGCGCTCACGCCCAGGCGCTGCGCCCAGTGTTCGGCGGTGGCGGTGTCGGCAGGCTCGCGCATCAGGGCCTCGCAGACCTGGCGCAGCCGCGCATCGGCGGACAGGGGCAGGTGCAGGGGCAGCACCTCGGCGGCGCGCAGCTCATCGACCAGCAGGTGCATCAGGCGCTCGTCGCGGCTGCCTTCGGCATAGTCCAGCGGCACGCCGACGGCGGCCACCACCAGCTCGCGCAGCAGGGGCGACACATTGACCACGCAGGTGCGCGCGGGCAGGTCCGCAAAGGCCGAGGCGTCGATGTAGGCCGTGCGCATCTTCACGTCGCCCGACATGCGCACATCGTGCTCGGCGTCGGCCTCTATCCACAGCCCCCGGTTGGGCGGCACCAGCCAGGAGCCGGAATGCAGCTGCACGGACATCACGCCTTCGATCGCATACAGCAGCTGGCCGCGCGGGTGGGAGTGCCAGCCCGTGCTGGTGCCATGCGCCCAGTTGGCCTCCATGGCGGCCATGGGGCGCCCGGTCTGGTGGTACTTGAGGTATATGCGCGGCAGTTCTGCGGCCATGGGGCTTCCCATCCTGTGCGGTTCTATGCGGCTCTATGCGGCTCTCTGTCCCGATCTCGACAATTGAAGTCAGTATAGAGAGAGACAGACGGGCACCAAACGCCTATCTTCGGTCCCACGGCCCATTGACCTTCGTCAACGCCGGACCCTGACCGTGCCGCCCTGCGGGGCCCTTTCCTCCATGACAAGCAACACCACCACTCTTGGCGCCCCGGGCGAGCTGGGCGCGCCTGCAACGCACGCCCATCCGGCGCCCGCCCATCCAGCACCCGGCCATGCCGCGCAGGGCTTTTTGCTGCGCATCGTCGGCGCCGCCGCCTTTGCCCACCTGCTCAACGACCTGATCCAGGCCGTGCTGCCGGCCGTCTATCCCATGCTCAAGACGGAGTTCTCGCTGAGCTTCGCGCAGATCGGCTGGATCTCCCTGGTCTACCAGGTCACGGCCTCGCTGCTGCAGCCCTGGATCGGCCTGTACACCGACAAGCATCCCAAGCCCTACCTGCTGCCGCTGGGCATGGTGGTGACGCTGGTGGGCGTGGGCCTGCTGGCCCTGTCCACCAGCTACCCCATGCTGCTGGCTGCCGCGTCGCTGATCGGCGTAGGCTCGTCCACCTTCCACCCCGAGGCCTCGCGCGTGGCGCGGCTGGCCTCGGGCGGTCGCTTCGGCACGGCGCAATCGACCTTCCAGGTGGGCGGCAACACGGGCTCGGCCATCGGCCCGCTGATGGTGGCGGCCATCGTCATTCCGTTTGGCCAGCACGCGATCGCCTGGTTCATGCTGGTGGCGCTGCTGGCCATCTGGGTGCTGCTGCGCATCACGCACTGGCGCCTGCACCACGCGCCGGCCAAGGTGGTGGCGGCCGGCCAGCATGCGCTGACGGCGCTGAACCGCTCGCAGGTCATCCGCGCGGTGACCGTGATCTGCGTGCTGATGTTCGCCAAGTTCGTCTACATCGCGGCCTTTGCCAACTACTTCACCTTCTATCTGATCGAGCGCTTTGCCCTGCCCGTGCAGCAGTCGCAGCTGTACCTGTTCGCCTTCCTGGCGGCCGTGGCGGCGGGCACCTTCGCGGGCGGCCCGGTGGGCGACCGCATAGGGCGCAAGGCCGTGATCTGGGTGTCCTTCCTGGGCGTGGCGCCGTTTGCGCTGCTGCTGCCGCATGCCGACCTGTTCTGGACGGCCGTGCTGTCCATCGTCATCGGCCTGGTCATGTCCTCGGCCTTTGCGGCGCTGGTGGTCTATGCGCAGGAGGCCGTGCCCGGCCGCGTGGGCCTGGTCTCGGGGCTGATGTTCGGCCTCATGTTCGGCATCGGCGGCCTGGGGGCTGCCGGCATGGGCAACCTGGCCGACACCCACGGCATCGTCTGGGTGTACAGCCTGGTGGCCTACCTGCCGCTGCTGGGGCTGGCAACGGCCTTTCTGCCGGAAACGCGGGCCCGGCGACGCTGAGGCGCAGCCTCAATCCGGCTGTATGCCCGCCTGCCGGATCACGGCGGACCAGCGCGCCACCTCCTCGGCGATCTGGGCACGCGCCTCGGCAGGCGTGGTGAAGGTGGGCATGGCGCCCTGGGCGACCAGGGCGTCCTTCACTTCCTGCTGCCCCATCACCTCCTTGAGCGCGCCGCTGAGCCGGGCGACGATGGGCGCGGGCGTGCCCGCAGGCGCCAGCAGGCCGAACATCGACGTCACCTCGAAGCCCGACAGCCCGGCCTCGGCCGTGGTGGGAATGTCGGCAATGGAGGGCACGCGCTGCGCCGTGGTCACGGCCAGCGCGCGCAGGCGGCCGCCCTTGATGAAGCCCTGCGTGGCGGGCAGGGTGTCGAACACCACATCCACCTGGCCGCCCATCAGATCGTTGAGCGCCGGCGTGCTGCCCTTGTAGGGCACATGGGTCAGCGGCACGCCCGCCTGCCGCTTGAACAGCTCGGCCGCCAGGTGCTGGGGCGAGCCATTGCCCGAGGAGCCGTAGTTCAGCCCGGCCGGCCTGGTTTTGGCCAGCGCGATGAGCTCCGCGAGATTGGCCGACTTCACCGACGGGCCCACGGTCACCACCAGCGGCACGCGGCCCACCACGCCAATGGGCGCAAAGCTCTTGTCCATGGTGAAGCCTGCCGTGGACGCCATGAGCACGCTGTTGATGGAATGGCTGGTCAGCGCGCCCAGCAGCAGGGTGTAGCCATCGGGCCTTTCCTTGGCCACGGCGGCGGCGCCCAGGTTGCCGGCCGCTCCCGCCCGGTTCTCCACCACCACCGGCTGGCCCAGCGCCAGCGAGAGTCTTTGCCCCACCACGCGCCCGATCACGTCGGTGGCGCCGCCGGGCGTGTAGGGAACGACCAGCTTGATGGGCCGGGCCGGATAGGCGCCGTCGGCCAGCGCGGGCGTGGCCAGGCCTGGGCCCAGCGCCAGCGAGGCCAGCAGCGCCGCAGCCAGGGCGGCGCGCCGGTTGGGCGCATGAATGCGACGGATGCGGGATGCAGCAACAACCATGGGTGTCTCCTCCTTTTGTCTTGTGTCGGAAAAACATGCCCGGCACGCACGCCGGGCACGGCTGCATGGTTGGTCAGATAGATTATTAATAATATAGGTGATAACGACGATAATAATCTGCGGCATCCGCCGCTATCCTGCCCCTCGACAAGGCAGCGCCTGCCTTCCGACCCCGCCAAGACCCTCTGCAAAGCACCCCACCCATGACCGACCCCAAGACTCCCGATGGCGCTCCAGGCCATGACATCGCCCCCGCCGATGCGGCCACGGGCATCTCCAAGGGCCTGACCAACTACGGCGACCGCGGCTTTTCGCTGTTCCTGCGCAAGGCCTTCATCAAGGGCGCGGGCTATACGGACTCGGCGCTGCAGCGCCCCGTCATCGGCATTGCCAACACGGGCAGCAGCTACAACCCCTGCCACGGCAACGCACCCCAGCTGATCGAGGCCGTCAAGCGCGGCGTCATGCTGGCAGGCGGCCTGCCCATGGACTTCCCCACCATCTCGGTGCACGAAAGCTTCTCGGCGCCGACCAGCATGTACTTGCGCAACCTCATGTCCATGGACACCGAGGAGATGATCCGCGCCCAGCCCATGGATGCCGTCGTGCTCATCGGCGGCTGCGACAAGACCGTGCCGGCCCAGTTGATGGGCGCGGCCTCGGCGGGCATCCCGGCCATCCAGCTGATCACCGGGTCGATGCTCACCGGCTCGCACCGCAGCGAGCGCGTGGGCGCCTGCACGGACTGCCGCCGCTACTGGGGCAAGTTCCGCGCCGAAGAGATCGACGCCGAAGAGATCGCCGACGTGAACAACCAGCTGGTGGCCAGCGTGGGCACCTGCTCGGTCATGGGCACGGCCAGCACCATGGCCTGCATTGCCGAGGCGCTGGGCATGACCGTGCCCGGTGGCGCCTCGCCCCCCGCCGTCACGGCCGACCGCATCCGCATCGCCGAGCAGACCGGCACCGAGGCCGTGCGCATGGCGCGCGAGCGCCTGACCATCGACAAAATCCTCACGCCCGCCGCCTTCGAAAACGCCATGCGCGTGCTGCTGGCCATCGGCGGCTCCACCAACGGCATCGTCCACCTGGCCGCCATTGCGGGGCGCATGGGCTATGACATCGACCTCAAGGCCCTGGACCGCATGGGCCGCGACACGCCCGTGCTGCTGGACCTCAAGCCCTCGGGCGATCACTACATGGAGGACTTCCACCACGCGGGCGGCATGGCCACGCTGCTGCGCGAGCTCAAGCCCCTGCTGAACCTGGACGCCCTCACCGTCACCGGCCGCACGCTGGGCGAAGAGATCGAGCGCGCCGGCCCCGGCTTTGCGCAGGACGTGGTGCGCCCGCGCTCCAACCCCATCTACCCGCAGGGCGGCATCGCCGTGCTGCAGGGCAACCTGGCGCCGGGCGGCGCCATCATCAAGCAGTCGGCCGCCCATCCCCGGCTCATGGAGCACGAAGGCCGCGCCGTGGTCTTCGAGAACGCGGCCGACCTGGCCCACCGCATCGACAGCGACGATCTGGACGTGACGGCCGACGACATCCTCGTGCTCAAGAACATCGGCCCCAAGGGTGCGCCCGGCATGCCCGAGGCCGGCTACATCCCCATCCCGCGCAAGCTGGCGCGGGCCGGCGTCAAGGACATCGTGCGCATCTCCGACGGGCGCATGAGCGGCACGGCCTTCGGCACCATCGTGCTGCACGTCACGCCGGAGTCGGCCGTGGGCGGCCCGCTGGCCCATGTGCACAACGGCGACCGCATCACGCTGTCGGTGGCGCGCCGCGAGCTCACGCTGCAGGTCAGCGACGAGGAACTGGCCCGCCGCGCCCGGCTCAGCCCCGTGACCGAGCCCACGGCCGAACGCGGCTACCGCAAGCTCTTTCTCACCACCGTGAACCAGGCCGACCAGGGCGTGGACTTCGACTTCCTGCGCTGCGCCACCGAACGCGGCACCATTCCCGGCCCGCGCGAATAGTCCATGCCAGGCAGCGCGGCACGCCCGCCATGCCCAGTGAAGGCCATCAGTTCGGACAAAATGGCGTTTTTGTCCCAACCGCCTGTCTTGATGGTCGCTGCCGCCTCACTGCCGATTTCCCTGGATGCCGAACCCGCCCCCGCAGCCGACGCCCTGGGCGCCATGGTGGCCGCGCTGGAAGAGGACGTGGTCTTCGGCCGGCTGCACCCGCGCGAGCGTCTGGTCGAAGACGACCTCATGGCCCGCTTCGACGTCAAGCGCCACATCGCCCGCGAGGCCCTGGCCGCGCTGGACCGCATGGGCTTGATCGAGCGCCGCAAGAACGTCGGCGCCCTGGTTCGCTCCTTCTCCACCCAGGAAGTACAGGAGCTGTACGAGCTGCGCGGCATGCTGGAAGTCGAGGCCGCGCGCAAGATCCCCCTGCCCGTGCCGGCCGAGAGGCTCGAACGCCTGACCTCCATCCAGCAGCAGCACGACGCCGCCGTGGCCGAAGGCAACGCGCGCCTGGTGTTCCGCATCAACCTGGCCTTTCACCAGGAACTGTTTGCGCTGGCGGGCAACGACACGCTGCACAAGGCCATCACCGAATACGCGCGCCAGACGCACCCCATCCGCTTCGCCTCCCTGGTCTCGGCCGACTACCGCGAGCGCGCACGCCAGGAACACTGGCAGATGATCGAAGCCCTGCGCGCCCAGGACCGTGATGCCCTGGTCCGCCTGTGCGCCGAGCACCTGCTGCCCTCGCGCGATGCGTATCTGAATGCGCAGTTGCAGCGGTTGTAGGCGAAGCCGTTAGCCACAAGGGCACCGCAGCCCCTCAGTCCCGCGCAGCCCCCAGCCTCCCCCGGTACGCCGCAGGCGTCTCCCCGAACGTGCGCCGGAACAGCCCGATGAAGGCGCTGGCCGTGGCGTAGCCCAGGTCCAGCGCGATGTTCGTCACCGGCGCGCCGGCGGCCAGCATCTCCAGCGAGCGCATCAGCCGTGCGCGCTGGCGCCAGGCGGTGAAGCTGAAGCCGGTTTCCGAGACAAAGCGCCGGCTCAGCGTGCGCGAGCTGACGGCGGCCCAGCGTGCCCAGGCCTCCAGGTCGCGGGCATCGGCCGGGTCGGCGATCAGCGCGCGGGCGATGCGCTGCAGGCGCGGGTCGGCGGGCAGGGGCAGGCCCAGGGGCTCCACGGGCAGGGTGCGGATCTCGTCCAGGATCACCGCCATCACATGGGCGCGGGCCTGGTCCGCCGAAGGGCCTGGTTGCACGGGCTGCGTTGTGGGCACGCCTTGCTGCCATCCCCAGCCGGCGGCGCGCAGCACGGCCTCACGCAGCAGGCCCGAGGTGCGGATGGCGCAGGGCCGCTTCGGCAGGTCGGCGCAGGCCGGCTCCGCCACGTAGACGCTCCAGCCGTGGAAGGGACCATGGGAGCGGCCCGAATGCAGCTGGTGCGGCGGCAGCCACACGGCATGGATGGCGGGCACCACCCAGACCGCGTCTTCCACGCCCACCGACAGCAGCCCGCGCAGCGAGCCGAACAGCTGGCCGCGCGCGTGGCGGTGCGGCTCGGAGGCCAGCTCCTCGTCCTGGTTGCCCACGGCCGCGATCAGCACGGGGCCATCGGCACGGTTCACATGGCTGACCAGTTCAAGAATGGCATCGGGCATGGCGTCTTTGAGCTATTTATTGGCTGATCCAGTCTACAGCCGCCAACGCCTTTGTTCTTACGCTTGTGCCATGCACACAGACAACACCGCCCTTGCAGAGCCGCCAGGCCCGGCCATCGACCTGGATTCGCTCTACGCCGCCCCGGCAGAAAGAATCCAGAAGGCCGTGCGCGACCGCCTGTCCGACTTCCACGAGGCCTATCTGCGCCAGGCCAGCTTCTTTTGCCTGGCCACGGCCGGCGAACGCGGCCTGGACGCCTCGCCGCGCGGCGGGCCGCCCGGCTTTGTGCAGGTGCTGGACGAGCGCACCGTGGCCTTTGCCGACTGGCCCGGCAACAACCGCATCGAATCCCTGCGCAACCTGCAGGCCGATGACCGCCTGGCCCTGCTCTTCCTGTTCCCGGGGCTGGACATCTTCCTGCGCATCAACGGGCGCGGCCGCATCTCCACCGACCCCCATCTGCTGCAGGAGCTGAGTGAAGGCAGGGGCACGCCCAAGACCGCCACCGTGGTGCTGGTCGACGAGGTGCTGCTGCACTGCGGCAAGGCCATCCACCGCTCCGGCCTGTGGAACCCGTCAAGCCAGCTGGACCGCGCCGCCCTGCCCACCGTGGGCCAGATGATGGCCGCCCTCACGCAGCTGGCCGACGCCACGGCGCCCGCCATGGATGCCGCCCAACAGGAGCAAGCCAACGCCCACTACGCCCATGCGGTCAGGCACGACCTGTACTGATGCCCTGCTTTTCCCAGGAACCATGACATGCTGATCGATACCTCCCGCTTTCCCCTGGTCTACCTGCGCGAACCCGAAGCGCAGGCACCTGCAGACGCAGGCAGCGGCAATGACGCATCGGCCGAAGCCCGGATCGAATCCCTGCTCGACCAGGGCCGGCACTTCGTGCTGCTCACCGACCACCTGCCCGGCGACCACCCCGAGGAAAGCCACGAAGAACGCAAGCAGCGCGCCCTGTTCTTCAAGCGCAACCGCGAACGCATGCGCCAGCTGTGCCGGGGCATGGTCGTCATCACGGGCGACCGCGCCGTGCCCGCCGCCCTGCGCCTGGCCGTGCAGGGCATGGGCAAGGCGCTGGGCATGCGGGTTGCGTTCGTGCAGGGGGAGGATGAGGCGCAGGTCTGCTCGTGGGAGCTGCTTGGACAGGCGTGAAGGCGGGCCAGGCGGAGTGTGGGCACAAACAGACACATCTCCCTACAAGCTCCATACGGGGGAGTCGCATCGATAAAATTATTGGGAATCATTCTCATCCCGCATTCTCATCCCGTTTTCTCCATGCACTCCCCCCTCCACACGCTGACCCCGATCGCCGGGGCCCTGGCCCTTCTTTTGTCTGCTGGCGCCGCATGGGCCCAACCTGCCCCTTCCACGGCAACGGCCGCGCCCGAGCTGGGCACCGTCACCGTGGAGGCCAGCGCCGATGCGTCGGCTGAAGGCCTGTCCAGGCCCTACGCGGGCGGCCAGGTGGCGCGCGGCGGGCGGGCCGGGATTCTGGGCACGCGCGACAACATGGAGACGCCGTTCTCCATCACCAGCTACACCAACGAGCTGATCCAGGACCGCCAGGCCAAGAGCGTGGGCGATGTGCTGCAGAACGATCCTTCCGTGCGCGTGGCGCGCGGCTTCGGCAATTTCCAGGAGTCCTACTTCGTGCGCGGCTTCGTGCTGGGCTCGGACGACGTGGCCTACAACGGCCTGTACGCGCTGCTGCCGCGCCAGTACATCGCCACCGAGCTGTTCGAGCGCGTGGAGCTGCTGCGCGGCGCATCGGCCTTTCTGATGGGCGCCAGCCCCAATGGCGGCGGGCTGGGCGGCAACATCAACCTGCTGCCCAAGCGCGCGGGCAGCGATCCGCTGTCGCGCGTGACGGCAGGCATTGCCAGCGGCGGCCAGGCCTTCGTGGCGGCCGACGTGAGCCGGCGCTTCGGCCCCGACCAGGCCACGGGCATCCGCCTGAACGCCGCGCACCGGGGCGGCGATACCGCCATCGACCAGGAAAGTTCCAAGCTCGATCTGTTGTCCGTGGGCATGGACTGGCGCAGCCGCAATGTGCGCCTGTCGGGCGACATCGGCTGGCAGGACAACCGCCTCAAGCGCACGCGCACCAACGTCACGCCGGGCGCAGGGCTGGCCGCCATTCCTGCGGCGCCCGATGCTTCCTCCAACTGGGCCCAGCCCTGGACCTATTCCGACGAGCGCGACCTGTTCGGCACGCTGCGCGGCGAGTGGGACATCAACAGCAATGTGACGGCCTGGGCCGCCTACGGCCTGCGCCGCAGCTCCGAGAACAACTCGCTGGCCAACATCACGCTGGCAGCGGCTGGCAATGGCGCGGCCACCACCAGCCGCTTCGACAACGCCCGCAAGGACCGCGTGAGCACGGGCGAGCTGGGCGTGCGCGCACGCCTGCAGACGGGCGATGTGGGCCATGAGATCGTCGCCAGCTATTCGGCCTTCGACCTCAAGGTCTACAACGCCTATGGCATGAGCACGTCTGCGGTCCAGGGCAATGTGCTGAACACCAACCTCTACAACCCCAGCTACTACGCGATCACGCCGCTCAACTACCTGGGCAACGACCTGTCCAACCCCGCCTACAACCGGGGCACGCGCCTGAACAGCTTTGCGCTGGGCGACACGCTGTCGCTGATGAACGGCCGCATGCTGGTGACGGCCGGCGTGCGCCGCCAGACGATAGAGACCGACTCGGTGAGCTACCGCCTCGTCAGCAACGGCGCAGTTACCAGCCAGGGCGGCGTGCGCACGGCCTATGACCAGAGCCGCACCAGCCCGGTGCTGGGCGCGGTGTTCAAGCTCACGCCCCAGGTATCGCTGTACGGCAACTACATCGAGGGACTGGCCCAGGGCGACACGGCGCCGGCCAAGTCGGGCGACACCATCATCGCCAACGCGGGCCAGCAGATGTCGCCCTACGTGACCAAGCAAAAGGAAGTGGGCGTCAAGTACGACGGCGGCAAGCTGGGCGGCGGCCTGGCCTTCTTCTCCACCGACAAGCCGCGCTCGCTGATCGACGGCAACCTCTTCACCTCGGCCGGCAAGGACCGCCACCAGGGCGTGGAATTCAACGTCTTCGGCGAACCCATGCGCGGCCTGCGCCTGCTGGGCGGCGCCACCTGGCTGGACGCCAGGCAGCAAAGCACGGGCCGAGCCACCACCGACGGCAAGCGCGTCATCGGCGTGCCGCGCTTCCAGGCCACGGCGGGCGTGGAATGGGATGTGCCAGGCATCAACGGCCTGGCGCTGGACGGCCGCCTGGTGCACACCGGCGCCAGCTACGCCAACGACGTCAACACCCTGCGCGTGGCCGGATGGAACCGCCTGGACCTGGGCGTGCGCTACATGACCGAAGTGCAGGGCAAGCTGCTCACGCTGCGCCTGCGCGTGGACAACGCGACGGATCGCAACTACTGGGCCTCCGTGGGCGGCTACCCGGGTTCGGGCTACCTGACGGTGGGCGGTCCGCGCACGTTCTCGCTGAGTGCGAGTGTGGATTTCTGAGGCGGGATGCGCGTGCTTTCCGGGAAGGAACCTTTCGCCCGGGTATGGTAATGCACCTGCATTACCATGCATGGCAGCCTATCAGGAGATGCCATCATGTTTTCGACACTTGAAGCCGAATCCACGCTCACTGACCGCTACCAGACCACCATTCCCGAAGCCGTTCGCCGCGCATTGCACCTGAGCAAGCGCGACAGGATCCACTACACCATCCTGCCCGGCGGGGAGGTCGTGCTCAGTCGCGCCGACTCCGCCGAGGATGCCGATCCCGTGCTGGGCCAGTTTCTCGGCTTTCTGGCCCAGGACATGGCAGCCCACCCCGAGCGCCTGCAGACCATGGATGCCCGTCTGGCGCAGCAGATCCAGGCGCTGACCGAAGGCATCGAGGTCGATCTGGATGCACCGCTTTCGGCAGACGACGAATGAGCGCCGTACCGCCCGCCCCCTTGCGCATCCACGGCTGGACGGTATTCATGCACCCGCTTTTCCTGGCCCAGCTGCAGGCGTTGAGCCAGGAAGTGGAGGGTCTGAAAACGAAGGACCCTGGCGGGTACACACGCAAGAACGCGACCAAGCGATTGGCGGCGATCCGCAAGCTGGCATTCGATGTCATCCCGCAGGATCCCACGCGGCCAGACTACCGCCAGGGCCATACCCTGGGCGAGGAGCACAAGCACTGGTTTCGGGCCAGGTTCTTCCAGCAGTACCGCCTGTTCTTCCGCTTTCACGCCCCCAGCAAAATCATCGTGTTCGCCTGGGTCAACGATGAGGACACCAAGCGAGCCTATGAGGGCAGCGACGATGCCTACAGGGTGTTCCGAAAAATGCTGGCCAACGGGCACCCTCCTGGCGATTGGGACAGTTTGCTGGCACAGGCGAAGTCCCCGCCATCACGCCCACAGCCGCACGCCTGAGCCGCAGACCGCCCTCAGGTCTCCCGCGGCTTGGTATCCGGCTCCGCGTCATCGTGCGGGGGTGGCGCACTGACCACGTGCGGCAGCATCACGAGGATGACGATGGCCAGCAGCGTGGCCAGCAGCGCGATCGCTTCGCGCCCCAGGCCGCAGGCCACGCCGATGGCGGCCGTCATCCAGATGCCGGCGGCCGTGGTCAGGCCCTGCACCTGTTCTTCGGAGTGGCGCTTGATGATGGCGCCCGCGCCCAGGAAGCCCACGCCGGCCACCACGCCCTGGATCACGCGGCTCATGTCGGCAATGCCCATGCCGCCGCGCTCGGGCACCAGCACGAACAGCGCCGCGCCCATGGCCACCAGCATGTGGGTGCGCAGGCCGGCGGCCTTGCCCTTGTGTTCTCGCTCGTAGCCGACGATGCCGCCCAGCAGGGCCGCCAGCAGCAGGCGCACCATGACGCGCGTGACCTCGGCTGCATCGGGCAGGCTGGAGAATTCCTCGGCCAGGGTGCTGGTTACTTCCTCCCACATGGCGCGTTCCTTTCCTCGGGTTGTGCGTCAGGACTCAGGAAGCGAGCATGGCGTGGCGTGCAGCGCGCCCAGGCCATCGCCCTTCGCCATTGCCTGTCAGCCAAGCGCGCCCGGCTCAGGCGCCTGCGGGCTTGTCCTGGTCCCTGGACGGTGCAGCCGGCTCTGCGGTGCTGGCAGGTGCGCTGGCGGGCTCCGGTTCCGGCGCGGCGGCCGGTGCTGGTACGGGCTCAGGTACTGGCTCAGGGGCAGGTGCAGGCACCAGACTCAGCATGTGCTGGGCCAGCGTCTCGTACAGCGGCCGGGCCAGCATGCGCGAGACCAGGCTGGCCAGCATGGCAGCGGCCATGAGGCTGAGCACCATGGAGTGGCCGTCCACCATCTCCATCACGATGATGAAGGCCGTCAGCGGCGCCTGTGTCACGGCGGCCAGGAAGGCGGCCATGCCCATGGCGATGAGGGCGGGCGCGATGTCTGCGCCCATGAGGCCGGCCACGTTGTGGCCCACGCCCGCGCCAATCGACAGCGAGGGCGCGAAGATGCCGCCCGGCACGCCCACCCAGGCCGACAGCCAGGTGGCGATGAACTTCAGGGTGACGTAGAACGAGGGCACGTCGGCCTGGCCCGCCAGCATGTGCTTGACGGCCTCCGAGCCCGCGCCGAAGGTGGCGCCGCCCGTGACCATGCCGATGACGGCGATCACCAGCGCGATCGCCGCCGCGAAGCGGATGGGAAAGCGCGCACGCAGCTGGTTGAGCCGCTCGGGCGTGCGGGTCAGCGAAGCGGCCAGCAGCTTGGCGAAGAGGCCTCCCAGTACGCCGCAGGCCAGGGTCACGCACAGGCCAGGCAGCAGCGCGTCCCAGGTCAGGTGGGGCACCTGGATGCGCCCGAAATAGCTGAGGTTGCCGAAGGCCGACACGCCCATCAGGCCGGCCAGCACGATGGCCGCGATGATCAGGCCGCTGGAGCGCGACTCCAGCTTGCGCGACAGCTCCTCGATGGCGAAGGCCACGCCCGCCAGCGGCGCGTTGAAGGCCGCCGCAATGCCGGCCGCGCCGCCGGCCACCAGCAGCGCATGGTGGCTGATGCCCGAATGCGGCCCGAACCAGCGCCGCGCATGGTGCATGACACCGGCGGCCACCTGCACCGAAGGCCCCTCGCGCCCGATCGACAGCCCCGCCGCAAAGCCCGCGCTGGCCAGGACCATCTTGGCGAAGGACAGCCACAGCGACACGAAGCGCCCGCGCTGCGCGGGGTCCAGCGCCGGGTCCAGCGTGGCGATCACCTGCGGAATGCCCGACCCCGCCGCGCCCGGCGCCCAGCGCCGCGTGAGCCACACGGCGCCCGCCGTGACAGCAGGCATCCACAGCAGAACGGCCCAGCCGCCCTGCCAGTGGTAGATGCTCTCGAAGAGTTCAAAGCCCGCATCGGCCATCAGCGTGAAGGCCACCACGCACAGCCCGGCGGCGGCCGCATAGGCCAGCACGATGGTGCGGTCCAGCCAGCGCCTGCCGTCCCGGAATTCCTGGTTCAGGTTGTGGAGGAAGTCGGGTTCTTGCTGCATCGCGTGAAGAGATCGCGTAAGGAAATCGCGTGAAGGAGTCGCGTCCAAGGACCGCGAAAGAGGCTGGGCGAAAGCCGTTCATTGTGCCCAAGCTGACCTGCCGCGTATGTCGCCGGCGGCAATGCCTACTTCGCCGCTGCGTTGATGGCCAGGCGCCTCAGCCGCGCCAGCGCAGCGCATCGACCACCAGCGAGAACGCGGGCGAGGGCTGCCTGCGGCTGGGGTAGTACAGGTGGTGGCCGTCGAATCTTGGGCACCAGTCCTCCAACACGCGCTGCAGCTGGCCGCTCTGGATCCAGGGCATGACCTCGTCCTCGGGCAGCAGCGTGATGCCCAGCCCGGCCAGGGACGCATCGATCTGGGGCTGGGTGGTGTTGAAGATCAGCGGCCCGTCCACGCGCACATTCATCTTGCGGCCCCGGCGCTCGAACTCCCACACATACAGGCCGCCCGAGGTCACCATGCGCTGGTTGATGCAGCGGTGCGCCATCAGGTCCTGCGGATTCTTCGGAATGCCGTGCTCCGCGAAATACCCGGGCGAGGACACCACGGCCATGCGCAGCGGCGGGCCGATGGGCACGGCGATCATGTCCTTGTCGATGGTGCTGCCCAGGCGCACGCCGGCGTCGAAGCGCTCGGCCACGATGTCGCGGAATCCGTAGTACACGTCGAATTCCATGCAGATGTCCGGATAGGCGAGCAGCAGCGGCGCCAGCCGGGGCAGCAGGGTGCTTTGCAGCATGTAGTCGCCGCAGGTGATGCGCACCGTGCCGCCGGGCTTGTCGCGCAGCGCGGTCAGGGCGTCGAGTTCGGCCTCGATCTCGTCGAAGCGGTGGCCTATGGCCTGCATCAGCCGCTCGCCCGCCGCCGTGGGCGAGACGCTGCGCGTGGTGCGCGTGAGCAGGCGGATCTGCAGCCGCTCCTCCAGCGCGCGCACGGTCTGGCTCAGCGCCGACTGGGTGACGCCCAGCGCAGCCGCCGCGCGCGTGAAGCTGCCCTCGCGCGCCACGGTGACGAAGGCCAGCAGGTCATTGAGGTTGCGTCTTGCCATGGCCGCAAGCCTAGCGCCATCCATTGATTAGCTGTGCTGATAAGCCCATTAAGCATTGATTAGCTAGTCAGCAGGGCAGGCGGCGGCAAGAATGCCCGCATCCCTTTCCACACCCACCAGGCCTCCCACGAGGAACACCCCATGACCGTCAAAGCCTATGGAGCCCATGCGGGCGACCTGCCCCTGCAATCCCTGGACATCACGCGCCGCGCACCGGGCGCGCACGATGTGCAGATCGAGATCGCCTTCTGCGGCGTCTGCCACTCCGACATCCACCAGGTACGCTCGGAATGGGCGGGCACGCTCTACCCCTGCGTGCCGGGCCACGAGATCGTGGGCCGCGTCTCGGCCGTGGGCGCCCATGTCTCGGGCGTGAAGGCCGGCGATCTGGTCGGCGTGGGCTGCATCGTGGACAGCTGCCGCCATTGCGCGGACTGCGACGAGGGCCTGGAGAACTATTGCGACCACATGGTCGGCACCTACAACGGCCCCACGCCCGATGCGCCCGGCCACACGCTGGGCGGCTACGCGCAGAGCATCGTCGTGCATGAGCGCTATGTGCTGCACATCCGCCACCCCGAGGAACAGCTGGCCGCCGTGGCGCCGCTGCTGTGCGCGGGCATCACCACCTGGTCGCCGCTGCGCCACTGGGGCGTGGGGCCGGGCCACAAGGTGGGCGTGGTGGGCATTGGCGGCCTGGGCCACATGGGCATCAAGCTGGCCCACGCCATGGGCGCGCATGTGGTGGCCTTCACCACCTCCGAGTCCAAGCGTGAGGCGGCGCGCACCCTGGGTGCCGACGAAGTGGTGGTCTCGCGCAACGCGGCCGAGATGGCGGCGCACGCCAAGAGCCTGGACTTCATCCTCAACACCGTGGCCGCGCCGCATGACCTGGACGCCTTCTTCACCCTGCTCAAGCGCGACGGCACCATGGCCCTGGTGGGCGCGCCGGCCACGCCCCATCCCTCGCCCCAGGTATTCAACCTGATCATGAAGCGCCGCAGCCTGGCCGGCTCCATGATCGGCGGCATTCCCGAAACGCAGGAGATGCTGGATTTCTGCGCCGAGCACGGCATCGTGGCCGATATCGAGATGATCCGCGCCGACGAGATCAACGCCGCCTACGAGCGCATGCTGCAGGGCGATGTGAAGTACCGCTTCGTGATCGACAACGCCACGCTGGCAATGACGCCGTGACGGGTCTCAGGCGGCGGCCGGGTGGATGCCCATGGCGGCGATATCGGCCGCCGCCGTGTCCAGCAGCCAGCGGCGGAACTCGGCAAATCCGGGCCGGGGCCGCCGGTCGCCGGGTACGCACAGGAAATAGCCGCGCTGCAGCGTGACCGGCAGGTCAAAAGGCACCACGACGGTGCCGGCCCGCAGTTCCTCGCGCACCAGGCAGCGCTGCACCAGGGCCAGGCCCATGTCCGCAATCACTGCCTGGATCAGGATGGACACCTGATCGAACGCCGTGGCGAGGTTGGGCGCCTTGCGGCCGGCGCCGGCCGCGCGCAGCCACTGCGTCCAGTTGCCCGGGGCGGTGGTTTGATAGAGCAGCGGCTCGGTGGCCAGATCGCCGGGCTTGCGCCAGGCGCCCTGGGCCAGCCGCTGGGCCATGCGCGCCGGGTGGCAGATGGGCACCATCTCGCGGCCGATGACGTAGTCGCAGCTGCAGTGCGGCCAGTCCTCGGGGCCCAGGCCGGTAAGCACGGCGGCGTCGGGTGTGGGGCCCGTGAAATCCTCGCTCTTGCGGTAGGGCACGAAGTTCACGCGGATGCCGGGGTGCAGTTGCTGGAAGGCGCGCAGGCGCGGAATCAGCCAGGCGCTGGCCAAGGTGGGCACCACCGCCAGGTTCAGCGGCCGGTCGGCCGCGCCCAGGCGCAGGCGGGCGCTGGTTTCCTCGATGGCGGCCAGCGGCTCGCGCACGGCGTCCAGCAGTTCCCGGCCCACGGGCGTGAGGTGCAGGGAATGCGCATTGCGCTTGATCAGCGCCAGGCCGTAGTGCTGCTCCAGCCGTGCCACGGCACGGCTGACCGCGCTCTGGGTGACGCACAGCTCGGCCGCCGCGCGCGAAAAACTGCCCAGCCGCGCCGCCGTGGCGAAGGCATGAAGCTCGGACATCGAAGGCGAGTGCAGACGCATGGAATACAGACCCTGAACGGGCATTGACGGACAGCACAACGGCGCGCCCGAAGCCGGTGCGAGCATGCGCAACAGTCATGCTAGCGGCCAAATTGTCGTTTGGAAGCACGGGCCATGCCACCGACACTTTGTCGTCATGAACACGCCCACATCCCTTCGCTCACCGCTTGGCGCACCGCTTCGTGCACGCCGCAGCACCGTCCTCGCCCTTGGCGCCATCGCCGGCATCGCCCTGCTGGGCGCCACGGCGGCCCGTGCCGAATTTCCCGACAGGCCCATCCGCCTCATCGTGCCCTTTGCGGCCAGCGGCTCGACCGACCTGGCCGCACGCCTGATCGGCGAATACGCGGCCCGCGAGCTGGGCCAGGCCATCGTGGTGGAGAACCGCGCCGGTGCAGGCGGCTCGCTGGGCATGGAGCAGGTGGCCAAGTCGCGCCCTGACGGCTACACCCTGGGCATGGCCACCATGAGCACGCACGGCTCGAATGCCGCCGCCTACGGCGCCCGCCTCAAGTACGACCCGGTCAAGGACTTCGCCCCCGTCAGCAATGTGGCGACCGTGCCCAGCGTGCTGGCCGTCAACGCCAAGTTCCCCGCCAGGACCATGGCCGAGCTGCTGGCCATGGCCAGGAAGGAGCCGGGCAAGATCACCTTCGCCTCGCCCGGCATGGGCTCGCTGGGACATGCCAACGTGGAGTATTTCTCCAGCCTGGCGAAGATCGAGCTGCTGCACGTGCCCTACAAGGGATCGGGCATGGCGCTCAACGACGCCGTGGCCGGCCAGGTGGATGCGATCACGGACAACCTGCCCTCGGCCCTCACCCACATCCAGGCCGGGCGGTTGCGCGCCCTGGCCGTGCTCTCGGACAAGCGCTCCCCCGCCCTGCCCGACGTGCCCACCTACGGCGAGCTCGGCTTTCCACAGATGGGCAATGGCGGCTGGTTTGGCATCGTCGCGCCGGCAGGCACGCCGGCGCCGGTGGTGCGCCGGCTCAACCAGGCCATCCATGCGGCCATGAAGCAGCCGGACTTCATCAAGAAGATGGAGGACGCGGGTGCCACCCTCATCCCCAACACGCCGCAACAGTTCCAGACCCAGATCGAGCAGGCCGTGGCGCGCTACGCCGCCGTGGCCAAGGTCGCCAAGATCAGTGCGGAGTGAGATGAAGATGCAGGACACCCTCCAGGACCAGGCCATGTTCGTGCTGCACCCGCCCGAGGGCGCCGCCATACCGCTGGTGTGCGATTCGCCGCACAGCGGCGTGCGCTACCCGGGCGATTTCGGGCACGCCGTGCCGCGCTCCGTGCTGCGTGCGGCCGAGGACACCCATGTCGAGGCCTTGTGGGGCGCCGCGCCCGCAGTCGGCGCCACCCTGGTGGAGGCGCTGTTCCCGCGCAGCTACCTGGACCTGAACCGCACGCTCGACGACATAGACCCGGCCCTGCTGGCCACGCCCTGGCCCACGCCGCTGTCGCCCGGGGAGAAGACGCGCATCGGCTCGGGCCTGATCTGGCGCACCGTGAAGAACCAGCCCATCTACGACCGCCTGCTGCCCGTGGACGAGGTGCAGCAGCGCATTGCGCGCTGCTACCGGCCCTACCACCAGGCGCTGGCCCAGGCCGTGGAGGACACGCACCGGCGCTTTGGCGCGGTCTGGCACCTGAACCTGCACTCCATGCCCAACAACGCCTATGAGCGGCTGCAGATCCGCAGCGAGCGGCCTCTGGCCGACTTCGTGCTGGGCGACCGCGACGGCAGCACCTGCGAGCCCGCCTTCGTCGCCCTGGTGGAGGAATACCTGCGCGGCTGCGGCTACACCGTGGCGCGCAACGATCCCTACAAGGGCGTACAGCTGATCGCCAGGATCGGCCAGCCCGCGCTGCAGCGGCACAGCATGCAGATCGAGATCCGCCGGCCCGTCTACATGGATGAGGACACTCGCGAGCGCAACGCCGGCTTCGAGGCCGTGCGCCAGGACATCACGGGCCTGCTCAAGACCATGGCGGCGTACTTCGAGAGCCATGCGTCCGTCAGGCATTGCGCCGACCGGGCATGAGCCCCTGGCATCCCGCGCCGTGCGCCACGGCAGCGCACTGCAGTGGCCGTGCCGATCGTGCCTGCAGGTTCAGTCCACCACGAAGAGCCTGGCGCCCTTGGGTGAGCGCGAGCGGTGCGGCTCGGCGTTGTCCGCCACCTGGTAGCTCATGCCGGGCGTCAGCGTGAAGCGGCGGCCGTCCGCCAGCTCGGTCTCCAGCTCGCCTTCCAGGCACAGCAGCACATGGCCCTTGGTGCACCAGTGGTCGGAGACATAGCCGGGCGTGTACTCCACCGTGCGCACGCGGATGTTGCCGAAGTTCTGCGTGCGCCAGAACGCCTGGCCGGCCTCGGCCGAATGCTCGGTGGGCGCCACGGCGGCCCAGTCGGTGGTGTTGAAGGGGATGTTGTCCATCTGCATGGCGGGATTCCTTGATGAAGGGTGTGTGTAGCTTGGGGACCGGCTTTGCAGCAGCCTCGGCCTCAGTCTCCGCGCCGCAGCAGGTAGATGTCCATGATCCAGCCATGCCGCTCGCGCGCTGCGGCGCGGGCCTGCACGATGCGCGGGGCGGCCTCGGCCAGCGGGCCGCTGTCCAGCATCTGGCGGTCCATGCCCAGGTAGGCGCCCCACCAGATGTGCAGGCCGTGGGAGGGCAGCTCGGTGAAGCTGCACTGCCCGTCCAGCATGACCACGGCCGTGTCCACGCCGGGTGGCCAGCCCTGCTCGCGCAGCTGGCGGCCCGTGGTCACCACGAAGGGCTGGCCTATGCCGTTGAGCGCAATCGCATGCGCGGCGCACAGCACCTGCATGGAGCTGATGCCCGCCACCACGCGCACGCTGTGCGGCGCCGGCTGCATGCGCGCGGCAATGCGCAGGGTGCTGTCGTACAGCGCCGGGTCCCCCCAGACCAGCAGGGCGACCTGCAAGGGCTGGCCGGGGGTGCGCGGCTGCAGCCCCTCGTCCAGGGACCGGGTGATGGCCGCCTGCCAGCAGCGCGTGATGGCCGCATGCCATTCATCGACCTGGGCCAGGTAGTCGTCGCCCGTGGACCGGCGCACGGGCATGTCGAAGCCTTCGATGCGCGGGCCGGAGGAGGCGAGCACGGCATCGCACAGGTCGCGGCGCAGGGCGGCGAGTTCGGCCTTGTCCTCGCCCTTGTGCGGCAGCAGGATCAGGCCGGCGGCCTGCATGGCGGCCTGGGCTTCGCGCGTGAGGTGGTCGGGGTTGCCCGTGCCTATGCCGATCAGGCTCAGCGCCACGGGCGGCAGGGCCGCGCTCATGGGGCGGGGTTCCCGAGGGGCATGTCGCTCCCGGGGTCGCTCACGGTGACCCTCAAGGTATCCCTCGCGGTATCCAGCGCGGCATTCGCATGCACATCGGTGGCGGGAAAGCGCGGCTCGGTGCCCAGCGGGCGGTAGCGGCGGTCGTAGTCGGCCGCGTAGAGGCGGCTTTCGCCGAAGTCCTCGGCCTGCAGGCTGCGGCCCACCAGGATCAGGGCCGTGCGCTCCATGTGGGTGGCCACGGCCTCGGTCAGGCTGCCCACCGTGGTGCGCACCACGGTTTCGTCAGGCCAGCTGGCGCGCCAGACGATGGCCACGGGGCAGTCGGCGCCGTAGTGCGGCAGCAGCTCGGACTGCACCTTGGCGGCCACATGGATGGACAGATGGATGGCCAGCACGGCGCCCGTGGCCGCGAAGGCGGCCAGGTTCTCGCCCTCGGGCATGGCCGTGGCGCGGCCCGAAGTGCGTGTCAGCACCACGGACTGGCACAGGCCGGGCAGGGTCAGCTCCGCGCCCAGCGTGGCGGCGGCGGCCGCGAACGAGGGCACGCCGGGTGTGACGGTGTAGGCAATGCCGGCCTCGCGCAGGCGGCGCAGCTGCTCGCCCATGGCCGACCAGACGGACAGGTCGCCCGAGTGCAGGCGCGCCACGTCTTCGCCACGCGCCTCGGCGGCCTGGATCTCGGCCACGATGTCGTCCAGGCTCATGGATGCGGTGTTGACGATGCGCGCGCCCGGCGGGCAGTGCGCCAGCAGCTCGCGCGGTATCAGCGAGCCCGCGTACAGGCAGACCGGGCAGGCCGCCATGAGGTCGCGCCCGCGCACGGTGATCAGGTCGGCGGCGCCGGGGCCGGCGCCGATGAAATGCACGGTCATGCCGTTGCTCCTTGGTTCTTGGCCTGGCTGGCGTGGGCCAGGCAACAGTTCAGAGGTCCGCCCTGGCCCACGGCCAGGGCCAGGGTGGCGCTGCCATCGTCCGCGACCAGGCGGGTCACGCTCAGGGCGGAGTGCGGGCCTGCGGCGGCCAGCGCCGCCGCCTCGGCCACGCTGCCCGTGCCATAGCGCGCCAGCATGCGCGGCGACTGCGTGACCACGGGCTGCCCAGGCAGTTGCCCTGGCGGCACGCGCACCAGAACGGCCGTGGGCACGACAGCCGCCATCCAGGCGGCCAGCGCCGGATGGCTGGCCTTGATGTCCAGCACGGCCACGGCGCAGATGGGCTGGGGCGCGCAGGCGCCTGCGTCTGCGCTTTCCGGCAGCTGCGCCTGCGCCCGCTGCCACAGCGCCTGCAGCGCATGGGGCAGTGCGTCCGTGTGCAGGCCCAGGCCCAGCACGCCGCAGCGGTGGGGGATGGCTTCGTCCGGGTTCACCGCTGCCAGCTCCACTGCACCAGCGGCCGCGCAGCCTTCCAGCTGCGCATGCGGCCCAGCGGCTCGGCGCTGGAAATCTCCAGCCGCAGCAGCTGGCCGCCGTGCTCGGCCTGCAGCTGCACCAGCAGGGCCTCGGTCTCCAGCGTCACGGCGTTGACCACCAGGCGGCAGCCCGCGGGCATGAGGGCCTGCAGGCGCTCGAACAATTCGGCATCAAAGCCCCCGCCCACGAACACGGCCTGGGGCCGGGCCAGCGCCTGCAGTTCGGCCAGCGCCTCGGGCGCCACGCCCTGCACCACGCGCAGGCGCGCCTGCAGTCCGAAGCGCCGGGCGTTGAGGCGGATGTTGTCCGCACGCGCCGCATGCTGCTCCAGGCTGATGGCCGAGCCACCGGCCAGGCACCACTCCACGGCCACCGAGCCCGAGCCGCCGCCCACATCCCACAGGCATTCGCCGTGGCGCGGCGCAAGAGCCGCCAGGGTCAGCGCGCGGGCCGGGGCCTTGGTGATCTGGCCGTCGTTGGCGTACCAGTGATTGGGCCGGCCCGGCACCAGCGGCAGGGCCGCGCCGCCCTGGGCGAGCACAGCCACGGCCACGGGCGCGCAGGCAGGGTCGGCGGCCAGGGCCTGGGCGGCTTCGGCGGCGCGCCATGCGCGGCGGCGCTCGCGCGGGCCGCCCACGGATTCCATGACCTCCAGGCGGCTGTCGCCCCAGCCTTCCTGCACCAGCCAGTCCGCCAATGCGGCCACGGCGGCGCCATCGCGCAGCAGCACCAGCGACTGGCGGCCTGGCGACAGGTGCGGCAGCAGTTGCTCCACGTGGCCGGCGTGCAGGCCCAGGCAGACCGTGTCTTCCAGCTTCCAGCCCAGGCGGGACGCCAGCAGCGAAAATGTCGAGGGTTGGGCGTGGCAGCGCCACTCCTGCGGCGCCAGATGCGCCGCCAGGCTGCCGCCCGCCCCGAACCAGAACGGATCGCCCGACGCCAGCACCACCGTGGGCCGGCCACGGCAGGCCAGCACGGGCGCCACGTCAAAGGGCACGGGCCAGGGGCGGCCACGCTCGCCGGCACCGGCCAGCGCCAGGTGGCGCGGCCCGCCAAAAACGGTCTCGGCAGCGTCCAGCGCGCGCAGCGCGGCGGGTGCGAGGCCGTCCAGGCCGTCTTCGTTCAGGCCCACCAATGTCAACCAGGGATCAGTCATGCCCCATGTTCTCCTGCTGGGCGGCACCAGCGGCGCCAGCCAGCTGGCCCAGGCCCTGCACCGCGCCGGCATTGCCGCCGTGTTCTCGTATGCGGGCGTCACGCAGTCGCCCGTGGCCCAGCCCCTGCCCACGCGCGTGGGAGGCTTTGGCGGTGCCCAGGGCCTGGCGCAGTTCCTGCGCGGGCAGGCCATCAGCCATGTGGTCGATGCCACCCACCCGTTTGCCGCGCAGATGAGCCGCAATGCCTGCGAGGCCTGCGCCGCCACCGGCACGCCGCTGCTGGCGCTGGAACGCGAGCCCTGGCAGGCCAGTCCCGGCGACGCCTGGATCGACGTGCCCGACATGCAAGCCGCCGCTGCCGCCCTGCCCCAGGCAGCCGCCCGGGTGTTTCTGGCCGTGGGCCGCAAGCAGCTTGCGGCCTTTGCAGGCCGGCCGCAGCACCACTATCTGCTGCGCCTGGTCGATGCGCCCGAGCCCGGCAGCCTGCCCTTGCCCCACACCACGGTGGTTCTGGGGCGTGGGCCTTTCAGCGCGGCCGATGACGAGGCCTTGCTGCGCACGCACGGCATCGAATGGCTGGTGGCCAAGAACGCAGGCGGCGAGGCCACGCGCGGCAAGCTCGATGCCGCACGCGCCCTGGGCCTGCCCGTGGTGATGGTGCAGCGCCCGGCGCTGCCGCAGCGCCAGCGCACCGGGTCGGTGGCTGCGGTGCTGCACTGGATTGCTCATGGCGTGCTGCCGACAGCGCAGCCCGCACCGCCCGCGCCGCCATCCATGCCGTAGTGGCGTGGCGTGTAGACCCAGCGGCCCACGCGGCGCGTGGCGCTGTTGCCCACCAGGACCACGGTGCGCATGTCGGCCATCTCGGGCGTGGCCTCGGCCAGCGTGCATACGTGCAAGTGTTCCTCGGGCGTGGACACGGCGCGCGCGAACACCAGCAGGCGCTGCGGCTCGCAGCGGGTGCGCAGCAGCTGCAGCAGGCGCACAAAGCCTTCGGGCCGGCTCTTGGAGCGCGGGTTGTAGAAGGCCATGGCGAAGTCGGCCTCGGCCGCCAGTTCCACGCGCCGCGCGATCACCGGCCAGGGCTTGAGGTTGTCCGAGAGATTGATGCAGCAAAAGTCATGGCCCAGCGGCGCACCGGCCCGCGCGGCGGCGGCCAGCATGGCGGTGATGCCGGGCAGCACCTGGATATCGAGCGCCTGCCAGGCGGCAGCCTGCACCGCATCGGCGGATTCCATGGCCTCGAACACGGCCGACGCCATGGCGAACACGCCCGGGTCGCCCGAGGACACCACGACCACCTGCCGGCCTTGTGCGGCCAGCGCCAGCGCCTGGCGCGCGCGCTCCAGCTCCACGCGGTTGTCGGAGGCATGCCAGGCCACGGCCTGGCCCTGACCCTCCTGCGCCAGCAGGGCCTGCGCGCGGGACACATAGGGCAGGTAGCCGACCACATCGTCGGCCGCGTGCAAAGCGGCTGCGGCTTCGGGCGTGATCTGGTCCAGTGCGCCCGGGCCCAGCCCCACCACCGTCAGGCGGCCGGCGCTCACCATGCGGCCTCCGGCCGGCGGCCCTGGCCGTGCACGAGCACGATGGCGAAATAGGGGCAGGCGTCGTCGGACACATCGCCCAGGCGCGCGACCTGCTCGCTGTCCGTGGTGCCGTTCTGCACCAGCCAGGCGGCGTCAAGCCGGCCCGTGCGCTGCAGGGCGCGGCGGATGCGCGGCAGGTTGCGGCCGACCTTCATGACGACCAGGGCCTCGGCCGTCTGCATGCGGCGCACCAGCTCGTCTTCCGACAGGGTGCCGGTCATCACGCTGAGCACATCGTCGCCCCAGGTGATGGGCTCGCCCGTGGCGTGCCAGCAGCCCACCATGCCGGGGATGCCGGGCACCACGTCCAGCGGCACCTGGCCGCGTTCGCGCAGCCGGGTGTACAGATGCATGAAGGAGCCGTAGAGGAAGGGGTCGCCCTCGCACAGCACCACCACCTGCCCGGTCTGCGCCAGCGCTTCCAGGCGCAGGCACCAGTCGTCGTAGAAGCGCGCCAGCAGGTCCACATAGGCGGGGCTGTCCACGGGCAGCTCGGTGGTCACCGGGTATTCCATGGCGTGCTCGGCGGCGCCTTGGGCCAGCAGGCCGTCCACCAGCTGGCGGGCCTTGCCGGGCCGGCCCTTCTTGCGGAAGAACGCCACCTGGCGGGCGCCGCGCACCAGGCGGTCGGCCTTGACGCTCATGAGTTCGGGGTCGCCCGGGCCCAGGCCCACGCAGACAATGCCGGGCCCGCCCTGGCTGGGACGCGGCTGCCTACTCGACATGGCTGGCCAGTGCGTTGATGGCGGCCACGGTGATGGCCGAGCCGCCCAGGCGGCCATGCACGGCCATGCAGGGCACGGGCAGGTCCTGCATCAGCGCCTGCTTGGATTCCATGGCGCCCACAAAGCCCACGGGGCAGCCGATGATGGCGGCCGGCCGGGGGCAGGCCGGGTCCTGCAGCATGTTGAGCAGGTGGAACAGGGCCGTGGGCGCATTGCCGATGGCCACCACGGCCCCGGCCAGGTGCGGGCGCCACAGCTCCAGCGCGGCGGCGCTGCGCGTGTTGCCCATGTCACGGGCCAGCGCGGGCACGCGCTCGTCCTGCAGCGTGCAGATGATGGGGTTGGCGGCGGGCAGGCGCGAGCGCGTGATGCCCTCGCTGACCATGCGCACGTCGCACAGCACGGGCGCGCCGTTTTGCAGGGCCTGCGCGGCGGCCTCGGCCATGCCGGGGGAGAAGGCCACGTGCGGGGCCAGCTCCACCAGGCCGGCGGCGTGGATCATGCGCACCACCACGCGTTCCTCGACAGGCGTGAAGCGTTCCAGCGCCGCCTCGCGGCGGATGGTGGCAAAGGACTGCCGGTAGATCTCGGCGCCATCGGTTTCGTAGCGGTGCAGCATTATTCTTTTGAAAACAGCAATCCCGGATTGTCTCGCACCGAGGCCAGGGTCCGCTGCTCCTGCGCCCTATCCCCGGCACGGCCGTGGCGCACTACGGAATAGACAGGGCCTTCGCCCTCGTCTTCACCTTCTGCCCGCAGCACCACCGTGGCCGGCGCCTGCCGCGCGCAGCCCTTGGCGCATCCGGTCACATGCAGGTGCGCGCCATGGGGCACCTGCGGCGCCAGCTCCAGCGCCAGGGCCTGCGTGGGACCCAGGGCCTGGGTGCAGCCCGGCGCGCCGGTACAGGCGGATACGCGCAGGCGCGGGTCATGGGCGCCGGTGATCCAGTCAGCGGCGTTGTCCAGCCCCGCCGCAGCCCACCAGCGGGGCAGCGCCGCGCCGGCTCCGGCGTCTTCCACCAGCAGCATGCGCCAGGGTGTCACACGCAAAAAGGCCTGCTCAGGCAAGGCGCGCACCAGCCGCGCCAGCGCCACGGCCGGCAAGCGGCCCAGCGGCGCGCCCAGCAGCCAGCCCACGCCGGGCACGGCACCGGGCGCCGGTCCTTCGCCGTGGGCCGGGGTTTCTGTCTCCACCCAGTCCAGTCCGGGGGGCGGCTGCAGTTGCGCCGCCACCGCGGCCATGCGTCCGGGCCGCAAGCCCTGGGCGCGGCGAAGGGAGGCCTGACCGGCAAACCAGCGCGCCAGCGCCAGGCCTGCGGCCACGGCCTGGCTGGCGTCGGCCACGGCCAGCGCCTGCTGCCGTCCATCGGGCTGCACCAGCCAGCCGGTGGCTGTGCGCTGCAGGCGGATATCGGCGGACACGCCCGCCAGCCGGCCCGGCGCGCCTTCCACCGACCAGCCGAACTTGGCCGGCAGGCCGGCCAGGTCATCGGCCGCATCCAGTGCCTGCTGCAGGGCCTGGCCCAGCGCATGGACGGCCTCCTGCGGCCGGCACAGCGGGTCGATCACCAGGTTGCGGCGGCGCTCGCGGCCCGCGTCGGCGTCCAGCAGGCCCACGGCCGCCAGGGCGCGCAGCACGGCGGAGTGCCGCCCGGGCGCAATGCCGCGCAACTGCACATTGGCGCGGCTGGACAGCTCCAGCGCGCCGTTGCCATGCACCCAGGCCAGGCGCGCCAGCCGCCGCGCCTGGGCCGCCGTCAGGCGGCCCAGCGGCGGGCGCACGCGCAGCACCAGCCCATCGCCGGAGGCCATGGGCTGCCAGGCGCCGGGGCACCAGCCTTGGATGTGGGGAGGGGTATGCATGGGGTAGGGGCCCCGACTGTAGCGCCGGCGCACCCGGCATCCCAGGTGCAAGACCCGCATGCGTTCATGAAATGCGGGCTTTCTTGATCCAGCCCGCCTGGGAAGCGGGCTGGTGACGCCTGGCCCCACCTAGCCTGAATTTGTCAATTCAGGTTGAAATTTAACAATTCACCCTTAGGGTTTTATCAAATTGATCATTTATTTTTGATAGAAACTGATACTTGCACCACCTACCTGGAAAGCGCCATGAATCTCCGCACCTGGACCGTCAAGACCAAGCTCTACGCCGCCTTTACCGCCCTGGCTTTACTGGTCGCACTGGTTTCCGTATCTGCCCTTCATGCGCTGGACGGTTCCGACCGCAACCTGACGCAGTTCGTCGACGGCGTGAACGCCCGCGCCCATCTGGCCGAACAGGTGCGCGCGGCCGTGGACAGCCGCGCCATCGCGGCGCGCAACCTGGTGCTGGTGAACACGCCAGCCGATCTGGACATGGAAAAAACGGCCGTGTACGCCGCCCATGCCGCGGTCAAATCCCACCTGGACCAGCTCAAGGCCCTGGTGGCCGCGCCCGGGGTGGGCGAGGAGGCTCGCGCCCTGGTCGCCCGCATCGACCAGATAGAGCAGCGATACGGCCCGGTGGCGCTGGACATCGTTTCGCTGGCGCTGCGCCAGCAAAGGGACGAGGCCATTGCCAAGATGAACAGCGAGTGCCGGCCGCTGCTGGCCCAGCTGATCGCGGCCACCGACGAGTACAGCCGGCTCACGCGCCAGCACGCCCAGGTCATGGTGGAGCAGGCCACGCAGTCCTATGTGCAGCAACGCAACATGCAGATCGGCGTGAGCGCGGTCGCCTTCGTGCTGGCCCTGCTCATGGGCCGGCTGATCGCGCGCGGCCTGACACGCGCGCTGGGGGCCGAGCCTGCCCAGCTCGGTGAAGTCGCCCGCCAGATCGCCGATGGCAACCTCGACCCCGGACTGGTGCGCAGCGAAGCGCCCGCAGGCAGCGTGCAGGCCTCGCTCAACGCCATGCACCAGAGCCTGGCCAGCGTGGTCAGCGATGTGCGCAACAACGCCGACAGCGTGGCCGTGGCCAGCGAGCAGATCGCCAAGGGCAATGCCGACCTGAGCCGCCGCACCGAGCAGCAGGCCAGCGCGCTGCAGGAAACCGCAGCCTCCATGGACGAGTTGTCTTCCACCGTGCAGCAGAACGCGGACAACGCGCGCCAGGTCAACCAGCTCGCGCGCGGCGCCAGCCAGATCGCGGCCAAGGGCGGCACCGTGGTGCAGGAAGTAGTGGGCGCCATGCAGGACATCCATGCCAGCTCGCGCCAGATCGGCGACATCGTGGGCGTGATCGACTCCATCGCCTTCCAGACCAACATCCTGGCCCTGAACGCCGCCGTCGAGGCCGCACGCGCCGGCGAGCAGGGCAAGGGCTTTGCCGTGGTGGCCGCCGAAGTGCGCACCCTGGCCCAGCGCAGCGCGCAGGCCGCCCGCGAGATCAAGCAGCTCATCACTGACAGCGCCACGCGCGTCAGCCAGGGCGCGGAGCTGGCCGACCAGGCCGGCGCCACCATGGCCGAGGTGCTGCAATCCATACAGCGCGTGACCGACCTCATGGGCGAGATCAGCAATGCCAGCGACGAGCAAAGCGCCGGTGTGGCCCAGGTCGGGCAGGCCATGAGCCAGATGGACCAGGTCACGCAGCAAAACGCCGCCCTGGTGGAGGAAAGCGCGGCGGCGGCCTCCAGCCTCAAGTCCCAGGCCCAGCGCCTGGTGCAGGCCGTGGCCATCTTCCGCCTGGGCGACCAGGACGGCGCGGCACAGCAGCCGCGTTTGCAGGCGCCGCTGCCGGCGTCCGTGCCCACCCGCGCGGCCACGGCATCTGCGCTGGCCCCGGCCAGGCCTGCGCCGGCACAGCCCTCAGCCGGTGTGCGCCCTGCACGACCTGTACGCCTCGCTGCGGCCAAACCGTCTGCCGAATCGCAGGACTGGACCAGCTTCTGAAGCCGGAAATCCGCACGCATGCGCCGCTACCGCTCCTGCACCGCGCCCCTGGACAAGGCTGCGCAGGTGCGCGAACTGGAAGAGTTCTTCCGCGGGCAAAACCCCATCGACCTCGCTGCGGCCGACTGGCACACGCGCATGGAGCAAGGCCTGACCGCCGAGGAAGAAGCCGAATTCACTGAATGGCTGGCAGCCAGCACGGCGCACGAGGCCGCCTTGCGCCACCTGGGCCAGAGCCTGGCGGCGGCGCGGTCCACTCCCCCCGAACAGGTGGCACGCCTGCGCGCGGAGCAGGCACGCCGGCGCTCGCAGTCGGCGCCTCACGCACACCCGGAACCGGCCCCGCAGCGCCCGTCCTCCGAAGAGCGCCAAGGCTGGAGCTGGTCCCGCCTGCTGCCGCGCCCTGCCCTGGCGGCCCTGTGCTGCACGGTGGCCCTGGTCCTGGCCGTGGGCGTTGGCTGGCACCAGTGGCAGCAGCAGCCCACCTTCACCAGCAGCCACCTGACCCCACGCGGCCAGGCCAGGACCATCACCTTGCCGGATGGCACCGCACTGTCCCTGGATGCCGATACCCAGGCGCAGGTAACTCTGTACCGCGACCGGCGCGAGGTGCGCATCACGCAAGGGCAGATCCTGTTTGCCGTGGCGCCCGACAGCGCCAGGCCCTTTCATGTGCTGGCCGGCCCGGCGCGCGTCACCGTGGGCGGCACGCGGTTTTCCGTGCGCTATCGCGCCACGGGCATGGAGGCGGGCAGCGCCCAGGTGGCCGTGCAGGAAGGCCATGTGCGCGTGGCCGGTGCGCAAGGCACTGCAGCCGCTGACGCCGCGCCCGCCGCATTGGTCGCTGGCCAGGCCCTGAGCGTGTCGCCTGCAGGCGTGCTCGGTCCGGTGTCGGCTGTGGCGCCCGGCAGCATTGCGCTGTGGCGCAAGGGACTGATCCGCTTCGAGAACACGCCCCTGGCCGACGCCCTGGCGGAGCTGGAGCGCTACGGGCCGACCGGCCTGGTGGTGCACGACCCGGCCATGGCGGCCCTGCGCATTGGCGGCACCTACCAGACCAGCCGCCCCGCCGAGTTCGCACGCATGCTGGCCCAGATCCTGCCCGTCACTCTGGTGGCCGGGCCCGATGGCCAGACCGAGATTGCCGCTGCGCCCTGAGCACGGAGGCGGAGCGCCGGGGCCGAGCGGCGGTCTATCGAAACAGCTCGGTCGTCAGCTTCCCCGCAGCCGGCGCCGGTGTTCGATCACCGTGCCCAGCAGAACCAGCCGGTTCCTGTCGCTGCGCAGCACGGCATGGTCTTCGTTGAGCGGTACCAGATCAAAGACCTCGATGCCGTCCTCTCCCACACCGCGCACGCGGTACTTTCTGAGCAGCACCTGCCGCTTGCCATTCCTGGCCAGCACATGGTCGCCGGGCCGGGGGCTGGCCTGCGGATCGATCAGCACGCGGTCGCCCTCGCGCAATTCAGGCGACATGGCATCGCCCTCCAGCGCAAGAAAAAACGCACCGGGCGATGCGTTGTCCTTGCCGAATTCGATGTCCAGGCTTTCAGCGGGATCGGGGAATGCGCCGTCATCTGCCAGGGCTGCAGCCTGGGCGTGCGAGAGAACGGGATATTGCCGCAATCCTTTGGGAAACTCGGGCAGATTGGTGCCGGGCGTGTCCCCATCTGGAAGCAGGGCCGGCAAATCGGAAACCATCTTCACCAGCCTGGGACTGATTTCGAAAAGCGAAACCTTCAAGCCCTTGGCATACGCAATGCCCGCCTCCAGGCTGATGGGCCGGTTGCCGCTTTGGTGCTGGGAGACCATGGAGGAGCCGCCAGGAATGCCGGCCTTCTCTGCGAACTCGGCCTTGCTTTTCACAGTAGAGAGCAGGCGCTTGAGGTTCGCCGCCTCTTCCTCGATGGTCCATATCTTCATTTCGCAAAACTAGCATTTCTATCCCGAAAGTAAAGCATTTCTAGCCCCGAAAATTTGCAGAATCTCTACGATTCCCAGGGATGAATTTCAAGACCGTTTCTCACCACTTCATCCCCGGCCTGCGCTTCCACTCGTTCTGGTACTACCAGGCACGCGGCTCCACGGGCAGGGTGCGCTGGGCGCGGCTGCCTATGGTCTCCGACGCCTGTGCGCAGGCCGATCCCCATGGCGCATGGTGGTGTGCGCAGCGGTGCGCCGCCGTTTTGGCGCAGCGGCCATGGCGGCTCATGCAACTGCCGCCCGGCCTGCCCGCGCAGCCGGATGCCCGCCAGATGGCGCATGTCCTGCAGCAATGGCTGCCGGGCTGGAGCGCTGCGCCGGCCAGCGTGCAGGTCTGTACCCACGCGCTTGAGAACGGCGGCAGTGCGCTGCTGCAGCTGCATGTCTGGGCCAGGAGCGCGCCCAGCATTCTTTGGGCCTGGGTGGTTGGGGTGGAGGTCCAGGCGCGCCAATCCCTTCAGGGGCTGGCGCCTGCGCCAGGCAACCTGCAAGCCGGGCACCTGTCGCCGCGAGCCCTGCTGATCGTTCCCTTCGGCCAGGACATGCCCTGGGCCACCGGCCATACCGCCCGGGTACGCCTGCATGCACGGGGGCCTCAACTGCGCGGGCCGCATGAAGTGGTTGCGCAGGACGGCTGCTGGTTTGAAGACAGTGGCCTGGATGCCGTGTTGCTGAAGCCGGTCTTGCGCGTTCAGGATGAGCGCGTATCCCTGTGAAGGGCCAGATGGGGCCAGATGGCGCAAGCGATTTCCTATAACGATGGAACGCGGCGGATGCACTCCGACTCACACCGTCCGCCGCTGTTGCCACAGCACCAGGCGTTGCACGCTTGTCGCGCAGCGCCGCCCCCTCATTCATTCAATCGTTTCAAGGAGTTCCCATGCATCTTCAACGCACCGTCCTTTTTGCAGGCATGGCTGCCAGCCTCTTTCTGGCGGCGGGATGGGCCACGGCCGCAGAAGGCCCTGCCACGGCCCAGGCCCCCCAGGCCAAGGCTCAGGCCGCCAAGCCGGCGGGCGACACCGTGCAGGCGCAGCTGGAGACCTCCACCTGGGTGCCCGACGGCAAGGCCGATGCGCCGCGCGTGATCTATACCTTCACCGACCCCAACTGCAAGTACTGCCACAAGTTCTGGGAGGCCGCGCGTCCCTGGGTGGACGCAGGCAAGGTGCAGCTGCGCCACATCCTGGTGGGCGTGATCCGGGACGACAGCCCGGCCAAGGCCGCCGCCATCCTGCAGGCCCCGGACCGCGCGGCCGCACTGATGGAGCACGAGAAAAAGTCCGCCCAGGGCGGCATAGCGCCCGCCTTCAGCGTCAGCCCCGACGTGCGCAAGACGCTGGAGGACCACCGCAAGCTGATGATGTCCCTGGGCTTCCGTGGCACGCCGGGCATCGTGGTGATCGACAGCCAGGGCGGGACCAAGAACTATGGCGGCATGCCGCGCGATGCGGCCCTGCCCGAGGTGTTCGGGGCGCTGTGAACGCGCTGCCGTGAACCGGACGCCAGGTGGTGCCCGCACCTCGGCAGCCACGAGTAGCATGGCCGGCAGGATCACCACTGCGGAGAACGCCACCATGCTCAAGCTCTACGGTTTTTCCAGGGTCAATGCCGGCGCACGCGGCCGCACGCGCGATCTGCGCGTGCTGTGGGCACTCGAAGAGATGCAGCTGCCCTTCGAGATCGCGGGCATGGACCATCCCGCGCACGACCTGAACACCGAGGCCTACCGCCGGCTCAGCCCCTTCGAGCAGATTCCGGCGCTGGACGATGACGGGCAGGTGATTTCGGAGTCGGCCGCCATCGTGCTGCATCTGGCCAGGAAGTGCGGCCGGCTGATGCCCTCCGATGCAACCGGCGAGGCCCAGGTGCTGCGCTGGTGCTTTGCAGCCATGAACACGGTGGAGCCGCCGCTGCTCAGCCTGATGGTGCTGGACTGGACGGCCGATGGCAGTTGCGGCAAGCACCGCGAATTCCTGGTGGGCTGGGCGCATCGCATGCTGGGCAACCTGGAGCGCTGGCTGGACGGGCGCCGCTTCATTGCCACCGACGAATTCACGGTGGCCGACATCCTGATGGCGCATGTGCTCGCCTGCATCCCGGACAGCACGCTGACCGCGCCCTGCCCCGCCGTGGTCGCCTACCGCGACAGATGCCTGGCCCGGCCCGCCTGGCAGCGGACCCTGGCGGCCTACAACGCGCGGGTGGAGGCGGCGTAGCCGGGGCTCAGGGCTGCTCGGTGCTCAGGGCTGCTGGAAGGCCGCCACAGGCTGGGACTGCGGTGGTGGCGGCGGCGGCGCAGTCCAGCTGCCGCCCAGCACGCGGAACAGCTGGGCCAGCGCCAACTGCCGCTGGGTCACGGTATCGATGTAGGCGCTTTCATTGGCGAAGGCGCTGCGCTGTGCGTCCAGGTAGCGCAGATGGTCGTCCACCCCCGCCTGGTAACGGGCCTGCGCCAGCCGCAGGCTTTCGCGGCTGCTGTCGCGCAGCGCCAGGCGCGCGGCTTCCTCGCGGCGCAGCGTGTCGGTGGCGGCCAGGGCGTCGGCCACTTCGCGGAAGGCGGTCTGGATGGCCTGCTCGTAGGCGGCCACGGCCATGTCCTTGCGCAGCACGGCCAGGTCGAGGTTGGCGCGGTTGCGCCCCCCGTCGAAGAGGGGCAGCGTGACCTGGGGAGTGAACGACCAGGCGCGCTGGCCCGAGCGGAACAGGTCGGACAGATCGGCGCTGGACGATCCCAGGAACCCGGTGAGCGAGATGCGCGGGAAGAAGGCCGCGCGCGCCGCACCAATGTCCGCGCTGCGCGCGCGCAGCCGGTGCTCGGCCGCCTGGATGTCCGGGCGGTGGATGAGCAGTTCGGAAGGCGTGCCGGCCGACAGATCCTGCAGCAGCATGGGCACGTCGGGCGACTTTGCCGACTGTGCAGACCCTGCGGACTGTGCGGACAGGTACGGCCCCAGATCCTCCACGCCCGTCAGCAGCAGCAGGGCGTTGCCGGCCTGGCGCAGCTCGCGTTCGCTGCGCTCCACGTCGGCGCGGGCCTGGGCGGCCAGGCCCAGGGCGTCCTGGTGGTCCAGGGCCGTGGCCGTGCCCGCCTGGCGCCGCTGCGCGGTCAGGCGCAGCGAGGATTCACGGCTTTGCAGCGTGCGCTGCGCCAGTTGCAGCCGGCGCAGGGCTCCGTCGCGGGACAGGTAGGCCTGCACCACCTCGGCACCCAGGCTGATGCGGGCGGCGCGCGCGGCCTCTTCGGTGGCCAGGTACTCGCCCAGGGCGGCTTCGGACAGGTTGCGCACGCGGCCGAACAGGTCCAGCTCGAAGGCGGCCAGCCCCAGGCCGGCCTGCCAGTTGCCCTGCACCTGCGGCTGGCCCGTGGCATTCATGTCGCCCGGCAGGCGCTGGCGCGTGCCGCCGCCCTGCAGGCCCACGCCCGGCAGCCGGTCGGCGCGCTGCACCTGGTACAGGGCGCGTGCCGCCTCCACGTTGAGCAGGGTCTGGCGCAGGTCGCGGTTGTGGGCCTGGGCCAGGTCCACCAGCTGGCGCAGCTGGCGGTCGGCGATGAAGCTGTTCCAGTCCAGCGTGGCCGCCGACGAGGACAGCACGGGCGCGGCATCCTGTTGCGGCCACTGCGTGGGAATGGGCGCCTGCGGACGCTGGTGGACCGGGGCGAGGGAGCAGCCGGCCAGCACCAGGCTGGCGGCCAGCGCACACAGGGCGCGTGGGAAGAAGTGCATGGACATGGCGCTTACTCGATGGGGGTTGCCGGGGCCAGCAGGGCAGGCGGGGTGCCGGCCGGCGCCTTGCGCCGGAACAGGGACAGCACCCAGACGAAGAAGACGGGAACGAAGACCACCCCCAGCAGCGTGGCCGACAGCATGCCGCCGATCACGCCGAAGCCGATGGCGGCCTGGCTGGAGGCGCCCGCGCCCGAGGCCAGCGCCAGCGGCACCACGCCCAGGATGAAGGCCAGCGAGGTCATGACGATGGGCCGAAAGCGCAGCCGCGCCGCCTGCAGCGCGGCCTGCGCCAGGCTGTGCCCCTGCGCATGCAGGTCCCGGGCGAACTCCACGATCAGGATGGCGTTCTTGGCCGCCAGGCCGATGATGGTGATCAGGCCCACCTTGAAGTACACGTCGTTGGACAGGCCCACGGCCGAGGTGGCCAGCACCGATCCCAGCGCGCCGATGGGCACGATCAGCATCACGGCGGCGGGAATGCTCCAGCTCTCGTACAAGGCCACCAGCAGCAGGAACACCACCACGATGGCCAGCGCGAACAGCTTGGGCGCCTGGGCACCGGCAGCTTTCTCCTGGAAGGACAGGGCCGTCCACTCATAGCCGATGCCGCGCGGCATCTCGGCCATGATGCGTTCCAGCTCGGCCATGGCCTCGCCCGTGGTGTGGCCGGGCCTGGCATCGCCCGAGATCCGGAAGGCCGGATAGCCGTTGTAGCGCGAGATCTGCACCGGCCCGCTTTCCCAGCGCACCGTGGCAAAGGCCGACAGCGGCACCTGCTGGCCGGCGGCGTTGGGCACGTGCAGGCGCAGGATGTCCTCGGGCCGCGCGCGGGCCTGCGCATCGGCCTGCACCACCACGCGCTGCAGGCGGCCGGCGTTGGGGAACTCGTTGATCACGGCCGAGCCGTAGGCGGTGGACAGGGCCGTGTTGATGGCGCTGAAATCCACGCCCTGGGCCTGCGCCTTGCGCCGGTCGATGTCCAGCCGCAGCTGGGGCGCATCCTCCAGGTTTTCCATCATGGCGTAGGCAATGATGGGCGAGGCATTGGCCTTGGCCAGCAGCTGGTCGCGCGCGGCGATCAGCGCCTCGCGGCCCAGGTTGGCGCGGTCCTGCAGGCGCAGCGCAAAGCCGCCGGAGTTGCCCAGGCCGTCGATGGGCGGCGGGTCCACGGCCATGACAGTGCCGTCGGACAGGCGGGCAAAGCGCTGGTTGAAGGCCTGCACCTCGTCCCACGACGCCTGCCCGGCGCCGCGCACCGACCAGTCCTTGAGCGTGACGAAGGCCAGGGCCGCGTTCTGCCCCATGCCCGAGAAGCTGTAGCCCATCAGGAACTCCGCCTGGGCCGTGGCGGGGCGGCCCTGGATGTAGTCCTCCATGTCCTTGACCATGGCCTTGGTGCGCTCCGTGGTGGCGCCCGGCGGCAGCTGCACGCCGACGATGTAGTAGCCCATGTCCTCGTAGGGCACGAAGGATTCGGGCATGCGCGTGTACGCCACGCCCAGCCCGGCCACAATGGCGGCATACACCAGCATGCAGCGCCCGGCGCGGCGCACCAGCCGCTGGTTGAGCAGGTCGAAGCGCTCGGTCAGCGCCGCGAAGCGGCGGTTGAACCAGCCGAAGAAGCCTTTGCGCTCGGCGTGGTGGCCCTTGGCAATGGGCTTGAGCAGCGTGGCGCACAGCGCCGGCGTGAAAGTCAGAGCCAGCAGCCCCGAGAACAGGATGGACACGGCCAGCGACAGCGAGAACTGCCGGTAAATCACGCCCACCGAGCCGCTCATGAAGGCCAGCGGCAGGAACACCGCCACCAGCACCAGGGTGATGCCGACGATGGCACCCGAGACCTGCTGCATGGCCTTGACCGTGGCCGCCAGCGGCGACAGCCCCTCCTCGGCCATGAGGCGCTCCACGTTCTCCACCACCACGATGGCGTCGTCCACCAGGATGCCGATGGCCAGCACCATGCCGAACATGGTCATCATGTTCACCGAAAAGCCCAGCGCATACATCACGCCCAGGGTGCCGGCCAGGCACACGGGCACGACGATGGTGGGAATCAGCGTGTAGCGCAGGTTCTGCAGGAACAGCCACATCACCAGGAACACCAGCGCCACGGCCTCCACCAGGGTCTGGATGACCTTGCCGATGGCCACTTCCACGAAGCGCGAGGTGTCATAGGGCACGGCGTACTGGATGCCGGCGGGGAAGTTCTGCGACAGCTCGGCCAGGCGCGCCTTGACGGCCTTGGCCGTCTGCATGGCGTTGGCCCCGGGCGCCAGCTGCACGGCGGCGGCCACGCCCTGGCGGCCGTCCTCGCGCGAGGAAAAGCTGTAGTCCAGCTGGCCGACCTCCAGCCGCGCCACATCGGCCAGGCGCACGGCCGAGCCATCGGCCCTGGCACGCAGCACGATCTGGCCGAACTCCTCGGGCGAGGCCAGCGTGCCCTTGACGGCAATGGTGGCGCTCAGCTCCTGGCCGGGCCCTGCGGGCGAGGCGCCAAAGCTGCCGGCCGGCACCTGCGCGTTCTGGGCGGCGATGGCCGCGTTCACGTCCGCCACCGACAGGCCGTAGCCCAGCAGCTTGTTCGGATCGACCCAGACGCGCATGGCCACATCGGCCGCGAAGAACTGCACCTTGCCCACGCCGGGCACGCGGCGGATCTCGTTGTTGATGTTGCGCACGGCGTAGTCGGACAGGGCCACCTCGCTGTTGCCGCTGTTGCCGCTGTTGCCGCTGCCGTCCTTGTAGGTCAGCGAGTAGATCATCAGGAAGTTGGCGCTGGCCTGCTCGACCTGCAGGCCCATCTGCATCACGGACGCGGGCAGGCGCGCCTCGGCCTTCTTGATGCGGTTTTGCACCTCCACCTGGGCCAGCGCCGGCTCGGTGCCCGGGGCGAAGGTGGCCGTGATCTCGGCCAGGCCCGTGGAGCCGCTGGAGGAGTCGAAGTACAGCAGCCCCTTGGTGCCGTTGAGCTCCTCCTCGATGACGCTGGTCACCGACTCCATCACCGTGGTGGCGGAGGCGCCCGGATAGTTGGCGGTGATCGAGATCTGCGGCGGCGCCACGTTGGGAAACTGGGAGACGGGCAGCGCCGGTATGGCCAGCAGCCCGGCGAGCATGATGAAGATGGCCACCACCCAGGCGAAGTTGGGGCGGTTGATGAAGAACTTGGACATGGTCTATTCCTTGGGCACGCGCCGGCTCAGTCGCTGGACGTGGCGGAGCTGCCGGAGGCGCTGAAGGTGCCGGACAGCCCCGCCGTAGGGGAGGCCGCGGCATCGGAAAGGGCCGTGACCTGAACCCGCGCCCCGGGCTGCAGGCCCGCCATGCGGCCCACCACCACGCGCTCGCCGCCCTTGAGGCCTGCGCTGATCTGCCACTGCGCGCCATGCATGGCCGCGGTCTGCACGGGGCGCATCTGCAGCGTGTCCTGGCCATCCACCACCAGCACGTGGGCCTGCCCGTCGGTGCTGCGCTGCACGGCCCGCTGCGGCACCAGGATGGCGGCAGGGTCCACGCCCTGGCCCACGGTCACGCGCACATACATGCCGGGCAGCAGCATGCCGTCGCGGTTGTCGAAGCGCCCGCGCAGCGCCATCTGGCCCGTGCCGCGGTCCACCGTCACATCCGAGAACATCAGCCGCCCCGTGCGCTGCAGGCCCGTGCCGTCCACCTTCAGGGAAACCGGCGTGCCGTCCTTGCCCGCCGTCTGTGCCAGGCGGCCCTCGGCCAGGGCCGCGCGCAGGCGCTGGGCTTCGGCCACGGGCTGCTGGAAGTCGGCATAGACCGGGTCGAGCTGCTGGACCAGCGCCATGGGCGTGGCCTCGCCCTGGCCCACCAGGGCGCCCTCGGTGACCAGTGCACGGCCGATGCGGCCCGCGATCGGCGCCCTGACCGTGGCGTATTCCAGGTTCAAGGCGGCCGCCTGCACCTCGGCCTGGGCGGACTGCCGCGCGGCCTGGGCCGCCTGCAGGCGGGCCTGCATGGCCTCGAAGTCCTGGCGGCTGACCGCCTCCTGCGCCACCAGCGGCGCGTTGCGGCCGACCACGGCACGCGCATCGAGCAGGGCCGCCTCGGCGCTGGCCAGTTGGCCCTGGGCGCGGGACAGGGCGGCGCGCAGGGGCGCCGGGTCGATCTGGAACAGCACCTGGCCGGCCCGGACGTCGGCGCCTTCCTCGAAATGGCGGCGCAGCACGATGCCGGCCACCCGCGCACGCACCTCGGCCACGCGCACGGGCTCGATACGGCCCGGCAGCTCGCTGGACAGGGCCAGCGGCGCGGGCTGCACGGTGACGGCCTGCACCACGGGCAGCGCGTCACCCGCTGCGGCCGGAGCCTCGTTGCGGCCGCAGCCAGTTGCCAGGGCGGCCAGGGCGGCCAGCACCAGGGCCGCCAGCGGCAGGCCACGTCGCTTGTTCAGACGCATGCTCATGTTCACAACCTGATTGATTCGATACGAAGGCCGCGATGGTACATACCAGAATCAAATGAGTCAACATCGATTCATTTGATTCTTTGAAACATCAACAGATAAAATCCATGCACTTTCCAAGGAGGCATGACAAGCGATGACGAGCACCAAGCAAGAGGACGAAGGCAAGCTGCTGGGCGCACTGGCACTGGCGCTGCTGGACGATCCCAAGGCCAATCTGCAGGAGCTGGCACGCGCCATCGGCATCAGCAAGGCCACGCTCTACCGCTTCTGCCCCACGCGCGACCAGCTCATCGACCGGCTCATCGGGCATGCGGCCGACACCCTGTCGCGCGCCATGCACGCGGCCGAGCTGGAGCGCCACGCGCCGCTGGAGGCGCTGCGCCGCCTCACCGCCCACTGCCAGGACCACCAGACACTGCTGCTGTTCCTGATGTATTTCTGGCGCTCCGACATCTCGGTGGTCGGCCAGATAGAGAGCGAATGGGTGGCGGCCATGGATGCCTTTTTCCTGCGCGGCCAGCAGGCCGGCGTGTTCCGCATCGACATCACGGCAGCGGCCATGACCGAGCTGTGGCTTTCCATGGCCGTGGGCCTGCTGGATGCGGAACGGCGCGGCCGTGTTGCGCGGGCCAGCGTGGCGGCCGTGATGGAGCAGTCCTTCCTGCACGGCGCCCTGCAGCCCGGCGCACCGGCTGCGTAGTGCGCCGGGCGCCGACGGGGAAACCGAGGTCGTGAATGATGGTCATGACTGCATATGCGCTAGCATCAGCCATGCGTTTGATCGTTCTGGACACCAATGTGTTTGTCTCCGCCCTGCGCTCTGGCGGGGGCGCATCGCGCGAAGTGCTGCGCCGCGTACTCCAAGGGCAGGCCATGCCTTTGTTTGGCAATGCCCTGTGGCAGGAGTACGAAGACCTGCTTGGCCGCGACGTCTGGACTGACGCCACGACGGCCGACGAACGCCGGCAGGTGCTAGCCGCACTGGCGCATGCCGGACGCTGGGTCAACGTTTACTACGGTTGGCGCCCCAATCTGCCAGACGAGGGAGACAACCACCTGATCGAGCTGGCCGTGGCGGGCAATGCCGAAGTCATCGTGACCCACAATGTGCGCGACCTGAGCCGCGGGGAACTGGCCTGGCCGCAGTTGCGCATTCTGACGCCCGCCCAATACCTGGATCTGGAGGAACAGCCATGAGCACCCTGACCATCCGTTTGCCCGACGACACGGCGCAGCGCCTGAAATCGCTGGCCCGCAACCGGGGACTGAGCATCAACAAGCTGGTCGAAGAATTGAGCACGCAGGCCATCACGGCGTTTGACATGGAAACGCGCTTTCGCACGCTGGCTGCCAGTGGCGATGCCAAGCAGGCACTGGACATACTGGCACGCCTGGACAGCCAGGATCCGCGTTGAGGCCGAGGCTGCATGCTCGAACGCACCCACCTTGCCATCGTCCGTGAAGTCGAAAAACAGGGCTCGCTGACGGCGGCGGCCGGCGTGCTGTGCGTAACGCAGTCGGCGTTGAGCCACAGCATGAAGAAGCTGGAGCAGCAGCTGGGCACGGACATCTGGCTGCGCGAAGGCCGCAGCCTGCGCCTGACGCAGGCCGGCCAGTACCTGCTGGCCGTGGCCCAGCGCGTGCTGCCCCAGCTGGACCTGGCCGAGGAGCGGCTGCGCCAGTTCGCCCAGGGCGAGCGCGGCGCGCTGCGCATCGGCATGGAGTGCCATCCCTGCTACCAGTGGCTGCTCAAGATCGTCGCGCCCTATCTGGCGAGCTGGCCCGATGTGGATGTGGATGTGAAGCAGAAATTCCAGTTCGGCGGCATCGGCGCGCTGTTCGGCTACGAGATCGACCTGCTGGTCACGCCCGATCCGCTGTTCAAGACGGGCCTGGAGTTCGTGCCCGTATTCGACTACGAGCAGGTGCTGGTGGTCTCCAGCGCGCATGCGCTGGCAGGGGCCGATTTCGTGGAAGCCGCCCAGCTCGCGCCCGAGGTGCTGATCACCTATCCCGTTCCCATGGACCGGCTGGACATCTACAACCAGTTCCTCATGCCGGCAGGCATCACGCCGCGCCGCCAGAAGGCCATAGAGACCACGGACATCATGATGCAGATGGTGGCCAGCGGCCGGGGCGTGGCGGCCCTGCCGCGCTGGCTGGTGCAGGAGTACGCGGGCAAGCTGGACGTGGTGCCCGTGCGCCTGGGCGCCAAGGGCATTGCCAAGCAGATCTTCCTGGGCGCGCGCGTGGCGGACCTGCAGACCGACTATCTGCAGGCTTTCATCGAGCTGGCGCGCCAGCCGCTGGCCGCTGGCACGCTCCCTGCTCAGGCTGCCTGAGCCTGCGCCAGGAAGTCCTGCGCAAAGCGCTGCAGCACGCCGCCCGCCTCGTAGACCGATACCTCCTCGGCCGTGTCCAGTCGGCAGGTCACGGCCACGCGCAGCGTTTGGCCGCTTCTTCGTTCAATCACCAGAGTGAGTTGGGTGCCCGGCGTGCGCTCGCCTTCCACGCCATAGACCTCCGTACCGTCCAGGGCCAGGGTCTTGCGGTCGGTGCCCGGCAGGAACTGCAGCGGCAGCACGCCCATGCCGATGAGGTTGGTGCGGTGGATGCGCTCGAAGCCTTCGGCCACCACGGCCTCGACTCCGGCCAGCCGCACTCCCTTGGCCGCCCAGTCGCGCGAGCTGCCCTGGCCGTAGTCGGCACCCGCAATGATGATCAGCGGCTGGCGGCGGTTCAGGTAGGTTTCCATGGCCTCCCACATGCGCACCACGCGGCCTTCGGGCTCGATGCGCGCCAGCGAGCCCTTGTGCTGCACGCCGTCGATGACGGCCATTTCGTTGACCAGCTGCGGGTTGGCAAAGGTGGCGCGCATGGCGGTGAGGTGGTCGCCGCGGTGGGTGGCGTAGGAGTTGAAGTCTTCCTCGGGCAGGCCCATGCGCGCCAGGTATTCGCCCGCGGCGCTGTCGGCCAGGATGGCGTTGGAGGGCGACAGGTGGTCGGTGGTGATGTTGTCGGGCAGCAGGGCCAGCGGCCGCATGTTGCGCAGCGTGCGCGGGAAGGCCGCCAGCGCGCCCACGCCTTCGGTATCCCAGTAGGGCGGGCGGCGGATGTAGGTGGACTGGGGGCGCCAGTCGTACTGGGGCGAGGCTTTGTCGCAATCGTCCTTGCGGATGGCGAACATGGGTTCGTAGACGGCGCGGAATTGCGCAGGTTTGACCGATTGCTCGACGATGGCGTCGATCTCCTCGTCGGAGGGCCACAGGTCCTTGAGGCGGATCTCGCGGCCGTCCACCACGCCCAGCACATCCTGCTCGATGTCAAAGCGCACCGTGCCCGCCAGCGCATAGGCCACGACCAGCGGGGGGGAGGCCAGGAAGGCTTGTTTGGCCTGGGGATGGATGCGCCCGTCGAAGTTGCGGTTGCCCGAGAGCACGGCCGTGGCGTAGAGGTCGCGCTCGACGATTTCCTGCTGGATCCTGGGGTCCAGCGCGCCGCTCATGCCGTTGCAGGTGGTGCAGGCAAAGGCGACGATGCCAAAGCCCAGTTGCTCCAGCTCGGTGAGCAGCCCGGCCTCCTTCAGGTACAGCTCCACGGCCTTGGAGCCCGGCGCCAGCGAGGTCTTGACCCAGGGCTTGCGCGTGAGACCCAGGCGATTGGCATTGCGCGCCAGCAGCGCTGCGGCGATGACGTTGCGCGGGTTGCTGGTGTTGGTGCAGCTGGTGATGGCGGCAATGATGACGGCCCCATCGGGCATCAGGCCTTGCGCCTCCTGGGCGCGGGCAGCCTGCAGTTTTGCCACATCGGCAATGCCGCGCTCGGTCAGGGCCGAGGTGGGCAGGCGCCGGTGCGGATTCGAGGGGCCGGCCATGTTGCGCACCACGGTGGACAGGTCGAACTGCAGCACGCGCTCGTACTGGGCATCGGCCAGGCTGTCGCTCCAGAAACCTGCGGTGCGCGCATAGGCTTCGACCAGGCGCACCTGGGCCTCGTCGCGGCCGGTCAGGCGCAGGTAGGCCAGGGTCTGGGCATCAATGGAGAACATGGCCGCCGTGGCGCCGTATTCGGGGCACATGTTGGAGATGGTGGCGCGGTCGCCAATGCTCAGGCTGTCGGCGCCCTCGCCAAAGAATTCCACATAGGCCCCGACGACTTTTTGCTGGCGCAGGAATTCGGTCAGGGCCAGCACGATGTCGGTGGCGGTGATGCCCGCCTGGCGCCGGCCCGTGAGGCGCACGCCCACGATCTCGGGCAGGCGCATCCAGCAGGCGCGGCCCAGCATGACGTTCTCGGCCTCCAGCCCGCCCACGCCCACGGCGATCACGCCCAGCGCGTCCACATGGGGCGTGTGCGAGTCGGTGCCGACACAGGTGTCCGGGAAGGCCAGGCCATCCTGCACGGTGACCACGGGGGACATCTTCTCCAGATTGATCTGGTGCATGATCCCGTTCCCCGCGGGAATCACATCCACGTTGGCGAAGGCCTTCTTCGTCCACTCGATGAAGTGGAAACGGTCCTCGTTGCGGCGGTCCTCGATGGCGCGGTTCTTCGCAAAGGCGTCGGGATCGAAGCCGCCGCACTCCACGGCCAGCGAGTGGTCCACGATGAGCTGCACGGGCACGACGGGGTTGACCTGGGCCGGGTCGCCGCCTTCGGCCGCGATGGCGTCGCGCAGGCCGGCCAGGTCCACCAGGGCGGTCTGGCCCAGGATGTCGTGGCAGACCACGCGCACGGGGTACCAGGGAAAGTCGATGTCGCGGCGGCGCTCGATGAGCTGCAGCAGGTAGCTGTCCAGCTGCGCGGGATCGGCGCGGCGCACGAGGTTCTCGGCGTGGACGCGGGCGGTGTAGGGCAGGCGTGCCCAGGCACCGGGCGAGAGGGCATCGACGGCGGCGCGGGCGTCGATGTAGTGCAGCGTGGTGCCGGGCAGGGGTTTCTTGTGGGTGTGGTTCATGGGGCGGATGCAATGCGGGCGGGCCTGCAGCCCGCCCGCCAGGTTCAGGACAGCGGCGGCTCAGGCGCGCGCATCGAGGGGCACGAACTTCTGGTCCTCCGGCCCCGTGTAGTTGGCGCTGGGGCGGATGATCTTGTTGTCCTGGCGCTGCTCGATCACGTGCGCTGCCCAGCCGCTGGTGCGCGCGATCACGAACAGCGGCGTGAACATGGCCGTGGGCACGCCCATCATGTGGTAGCTGACGGCACTGAACCAGTCCAGGTTGGGGAACATCTTCTTGACCTCCCACATCACCGATTCCAGCCGGTCAGCAATGTCGTACATGCGGGTGGTTCCGGCCTCGTCGGACAGGCGCTTGGCCACGCCCTTGATGACCACGTTGCGCGGGTCGCTGACGGTGTAGACCGGGTGGCCGAAGCCGATCACCACTTCCTTGGCATCGACGCGGCGGCGGATGTCAGCCTCGGCCTCGTCGGGCGTGTCGTAGCGCTTCTGGATCTCGAAGGCCACCTCGTTGGCGCCGCCATGCTTGGGCCCGCGCAGCGCGCCGATGGCGCCCGCGATGGACGAATACATATCGCTGCCCGTGCCCGCGATCACGCGCGCCGTGAAGGTGGAGGCGTTGAACTCATGCTCTGCATAGAGGTTGAGCGAGGTGTGCATGGCGCGCACCCAGCCTTCGGACGGCCGGTGGCCGTGCAGCAGGTGCAGGAAGTGGCCGCCGATGGAGTCGTCATCGGTCTCCACCTCGATGCGCCGGCCCGAATTGCTCCAGTGGTACCAGTACAGCAGCATGGAGCCCAGGCTGGCCATGAGCCGGTCGGCAATGTCGCGGGCACCCGCCAGGTTGTGGTCGTCCTTTTCGGGCAGCACGCAGCCCAGGGCCGAGACGCCGGTGCGCATCACGTCCATGGGGTGGGCGCCGGCAGGCAGCTGCTCCAGCGCCTGCCTGACGCTGGCCGGCAGGCCGCGCAGCGCCTGCAATTTGGTCTTGTAGGCCTGCAGTTCGGGGCGCGTGGGCAGCTTGCCGTGCACCAGCAGATGGGCGATTTCCTCGAACTCGCAGACCTCGGCAATGTCCAGGATGTCGTAGCCGCGATAGTGCAGGTCGTTGCCCGAGCGGCCCACGGTGCACAGCGCCGTGTTGCCGGCGGTCACGCCCGACAGGGCCACGGACTTCTTGGGCTTGAATGCGGACGCAGATGGTGCAGTTGGCGCAGATGGCGCGTCGATGATCGTGGTACTCATGGAAGGGTCTCCTGGTTCAGATAGGAATGGGCAATGGCGGCGGGAAGGCCGTTGTGGTCGACAGCCACCATCTCGAACAGGCCCTTGAGCACGTCCTCGCAGGCAATGCCCGGAGCCTGGGCCGATGCGGTGACGCAGACCGTCATGGAGCTGCGCCCCACCCGGCTGACCCAGCCGCGCAGGACGATCTCGTGGCCCACGGGCACGGGCGCCAGGAAGTCCACGCCGGTGACGGCGGCCATCACCACCTCGCGCTGCGCCAGGCTGCGCGCTGCGAGAAAGGCGGCCTTGGCCATGAGCTGCAAGCCCTGGCCTGCGAACAGCGTGCCGTGGTGGTTGGCCAGCGCGGGCAATACCAGTTCGCGCAACTCGGCGGTTCCAGCAGGTGTTGTCATGCTTCGCAATCTACGCAAAATAGCGGTTCAGACATAGGACTGAAAAGGCGAATTCTTGCGAAACGAAACCCACGATATTGCGAATTCTGCGAATAACAGCCACCCGAGGAAACAGGCATGAAGAAGACATTCATGGGCGTCAAGCTGCGCAAACTGCGCGCGGAGCATGGCCTGTCCCAGATCGCCCTGGCCCACGCGCTGGGCCTGTCGCCCAGCTACCTGAACCAGCTGGAGCAGAACCAGCGGCCGCTGACGGTGTCGGTGCTGCTCAAGCTCAACCGTGCGCTGGGCGTCGATATCCAGCAGTTCTCGGAGGACGAGGAGGCGCGCCTGGTCGCCGGCCTGCGCGAGGCCCTTGCCGAGGCGCCCGAATCCATTGCCCTGCCCGAGCTGCAGGAAGTCGCCGCGCAGATGCCGGCGCTGGGGCGTGCGGTGATGGCGCTGCACCGCCGCCATCTGGAAGCCCTGGAGCGCATCGAGAGCATGTCGCTCAGGCTGGGCGATGACCGCTCGGACATGCCGGTGGCGCGCACCATGCCGTTCGAGGCCGTGCGCGATTTCTTCTTTGCGCACCAGAACTACTTCGATGAAGTGGACCGCGCGGCCCAGGCCCTGGCCGGCGAGGCGCGTGCGGACCCGGGCCATCTGGCGGACTGGCTGGTCCGGCGGCTGCAGCAGCGCCACGGTGTTCAAGTGCATCGCTCGGAAGACTCCCGGCAAAGCCAGCGCCGCTTCGACCCGGCCACGCGCTCGCTGTGGCTGTCCTCGGCGCTGGAGCCTGCGCAACAGGCCTTCCAGCTGGGCACGCAGCTGGCCTTGCTGGAGATGGGCGATACGCTGGACCGGCTGATCGCCACCGCCGCCTTCCAGGGCGATCCGGCGTCATGCAAGCTGGCCCGCGTGGGCCTGGCCAACTACTTTGCGGGCGCGCTGCTGCTGCCCTACGACCTGTTCCTGGAGACGGCCGAGCAGTTGCGCTACGACATCGACCTGCTGGGCCAGCGCTTTGGGGTGGGCTTTGAAACCGTCTGCCACCGCCTGAGCACGCTGCAGCGGCCGGGCGCACCGGGCGTGCCCTTCTTCTTCGTGCGCGTGGACCGCGCGGGCAATATCTCCAAGCGCCAGTCGGCCACGCATTTCCACTTCAGCCGCACGGGCGGCACCTGCCCGCTGTGGACGGTGTACGAGGCCTTCGGCCAGCCCGACCAGGTGCTGCGCCAGCTGGCCAGCATGCCCGATGGACGGCGCTACCTGTGGATTGCACGCTCGGTCTCGCACGGGCAGCGCGGCTATGGTTCGCCGCGCAAGACCTTCTCCATCGGCCTGGGCTGCGACATACGCCATGCCGCGCGCCTGGTCTATGCCAAGGGGCTGGATCTGGGCGATCCGGAATCGGCCACGCCCATCGGCATGGGCTGCAAGGTCTGCGAACGCGACCAGTGCACGCAGCGCGCCTTTCCCTATGTGGGAAAGGCGCTGCATGTGGATGAGAACGCCAGCCGCTTTGCACCCTATGGCGTGGGCGGCTGACGATGCTGTGGCCCGCGCGGTGCGCGGGATGCGCGGTCAGGCTGCGCTGCGGTAACGGTCGCGCAGGTCGCGCACTTCATCGTGGTTGCGCTGGGCACCCTGTGCCTGGCGCTCCACCACCACGCGCACGGCCGGTGGCAGCGGTTGCTTGAGCGCCTTGCGGTACTGGGCGAGGGCGGAGTCCTCGCCGCGCTCGCATTCCTCCAGCACCGCCTTGTCGTCCTGCGAGGTCAGGGCCGTCTTCACGGACACCCAGCCCCGGTGCAGCGCACCAGCCACCGTGCCGCCCGATGCAGGCTCTCCGCCGAGCCTGCGGATTTCCGCTTCCAGCTCCCGCGCGGCAACACCGCACTCGGTGGAATGGCGCATGAACAGGGCCTTGAGGTCGGGCGAGTCGGCGTTCTCGGAGGAGGTGCGAAAGCCGTACTCGCCATCGCGGCAGGATTCAAGCAGGTCGTTGAGCACGTCCACCACATCGTCGTTGTCGATATCGCCCGTATAGGCGGGAGCGACGATGGTGCCCGTCTCGTCACGGACATCACGGCTGCCTGCGCGCGCCCAGGCGGCGCGGGCTGCGGGCCGGGCCTGGTCCCAGTCCAGATGGCTGGCGCCACGGCGCGTGGTCCATTCGCGCTCCCATTCGGCGTCGAAGGCATCGAAGTCGGCATCGCGGCGTGCGGCGGCAGCGTTCCAGCCCAGCTCGTAGGCGGGGCGGTATTCCTCGTAGCTGCGGCCAGCCACGTAATAGGGCTCGCTCTGGTAGGCATCGCGCCAGTAGGCATCTTCAACCGTGGGGTTCACGGCCTCGGCCGCACCCTTGCCGGCCAGCCCGCCGACCACGGCACCGGCCACGCCGCCCACGGCAGCGCCGATGGGGCCACCCATTGCGCCGAATGCAGCGCCGGTGACGGCGCCGCCTGCTGCACCTATGCCGGTGCCCACCGGGTGCGCGCCGGGTGCGTCGGACAGCGGGTCACGGTTTGCGGGGTTCGATTGCGTCATGGAATGTGCTCCTTGGCAGTTGAAAGTGATTCCTATGCTGATGGCCGCGGCGGCCGTCCGGCGTGCGCGCTTGCGGCCATGTGCCGTAGGAACGCAGCGCCCGGGCCTTGCGGACATCGCGCCAGCGGCCTGTGGCCATTTTTCGCACTGCTGCACAGGGCAAACACAGGGCAATCGGCGTGCCTGCCGGCCCTCCCGCATCGGACTGCATCCGAGCGCATCGGCACGCTCCTACCTCCAGGAAAGTGCTGTGCCCACCCCCGCTGCAAGCCCGCGCAGGCAGGCTTGGTCCATGACCCGGCCACGGTGGCCGGACCCCCTTGGAGATCACCATGCGCACCCCGAACAACACGGCTGCCACCGGCAGCGACACTCCCCGGATCGACCGCAGCGAAGACGCAAGCGCCGACCTGCCCGAAGGCAAGGACATCAACGAGCACCTGAGCGCGGAAAAGGATGTGGCCGATTCCATCGCCGAGGCCTCGGCGCACCGTTTCGACGACATGCCGCAGGACGGCCCGCTGAACTTCGACGATGGAACCGACATGGGCCACCCGCGCGGCAACACGCAGCGCGAAGGCGGCACCTGGCAGGCCGAGGGCGCGGACAGCGGCAGCCTCAGGCCGCCCGCCGAAATCCTGTCCGACCGCAATGGCCCCAGCGACCGCAAGAACGGGCGGTGACGCACCCTCGCACGCCATGAAAAAGGGCACCCGAGGGTGCCCTTGTCGCGAGGAAACGGCAATTCATCCAGCGCCGCGGTCGCCGCCTGGGCCGCCGCCTGGGCCGCCGCCCTTGTTCTGGCGCGTCTGGGCCTGGTTGCCGCTGCCGACATGGGCCTCGCGGTCATGGCGGCTTTCGGGCGTCCGCTGGCCTTCGTTCCTTTGCGTGGGCGGCTTCGCGCCCTGGCGGTTGTGATCGTTCTCCACCTTGCCCTTGCCGGGCTCCTGTCTGTCGCTGCTCATATCGCGCTCCTTGTCTAGGGTGCCGGGCCCCATCGCTGCAGGGCCGGACTTCCAGTCTAGGCAGCGCGCAAGGCCCAGGCAGCGGGCCATGGGCGCCCGCCGGCGTGGGGCGTCTCCCACAGGGCAAACGACGTGCCTGAGAACGGCGTTCATGCGCGAGGCATCTTTTCGTTCCTGCGCTTTCGGCGTGGTCCCACGGCGGCTACGCACGGGCAAAGAGACCATGGCCCAAGCGCCGCCTGCGCAGGCCCGCGAACGAAAGGAAGACGCCATGAAAGACAAGACCCCATCCGCATCCAAGTCCTCTGCACCCACACAGGCGAAGCCGTCGGGCGATGGCCAGACCAAGCTGCCCGGCCAAGTGGGCAAGGCGCCGCATGCGCCCGGTGAATCCGATGCAGCCGACGCATCCGAACAAGGCCTGCGCCTTCCGCACGAGCGCGACCAGAGCCTGGACGCCACCAGCGATGCGCCCGACCCGGTGATGCGACAGGCCCATGACGACATTGTTTCCGGCCAGGTGGATACCGACATGCGGCAGACGCCGGGACTGGATGCCGAGCAACGCAAGAAGATGGTGCGCAAGCAGCCTTGATCGATTTTTTCCGGACGGTTTTCCCCCATGCAAAGCACAAGTTCCACACCAAGCCGCCGCACACCGGGAGACGCCCTGGGCTCCATGCCCGAGACCAGCAGTGCCTCGTATGCCGACCACTCGCGCCTGCTGTCGGCCTTCGATCATTTCGCCAGCAGGGTGACGCGCTGGGCCGGCACGCCCATGGCGTTTTGCGTGGCTCTGATCTGTGTGGCCGTATGGGCCGTGGCGGGGCCGATGTTCCATTTCTCGGAGAACTGGCAGCTGGTCATCAACACGGGCACGACCATCGTGACCTTTCTGATGGTGTTCCTCATCCAGCAAAGCCAGAACAAGGACAGCGTGGCCCTGCACCTGAAGCTCAACGAGCTGCTGGCAGCCAACAAGATTGCCAGCAACCGCATGATCGGCATCGAGGGGCTGGACGAGGAGCAGCTGCAGCAAGTGGCGGCCTTCTACGTGAACCTGGCCGCCCGCGCGCGCGAAAGCGGAGCCTGCAAGGAATGCCACTCCATCGACGAGGACGACCCGGCACGGCCCGGCAACTGAGGCGGCCTGACTGCACTCCATCCAGGTAGAACCCATGCCAGACATTCCCGATTGGCTCCAGTGGCCTGCCTTTGCGGCCTCCCTCATCGGCGCATGGTGGGTGGGCTCGCGTTCCGCCGGGCGGCGCAATGTGGGCTTCTGGATCCTGATGCTCAGCAATGTGCTGTGGGCGCTGTGGGGATGGTCCTCCGGCGCCTGGGCATTGGTGACGCTGCAGGCCTGCCTGGCAATCACCAACATCCGCGGCTCCATCAAGGCCGAGCGTTGAGCCAGCGCTAGCGCAAGCTGGCCAGGTAGGCAGCAATGTCCCGTGCATCCTGCTCGGCTACCCCCATGGCGGGCATGGCGGTTCCCGGCTTGACGGCGTCGGTCTGCACCAGCCAGCGCACCATGTTGTCGGGCGTGTTGTCCAGCACGCCGGCAATGCGGGTGCGGCGCGCCATGCCGTCCAGCGGCGGCCCCACCTGCGGGCTGGCCTGGGCCTGGCCCGCCACCGTGTGGCAGCCCACACAGGCGTACTGGTACAGGGCCCGCTGCCCGCGCACGGCATCACCGGGCCGCAGCGCCTGCACGGGCGGCCTGCACGGCTGGAAGACATCGTCCCGGCCCGCGTGTCCTGCGGAGCCCACCACCCAGTCCTGCCCCGCCATCGCGGCGAACTGCGGCGGCGACAGCTGCGGCATCTTCTGCACGAAGGCGACCACCGCCCAGAGATCGTCCTCCGACAGGCGAAATTCCCAGGAAGGCATGCCCGTCATCTTCAGCCCGTTGCGCGTGAGCCAGTACAGCTGGCCGGCGTTCCATCGCTGCGTGGCGTCGATCAGGGGCCCGGGCAGCGGCTGCATGCCCTGGCCCGCCGCCCCCTGGGCCACGCCGGGGCCGCCGTGGCACTGCACGCAGTGCTGGCGATAGCACTGCGCACCGCGCGCCAGCATGGCTTCGTCCGCCGCGCGCGGCGGCTCCAGGCCCCGCGCGTGGTAGCGCACGGACTGGCGCATGGCAATGTCCAGCAACTGGTAGACCGGCTTCAGGTGCTGGCGATTGGCGGCCACGTTGTAGACGCCGCTGGACACCAGGGCGGCAGCCAGCCCCGCTGCCGCGCAGGCAACGGCCAAAAGCGTGAGTGCCACGGTGCGCAGCTTGGTGGAGGCCATGAGAAATTGTCCTACCCGCCGTGCTGCGCGAATGTCAGCAGATCCTGATTGGGGACGCGGAATAATTTCCCCATGCCCGAGGCGCTCCCTTCCTTCCTGCACCGGCGCCAGCGAGTCGCCGCAAGCCTGTGCGCCGCTTTCTGGCTTGCATGCGGCGGTGCGGCAGCTGGCCAGGAAAGCGCGTCGGTCGAGCGCGGCAGGCTCCTGCTGGCCCAGTACCGCTGCGGCAGCTGCCACAGCATCCCTGGCGTGGCCGATGCCCGGGGACGGGACGCCACGCCGCTGGACGGCTTCGGACGGCGCAGCTATATCGCCGGGCGGCTGCCCAACCTTCCGCACCTCCTGAGCGCCTGGATCGTGCACCCGCAGGCACTGGTGCCCTCCACCACCATGCCGTCGCTTGGCGTATCGGCCGCGCAGGCGCGCGACATGGCGGCCTACCTGGGCAGCCTCCAATGAGCGGCACGGCGGCCGCCACCCCCCAGTCATCGCTGCATGCGGGCAGCGTGCAGGCGGCCTCGTTCGGAGAACTCAGTGCCGTGCTGTCCGTGGGCGCGGCGGCGCTGCTGCTGGGCGTGATGCTGCTGCTGGCCCTGTCGCTGGGCCGCGCGCGCCCGGTGCGCGTGCGCCTGTGGCTGGTCGGTGGCGGCATCGCCCTGCCCGTTGCCGTGCTGACAGCCCTGTTCTTCTACGGAGAAAGCCGCCGCCCCGACTGGCGCCCCATGCCCCCGGCCGACGCATTGGTGGTGACCGTGACGGCACACCTGTGGTGGTGGGACATACGCTACAGCGATCCGCGCACGGGCGCCGAGTTCGTGACGGCCAACGAGGTCCGGCTGCCCGTGGGCCGGCCCGTGTACTTCGCGCTGGCCAGCGGCGATGTGATTCACAGCTTCTGGGTGCCGGCACTGGGCGGAAAAATGGACATGGTGCCGGGCCGTCTGCAGCACCTGCTGGTACAGCCCACAGCCGAGGGCCGCTGGCGCGGGCAATGCGCCGAGTATTGCGGCGAGCAGCATGCGCGCATGGCGCTCGACGTACTGGTGGTGGCGCCGCAGGCGTTCGAGCGCTGGTCCGCCGCGCAGGCGCGGCCCGCCTCCGTTGCCGTGAACCACCCGGGGCTGCAGGCCTTCGAGAAGCACCGCTGCAGCTTCTGCCACCGCGTGCGCGGCGTGGCCGACGAGGCCTCGCGCGGCCTGGGGCCGGACCTGACCCATGTGGGCGGCCGCCTGTCGCTGGCCGCCGCCAGCCTGCCCAACACGCCACAGAACCTTCGCTCCTGGATCACCCATACGCAGCAGCTCAAGGCCGGGGCGCGCATGCCCTCGGGCGCCGGGCGTGTGCCCGACCACGAACTGGAAGACATCGCCGCATGGCTGAGCACCCTGAAATAGATGCTGCCCCGCCGCACGGCTTTCCCAGCGCCCTGCCCCGCCCCGCCGGCGAGCGCGAAGCCCTGGAGCGTGCCTGGGCACGCCCGCGCGGCTGGCGCATTTTCAGCGCCGTGAACAACACGCAGATCGGCGCCTTCTACATCGTGACGGCTCTGCTGTTCTTCGTGCTGGGCGGCATCCTGGCGCTGGTGATGCGCGTGCAGCTGGCCGTGCCCGACAACGACCTGCTGGACGCCGCCACCTACAACCAGATGTTCACCATGCACGGCACGGTGATGATGTTCCTGTTTGCCGTGCCCGTGGTGGAGGCGATTGCAGTCTTTCTGCTGCCGGGCATGCTGGGCGCCCGGGACCTGCCCTTTCCCCGGCTGTCCGCCTATGCCTTCTGGGCCTATGCGATCGGCGGCCTGGCGTTCTTCTGCACCATCTTCTGGGGCGTGTCGCCCGATGGCGGCTGGTTCATGTACCCGCCGCTCACGAACAAGCAGTACTCGCCCGGCATCGGCGCGGACTTCTGGCTGCTGGGCATCGGCTTCATCGAGATCTCGGCGATTGCGGGCGCCATCGAGCTGATCGTCGGCATTCTCTTCACGCGCGCACCGGGCATGACGCTGGGCCGGATGCCGGTGTTCGCCTGGGCCACCCTGGTCAGCGCGCTGATGATCGTGTTCGCCTTCCCGGCCGTGATCGCGGCCACCACGCTGCTGGAGCTGGAGCGCGCCTTCGACTGGCCCTTCTTCAATCCGCAGTCCGGCGGCGACCCGGTGCTCTGGCAGCATCTCTTCTGGTTCTTCGGCCACCCGGAGGTCTACATCATCTTCCTGCCTGCGGCCGGCATGGTGTCCATGATGGTGCCCGCCATGGCAGGCACGCCCCTGGTGGGCCAGCGCGCCGTGGTCTGGGCGCTGGCCGGCGTGGGCGTGGTCAGCCTGCTGCTGTGGATACACCACATGTTCGCGGCCGGCCTGGGACTGACGGCGCTGCTGCTGACTTCCATCGCCAGCTTCGTGGTGGCCATTCCGAGCGGGCTTCAGGTCTTCGCCTGGATTGCCACCTTCTGGCAGGGCCGCGTGCGCATGGACACGCCCACGCTGTTCCTGCTGGGCTTTCACTTCATCTTCGTGCTGGGCGGGCTGACGGGCGTGATGGTGGCCGTGATTCCGTTCGACTGGCAGGCGCATGACAGCTACTTCATCGTCGCCCACCTGCACTACGTGCTGATCGGCGGCATGGTGTTCCCCGTGTTCGCGGCCCTGTACTACTGGCTGCCCGTGTTCAACGGCGCGGCGCTGTCCGAGCGGCTGGGACGCTGGATATTCGCCCTGCTGTTCGGCGGCTTCAACATCGCCTTTTTCCCCATGCACCTGACAGGCCTGCTGGGCATGCCGCGCCGTGTCTACACCTACGCGGACGCGCTGGGCTGGAACGGGCTGAACCTGCTGTCCACCGTGGGCGCCTTCATCTTTGCGCTGGGCGTGCTGCTGCTGTTCATCGACGTGGCCCGGGCCGTGCGCCGGCCGGACCGCGACCATGGCAATCCCTGGCGCGCAGGCACGCTGGAATGGCTGCCGCCGCGCGAGTACGGCGTGCGCAGCATTCCCGAAGTGCGCGGCACCGAGCCGCTGTGGGACCGGCCATCGCTGGCGCAGGAAGTGGAGCAAGGCCGCTACTGGCTGCCCGGCACCGTCTTCGGCGGCCGGGAAACCCTGCTCACCGATGCGCGCAGCGCCCGGCCCGTGCAACTGCTGCGCCTGCCCACCGACGGCTGGCCGCCGCTGCTGGCCGCAGCGGGCACGGCCGCCTTCTTTTTGCTGCTGACCGTGGAATGGGTGGCGCTGGCCTTTGCCTGCGGCCTGGGCGCCATCGCCGCCATGCTGGCCTGGATCTGGCAGCTGGACCGCACTGCGCCGGCCCCCCGGGCCGAGGTGGCCACGGGCGTCTTCCTGCCCGTGCAGCCGGCCGGCAGGCGATCGCATTCCTGGTGGGCCGTGCTCATCCTGTGCACCGTGGACTTCACGGTCTTCGCCTCCTTCGCCTATGCCTACATCCACCTGTCGATGGCGCTGGAGGTCTGCCCTCCGCCGGGCGCGGCCCTGCCCGCGCCCTCCCGGGCCATGGCCAACGTGCTGCTGCTGGCCGCCAGTGCCCTGCTGCTGCGGCACTGCACGCGCTCACCTTTGGGAGACGGACCGCACAGGCAGCGCCTGCTGCGTGCCTGCGCCTTGGGGGCCCTGGTGTGCGCGGTGGGGGCCTTTGGCCTGTCGCTGGCAGGCCATCTGGACGCGGGGCTTTCACCGCGTGCGGACGGCTGGAGCGCGGCCGTGGGCGTCATCGTGGCCTACCAGGGCTTTCACTGCGTGCTGATGATGGTGCTGGGCGGCTTTTTGCTGGCCCGATCATGGTCCGGCCATCTGCAGCCCCGGGCGCGCGCCACGCTGGACAACGTGGGCCTGCTCTGGCAGGCCGCAGCCCTGCAGGGCATTCTGGGCGAGGCCATTTTGCGCCTGGTGCCGGCGCTCATGGGCTGACCGGGCCGCTTTCATCGAGAGACTGCGGCGCATGGCCGATCCCCGCACAAGCGCTCGGCTGACGGCCGATGGACCCGGCACTCGATACCTTGGTCTCTCCATGGAAACACCTCCGCTCCCCACCTGCAGATCCGCGCTGTTCCTCGACTTCGATGGCACGCTCGTGCCCCTGGCCGAGACACCGGACGCCATCAGGCCGGATCCCGCCCTGCTCCCGCTGCTGGCCGGCCTGCAGGGCCGGCTCGATGGCGCGCTGGCCATCGTCACAGGCCGTCAGATCGAGGTGCTGGACCGCTACCTGGCGCCGCTGTGCCTGCCCGCCGCCGGCGAGCACGGCCTGCAGCGGCGGGATGCCGGCGGCCGCCTGCACGCTCAGCCATCGGCTCTGCCAGAGACCGTGCTGCAGTTGTGCAATGCCTTGGCGGCCGATCATCCCTTCCTGCTGGTGGAGCGCAAGCGCTCCTCGGTCGCACTGCACTACCGGCGCGCGCCAGAATTGGCGGCGCTGTGCCTGGATACATTGAGCCGCGCACTGCGGCACCTGCCCGGTCTGGAGCTGCTGCACGGCAAATGCGTGCTGGAGGTCAGGCCTGCGGGCGTGGACAAGGGCCGCGCCATTGCGGCCTTTCTGCGCGAAGAGCCGTTCGCCGGCCGCACCCCCGTGTTTGCCGGTGACGATGTCACGGACGAGAGCGGCTTTGCCGTGGTGCAGGCGCACGGCGGCATGGCGATCAAGGTGGGCGAAGGCGCAAGCGGGGCCCGCCACCGGCTGGACAGCCCGCAGGCCGTCCACGCCTGGCTGCAGTCCGCATGCATGCACCTGGCGGCACAGACCTGCGCGGAGGCCCTGCCATGAGCCGGCTGGTGGTGATCTCCAACCGCGTGGCCGATCCGTGCAGGACCGCAGCCGGGGGCCTTGCCGTGGCCATGGGCGATGCGCTGCGGCAGACGGGCGGCCTGTGGTTCGGCTGGAGCGGAACCGTCACCGACGACGGTGCCCAGGCCGCGCCTGCCGGCCATGTGCACCGCTCCCAGGCCGGCAAGGTCACGCTGGCCACGGTGGACCTGGACCGTGCAGACCACGACAGCTACTACGCGGGCTACAGCAACGGCGTGCTGTGGCCCGTCTTCCATGGCCGGCTGGACCTGGCGAATTTCGACACGGGCCTTGCGGCCGGCTACCGCCGCGTGAACCAGCTGCTTGCGCGCCGGCTGCTGCCCCTGCTGGCGGAGGACGACATCCTCTGGGTGCATGACTACCACCTGATCCCGCTGGCGGCCGAGCTGCGCGCCCTGGGCTGCCGCCAGCGCATCGGCTTTTTCCTGCACATCCCATTGCCCCCGCCGACCCTGCTGGCGGCCATTCCCGAGCATGCATGGCTGATGCGCTGCCTGTTCGCCTATGACCTCGTGGGCCTGCAGACCCGCCAGGACGTGCAGCATTTCGAGCGCTATGTCTGCGAGGAGGCGGGCGGCCAGGCCCTGGGCGACGGCGCATTCCGCGCCCATGGCCAGCGCCTGGTGTGCCGCGCCTTCCCCATAGGCATCGATGTGGAAGGTTTCATGGCGCTTGCACAGGGCGGCGCCTCGCGGGACATGTACGAGCGCATGAAGCACGAATACGCCCAGCGCCGCCTGCTGCTGGGCATAGACCGGCTGGACTACTCCAAGGGCCTGCCGCAGCGCCTGCGCGCCTTCCGGGAGCTGCTGGCCCGCCATCCCGAGCAGCGCCGCAGCGCCACGCTGATCCAGATCGGCTCGCCCACGCGCGAGGGCCTGGACGCGTATGCCGACATACGGCGTGAACTCGAATCGCTGTGCGGCGCCATCAACGGCGACTACGGCGAGCTCGACTGGATGCCCGTGCGCTACATCCACCAGACCCTGCCGCGCGACGGCATTCCGGGCCTGTGCCGCGCGGCGGCCGTGGGCCTGGTCACCCCGCTGCGCGACGGCATGAACCTCGTGGCCAAGGAATACGTGGCGGCCCAGGACCCGGCCGACCCGGGCGTGCTGGTGCTGTCGCGGTTTGCCGGCGCTGCCGAGCAGCTGCAGGAGGCGCTGCTGGTCAATCCCTACGACGTGCACGGCACGGCCGCCGTGGTGCAGCAGGCCCTGCAGATGCCGCTGCAGGAAAGGCGCCAGCGGCACCAGCGGCTGCTGCAGCGCATTGCCGAGCAGGACGTGCACTGGTGGCGCAAGGCCTTTCTGTCTGCCTTGAAAGAGGCCAGGCCGCTGGAGCACAGGGAAAGGGAAGGCTTCGGCATCCCCGTTCCCTCGATCAGGCAGGAGCAGGCACCGCTGCGCCTGGAACTGGCCGCCTGCCCTGCCGACGGCGTGGAACGGGACGCCTGCCGGTCGGTGATCTCCGACAGGTAATGCCTTCCTGCTCCTGCGGCGCCGCGTTCATCCTCCCGGCACGATGGCATCGCCTGGCGCCTCCCCCCATTTTCCAGGCTGCGCAAGGCACGAAAAAGGAAGGTGAGCGGTGATGGCCCAGCACAACGACGAGCACGCCAATGCGTGGACATGCAGCGACACGCTGGCCCAGGCCTTGCGCGGCCATGCGGACCTGTCGCCGGCGGACCAATTGGCCCTGCTGGTAGCGCAGGGCGCCGACCGCCTGCCGCTGCCGGGCCATGGCCACACGCTGCAGCGCTGGCGAGCACTGGCCGAAGTGGCCGCCCACAGCCTGGGCCTGGCCAAGCTCTATGAAGGCCATACCGACGCCCTGGCCATCCTGTCCGAACTGCAGGCCGACCTGGCCACCGAAGGACTGCGCTGGGCCGTCTGGTGCGCCGAGCCGCCGGGCGAGCGCGTGCAGGCCACGGCGGCATCTCCCGACGCCACGCAACGCATGACGCTGCAGGCAGGCTCGGCGGTTCGCCTGTCCGGCCACAAGCCCTGGTGCTCCGGCGCACGCGCCGTGGACCGCGCCCTGGTCAGCGGCTGGCTGGCGGACGGCCAGCGCTGCCTGATCGCCGTCACCATGGACCAGCCCGGCATCCGCAGGGACGACAGCCACTGGCAGGCCGTGGGCATGGCCGCCAGCGCCAGCGCCGATGTGCACTTCGACGGCGCCACCGGCGTGCTGGTCGGGGCCCCGGGCCAGTACCTGAGCCGCCCCGGCTTTCACCATGGCGGCGCAGGCGTTGCGGCCTGCTGGCATGGCGCGGCAGCGCGCATCGCCAGCCATCTGCAGCAGGCCGTCAGTCAAGGAGAGGACCCGCACCGCCAGGCCCACCTGGGCGCGCTGGACGTGGCCCTGGCCAGCGCGGCCGGCCTGCTGCGCGACGCTGCGGCCTGCATCGATGCCACGCCCTCGGACCCCTGCCTGCTGGCCGTGAGCCGCGCCCGCCTGGCCGTGGAAGCCGCCGCCGAAGAGGTACTGCGGCGCGTGCCGCGCGCCATCGGTCCCGGCCCGCTGTGCAAGAACAGGGGCCTGGCGCAGCTGATGGCCGACCTGCCCGTCTTCATCCGCCAAAGCCATGCCGAGCGTGACCAGGCCGCGCTGGGCCGCCTGCTGGCCGAGAAGGCACAGGCCTCGCAGGCACCGGGAGGCGCGGCATGGATGCTGTGAAGCCGCGCCTCATCGAGGGCCGGGGCACGCCCGAATCGCGCTGGCAGGCCTGGTTTGCGCAACGCCGGCCAGCGCAGGTATCCATGGACGACCTGCTGGACGGCCGGCGCCGCGCCGTCATCGTCGCACCGCACCCGGATGACGAAATCCTGGGCTGCGCCGGCCTGCTGCACCGCTGTGCCGAGCGGGGCATGCCTTGCCTCATCGTCTCCGTGACCGATGGCGGAGCCAGCCACCCCGACTCGACGCTGTGGCCGCCGCAGCGTCTGGAGCGCGAGCGCGTGCAGGAGAGCACCCAGGCCCTGGCCCTGCTTGCGCCGCAGGCGCAGGTGCTGCGGCTGGGCCTGCCCGACGGCCATATCGCCGAGCATGCAGCGCAGTTGCTGCAGCGGCTGGAGCAGTTGCTGCAGCCCTCGGACGCGCTGCTGTGCACCTGGCGCGAAGACGGCCACCCGGACCACGAAGCCACGGGACAGGCCTGCGCCACGGCGGCCCGGCACACGGGCTGCCGGCTCTTCGAGCTGCCGATCTGGGCCTGGCACTGGGCCGAGCCCGGCGACGCGCGCGTGCCCTGGCACCGCGCCGCCGCCATTGCGCTGGCGCCGCAGGAACTGGCGCTCAAGCGCAAGGCCCTGTCGTGCTTTCGCAGCCAGCTGCTGCCAGACCCGTCCACGGGCCGCGACGCCGTCCTGCCGTCCTGGGCCACGCAGCGCCTGCTGCGTCCGTTTGAAGTGGTGTTTCTATGAACGGCGCCAGGCAGCACTTCGAGCAGATGTACCAGGCCGACCCCGACCCCTGGCAGGTCGCATCGCGCTGGTACGAGCGGCGCAAGCGCGACCTGCTGCTGGCCGCCCTGCCGCGCGAGCGCTATGCCCACGGCTTCGAGCCCGGCTGCGGCAATGGCGAGGCCACGCAGCGCCTGCTGCAGCGCTGCGACCGGCTGTGCGCCGTCGATTTCTCGGACAGGGCCGTGGATCTGTGCCGCCAGCGGATTGCGCCGCAGGACCGCGCCCGCCTGGACCTGCAGGCCCTGCCCCTGCCCTGGCAATGGCCACAGGTGCCACAGATGCCGCAGCAAGGCTTCGATCTCATCGTGGTCTCGGAGCTCGCCTACTACTTCGACGACGCGGCACTGGCGCATTTCAACCGCCAGTGCCTGGCCTCGCTGCAGGGCGGCGGGCACTGGCTCATGTGCCACTGGCGGCATGGGGCGCACGATCACCTGCAGACCACTCGCACCCTGCATGACAGCGTGTCGGCCCATGCGCAGCTGCACTTGCTGCTGAGCCACAGCGAGCCGGATTTCCAGCTGGACATCTGGCAGAAAACCCCTGAAAGGACGGACAGATGATCGGCGTGTGCATCCCAGCCCATGACGAGGAAGACCTCATAGGCCGCTGCCTGGACAGCGTGTTTTGCGCGGCCGCCCATGCCGACCTGCAGGGCGAGACCGTGGCCGTCGTCGTGGTGCTGGACAGCTGCCAGGACGCCACCGAATCGGCCGTGCGCCGCTGGCCCGCCATCCCGTTGCCGATTGCCGCGCGCAACGTGGGCAAGGCCCGCGCGCTGGGGTCGGAGTACCTGCTGCTGCTGGGCGCCCGCTGGCTGGCCTTCACGGATGCCGACACCACGGTCTCTCGGAGTTGGCTGGCCGACCAGTTGGCGCTTCAGTCCGACGTGGTCTGCGGCACGGTGCAAGTGGCCGACTGGTCGGCCCACGGCGTCCAGGCGGACACGGCGCGGCGGCACTTCGAGACCACCTACACGGACCGCGATGGCCACCGCCACGTGCACGGTGCCAACCTGGGCATCTCAGCCTGGCACTACCGCCAGGCCGGCGGGTTCGACGCACGCACCTGCGGCGAGGACCAGGACCTGGTGGACCGCCTGGCGGCCGGCGGCGCCCGCATCGCCTGGTCGGCCCGGCCCCGGGTGATGACCAGCGGCCGCGCCTACTCGCGCGTGGCCGACGGTTTTGCCGGTGCGCTGCGCCAGGGATGGGCCCTGCCCGGCAACACGCCGCCTGAGCTGCCCGTGCTCCAGGGCGCCCTGGCGCAGCAGGCCCTGGCCCTGCCTCAACCGCAGGCCGGCTCGTCCACGCGGTAGCAGTCCCTGAGGAACACCGGCAGGTCGTTGGCCGGCGGCACGAAGGGCACCTGGTACATCATGTCGCTGACAAAGCCACGGTGGTAGCTGCCGTGGTTCACCACGTGCAGCACGATCTGCTCTCGCGTCATGGCGCCCTGCCCGCCGCCCACGAACTCGAAGTGCACGACCTTCGCCAGTTCCTCGTCCGGGCATGCGTCGACGAACTCCACATACCAGCGGTCCATTGCCTGCACCGATTCCCACAGCGCCGGCAGCGTGGGCGTGTCGTCGGTGTTGCGCATGGTGTAGCCATGTTTGCGGCCCTGCAGGTGGTGCCTGAAGATGTCCTCCACCACAAGGACGTGGTTCAGCGTGCGCACCATGTTGCCGAAGCTCGTGGGGCGCTGCTTCAGGGCCTCGCCTTCGGGCAGTTCCATCACGCTCTTGAAGGTCAGGCCGTTGGCCCAGGCCTTGTAGCGCACCAGCATTTTCAGGTTGGCCCTGGCCGATGAGACGGGAGCGCGCGGGCTCTCTTGTATCGCTGTCATTCGTGGTTTCTTTCGGTGTGGATCAAAGGCCGCTCAGTGCGCCTTCGACATGGGTGCGCGCCGTGCCGCCCACCCAGACCTGGCCCGTGCCGTCACGGGTCAGGAAGATGCGGCCGTCACGGCCCAGGCAGCGGCCCTGGGCGGCAATGTAGTCGCTGTCCATCACCCCTGTCGCAAACAGCCACTGCGCCAGCGAGGCGTTGAGGCTGCCGGTGACGGGGTCTTCGACGATGGCGCCCTGGTGATCGGAGAAGAAGGCGCGCACCTCGCAGGCGGCAGGACTGGCACCGCTGGCACCACCGACACCCCTGGCATAGGGCCCCACCACGCCCACGTCCATGCGCGTGGGCCACTGCCGGGCCGGGTTCAGCGCCAGCACCTGCTCGGCCGAGGCCAGGCGGATGCCCAGCCAGCCGGGGCCGTTGTCTATCCACGAGGCGGCCTGCACCTCGTCGGCAGTGATGCCCAGCATGCGCAGCGCGGCATCCAGCTCATCGGCGGTGGGCGCGCCAAAGCGCAGCATGGGCGGCGCGGCGAATGCCAGCCGCCCATGCTCCTGCCGTATCTGCACCAGTCCCGCCCCGCACTCCTGGACGATGTGGCCTGCGTTCCTGGGCGCACCGTGCTGGGACAGCCAAGCATGGCAGCTGCCCAGCGTGGGATGGCCGGCAAAAGGCATCTCCCGGTCCAGCGTGAAAATCCTCACGCGGTAGTCGGCCTGCGCCTGCGTGGGCGGCAGCAGGAACGCGGTTTCGGAGAGGTTGAACCAGCGTGTCAGCTGCTGCATCTGTGCGGTGGTCAGCGCCTGCCCACCGGTGATCACGGCCAGCGGATTGCCGGACAGCGGGCCGCTGGCGAAAACGTCGACCATATGAACGGCAATGCTCATGAAGACGGTCCTTGTTGCATGGAAAGGAAAAGAAAGGGAAACGGGCGGCGGGCCCGTGCCGCGCTACGGCCGCACATCGGCGCGATGCACCACATGGACCTTGTTGCCGTCGGGATCGCGCAGGTAGGCGCCGTAGTAGCCATCGCCGTAATGCGGGCGCGGGCCGGGCGGGCCTTCGTCGCTGCCGCCCCGGGCCAGGCCGGCGGCATGGGCCGCGTCCACCGCGTCGGGCGACGGGGCCACAAAGGCCACCATGGCGCCATTGCCCGCCGTGGCCGGCTCGCCGTTGAAGGGGCTGTAGACATAAAAGCGCGGCAAGACCGCCGGCGGCGCCACCCAGCACAGCGCGGCCGGCCCGCCATCGGGCTGGACGGCGCGGCGCTGCAGTCCCAGCGGGAAAAGCACCGCGTCATAGAAGCGGCCGGCCCGCTCGAGATCACGGGCGCCGACGGTGATGTGGCTGAACATGGAGTGAACGTTACACTATCGACAAATGAAATAGTGTCACGGCACACTCATTTTTTCCTTGCCCCGACCATGCTCCTGCCCTCCCCCTGGACGCCCCGTCTTGCGCGCATTGAAGCCAGTGCCGCCGAGCGGCTGGCGCGTGCCCTGGCCGACGACATCGTCGAAGGCCGGCTGGCCGGCGGCGACCGCCTGCCCGCCCACAGGGACCTGGCCGACAGGCTGCAGATCGGCCTGGGCTCGGTGACCAGGGCCTATGCGCTGCTCGAGCGCCGGGGGCTGACACGCAGCGTCAAGGGCCGTGGCACCTTCGTGGCGTCACAGCAGGCGCAGGCTGGCGAGGACATCGACCTGTCTTCCAACGCGCCGCCGGCCGCCATCAGTGCGCGCGTCCTGGCTCGTACGCTGACCGGGATTGCGCGCAGCATCGATGCCGATCATTTCAACTTCTATGCCCCGCCCCAGGGCCACCTGGAGCATCGGCGCGTGCTCGTGCGCTGGCTGCAGACGCTGGGCCTGAATGTGGAACCCGACCACATGGTGCTGACCAGCAGCGCGCGCCAGGCGCTGTCGCTGGCCTTCGATCTGGTCTGCCAGCCCCGGGGCCGGCTGATGACCGAGCGCATCACCTACCCTGGCGCCATTGCCCTGGCCCGGCGCAAGGGCTGCGACCTGCAGGGCCTGGCCATCGATGCGCAGGGCCTGCTGCCACAGGCGCTGGCCGATGCACTGGAGGGCATTCCCGCCGCCGAAGGCAAGGTGGTCTACCTCACCCCCACGCTGCACAACCCGACCACGGCCACCATGGGCGCGGAGCGCAGGCAGGCGATCGTGGACATCTGCCGCAGCGCAGGCGCCTGGATCATCGAGGACGGCGTGTATGCCGCCTGCTTGCCCGGTCACGCACCCTTGGCCCATCTGGCCACGCTGGCGCCCGAGATCACGCTGCATGTGAACGGGCTGTCCAAGTCCCTGGGCCCGGGGCTGCAGGTGGGCATGCTGGTGCTGCCCGCTTCGCTGTGCGGCGCGGCTGTGGAGCTTGTGCAGGGGATGTCCATGGCGCCTTCGGCCCTCTCCTGCGCCGTGATCGATGAATGGCTGTCGCACGGCGTGGTCGCTTCCCTGCAGGCCGACCTGCGCCATGAGGCACAGCGGCGCTGCCGGCTGGCCGCATCACACCTCGCCTCGCACCTGAGTGGCTCCGGCCTGGTGCTGCACCCCGAGGCCTACAACGCCTGGCTGCCCATGGAGCGCGAAGCCGCCGGCCGCCTGGTATCGGCCGCAGCGGCGCTGGGCTTGAAGCTGACCGATCCGGGCTCGCTCATGGTGGACCCGCAGGAGCAGGCCAGCGGGCTGCGCATCTGCCTGGGTGCGCCGCGTTTCGACGCGCTGGACGGCGCCCTGGCGCAGTTGGCCCGGCTGCTTACTGCGGCGCCCTGAGCTTGTGCTGCAGCGCCCTGGCCACGGCGCCCAGCACGGGGACCTTGGCGAAGATTTCCTCCACCGGGTCCCAGAAATCGCGGTGCACTGCCACCAGCCCCTGCGCATCGAACTCCAGGTAGCTGGTGCCGCAGATGTGCATGGGCTGGCCGGATGAGCGCACAAAGCCCAGCTCCCACAGCAAGAAGCCGCTGTCGCCCTGCACCGCGCCGTGGCTGACGGCGAAGCGGGGCCGGTCCAACTGCTCGAACATGTGGGAAAACACGCGCTCGATCGCGGCGTGGCCGCGCACCTCGTTGAACGGGTCCTTGAACAGGGCCTGCTCGGCATACAGGGACAGCAGCGCCGGCAGGTTGTCGCGGCGCAGGGCCTCGTAGGCCTGGGCCAAGCGGGCCAGTCGCGGATCGGATATGCCGCTGCTCATGGGTTTCATGCTCCGGTGAAGCGGCGGACCGCAGAGAAATACCAGGCGTCTGGCAGGCAGCGCAGCAGGCGCACCCAGCGCGTGAAGCGGCGCGGGAAATTCATCTCGAAACGCCCCTGCGCCCAGCCCTGCAGCATATGCCGGGCTGCCTCGTCGGCGCCGATCAGGGCCGGCATGCTGAAGCTGTTTTGCGCCGTCAGCGGCGTATCGACAAAGCCGGGATTGATGATGGACACGCCCAGGCCCAGGCCATGCAGGTCCAGATAGAGGTTTTCCGCCAGGTTGTTGAGCGCCGCCTTGGTGGGGCCGTAGGCCAGGGACATGGGCAGCCCCCGGTAGCCGGCCACCGAGCCGACCAGGGCCAGATGGCCCCGGCCAGCCTTGAGCAGCATGGGCAGCACGGCATCGAGCAGGTGCAGCACGCCGCCATAGTTCACGGCCAGGTGGTGCTGCATCTCGGCCAGGTCGAACTCGGTGGCGCGCAGGGGCCGGTAGTGGCCTGCGCAGTAGAGGATCAGGTCGGGCGCCCCGCCCGCATGGGACAGCACGGCCTGGGCGGCCGCATCCACGGCGGCGGCATCGGTCACGTCCAGCGGCAGGGCCAGGCAGCCCTCGCGGCCGCGCACGAAGTCCTGCAGCGCGCCGCCGTGCCGTGCGGAGACGATCACCCGGGCGCCCTGCCGGTGCAGCGCCTCGGCCGTGGCACGCCCTATGCCCGAGGAGGCGCCCACCACCCATGCCGAGCGTCCCTTCCAGTCAGCCAGCAGCGGGTTCAGCCCGCGCGAGAACAGCGGCATGGCCATCACTCCTTGACAAAGGACAGCGTCACATCGCCCAGGTGCACGCCGAGCTTGCTCATGGCCGTGCGGTTGAGCAGGGTGCGCCCGTCCATGAGGTACATCCAGTCATCCATGTGGACGTTCCAGACCCGCCCATTCACGGGCAGGGCCAGCACATAGCTCCAGCGGATGGCATTGCCCGCGCTCTGGCCCTGGGCCTCGCCCACCACGTCGTCGGCCCGGCCGCTGTAGCGGCCGTCGCCCAGGTGGCGGATATGCCAGACCCGCTCCTGGGTGCTGCCGTCGCTGTAGACGAAGTGCTCCTCCAGGGAGCCCTCGTCGCCATTCCAGCGGCCCGTCATGCGCACGGTGAATCGCTTGACCACCTTGCCCGATCGGTCCGTGAACATGCCATGCGCCGTCAGCGGCCCGTTGAAATACTGGCGCAGGTCCAGCGTCGGCTGCTCCTTGGCGTAGTCCTGGACCGAAGGCCCGGCACAGCCCGCCAGGGACAGTGCCAAGGCCGCCCCCAGGCAGACGCGCCGCAGCGGCGAAAACGAAGCGCAGTGGGTGATGTGGCTCATGTGTGACTCCAGGAAGAATGCAATCGCTCGGCGCGCCAAAGCAGCAGCGCCGCCGCCAGCTTGAGCAGGCACGGCAGCCCGCCATATGCCCAGGCCAGCGCCTGCAGCCCGGCCGGGTCGGTGCCGCCGCTGCGGTAGCCCGCGGCGGACAGCAGGGGCAGGGCCAGGCCTGCGGCCAAGGCCAGGTTGAGCTTGGTGGCGCAGGTCCACCAACCCAGGTAGCGGCCCTCGCCCCGGCCGCCCTGGCCGGACTCGTGGATCACGCCCGTGAGCAGTGCGCCCGGCAGGGCCAGGTCCGCGCCCAGGGCCAGCCCGCTGGCCAGGCAGATCACGGCAAAGGCCATGGCGTCGCCCGCGCCCAGCCAGGGCGTGAAGCCGAAGGCCAGCACGCTGGCCAGCATGCCCGCCCGCCAGCTGGGCGCCAGGCCCCAGCGCGAGACGGCCTTCACCCACAGCGGCAGGCCCAGGGCCGCCGCGCCAAAGAAGCACAGCAGCAGCAGGGGCTGCAGTGCAGACGCCTGCAGCCTGTCGGCCACAAAGAAGGGCAGCAAGGTGGCGGGAACGGCCGCGGCCACGCCATTGAGCATGAAGATGGCCAGCAGCCGGCGAAACCCGGCATCCGCCCATGGAGAAGTGGAAGAGGCCAGGGCGGCCGAGGCCGGGGACTCCGGTTGCGGCATGCGGGGCGCAAAGGACACATGGGACACATGGGGCACAGGAGCCACGGGCGCCCGGAGCCGGTACAGCCCCATCAGCCCCAGCACCAGGCCCAGCGCCAGCACGGCGCTGGTGGCGTCAAGGCCCATCACGGCCGGCAGCACGCTGGCCAGCAGCACGCCCGCCAGCGTGGCGCCCTCGCGCCAGGCCGTCACACGGGCACGCCAGGCGGGCTGCCCGCCCCAGCGGGTGCCCCAGGCCTGGTGGAGGATGGTGACGAAGCTGTAGGCCAGCGTGCACACCAGCAGGCTGCCGGCCAGCCAGCCCAGCATGGTGGCCTCGGCGCCGCGCGGTGGATGCCACAGCGCCCCGAAACCCAGCACCATCAGCAGGCTGCCCAGCGCAGCCGCACGCCAGGCCGGCCGCACACCCTGGCGCAGCAGCCTGTCGGCTTGGCGGCCAATGGCCGGATCGACCACGGCATCGAGCGCCCGCGTGGCCAGCAGCACGGCGCCCAGCCCGGCCAGCGGCGCGCCGGCCACGCTGGCGTAGTGGTAGGGCAGGTTCACATACAGGGGCAGGGACACAAAGGCCAGCGGCGCGGCCAGCCCGCCATAGGCCAGCCCTGTGCGCCAGGGCAGCACGGGGGCAGGAGCGGGGGCCGGGACGGAGGTCATGGCGTGGTCCGCTGGCGTTCAGCCCTGGCCCAGCAGCGAGGTGCGCATGGCAGGCGCCGAGGTCTGCGGCGCCAGCCAGATGCCGAAGAACAGGCGCGCATAGTCGGCATCGCGCAGCTGCGCCGTCTGCCGGCCGTTGTGGAAAAAGCGCACATCGCCCTGGCCGTCGTTCAGGCCCAGCAGCCGGTCCTTGGCCACCACATCGGGAAAGGCCTGCTTCATCAGGTCCAGCCATTGGCGGGCCTGCTCTTCGGTGAAGCTGCCGACCCTGCGCATTTCGGCGATGGAGCGCTCGGCAATGGCCGCGCCTTCGAGCTTGCGGTCGTAGACCAGCTCCAGTGCAAACGGGTGGCGGGCGTAGTCCTCGGGCAGCAGTCCGGGCGCGGCCCACAGCCGCGCCTCATAGACGCGCAGGCCGAAAAAGCGCAGCACGGCCGCGCCCATCAGGCGCGCGGACGGCAGGGCGCTGCGCAGTTCGGCCGGAAGTTCGGCGGTCGGGGTGATGGCGTGCAGGGCGTTGGACATGGTGATCAATGAAGGGGCAAGGACGCAGGCGGCGCCCCAGGCCAGGGCCTTGCGGCGGGGGGCGCGGGGTGCACTGGG
>NZ_JFYT01000039.1:0-85172 GCF_000632165.1 Delftia sp. RIT313 | reverse complement strand
GGGAGGGGGCGCCGTGCGTTCGGGGCCATGGCTGATGTTGCTTGCGCCGCATCAAGCGCGGCCTGGTCGCCCGACTTTGCCCAGGAGCTCGCTGGGGTTGAGTACGTACTCCGGGCTGTCCACCAGACGTTGAACGGCCAAATCGATGAATGCACGGGCTCGTACTGGCTGGGACGACCTGCTTCCGAAGTAGACGAAGTAGCTGGCGTAGTCCGGCATGTGGTCCACGAGGATCGGGATCAGCTTGCCGGAGCGGATAAACGGTGCCGCGGTGACGCCCGCGAGCTGGGCCAGCACCTTGCCGGCCAAGACGGCTTGCAGCTCAAACAGCTCGTCGTTGCTGCAGATCGTCGGGGCGACTGGCTGGTCGGCGGCCTGGCCGTCGATCTTCACCCGCCACGGCAGCACTTTCCCCGTGCTCGGATGCCGATAGGCGCTGCAGCGGTGTGTGGCCAGGTCAGCCAACGATTCGGGCACACCGTGCTTCGCGAAGTAAGAAGGCGCACCGCAGATGGGTAACTGAACCGGGAACAGCCGTCGTGCAATCACGCCCTCATGGGGCGACGGGCCGAGGCGAAAGCCCACGTCCACGCGATCCTCCACCCAGTTGCCGATACGGTCGTCCAGCAGGACGTCGGGCTGGATCCCTGGATGCATATCGCAAAACTCGTCGACCAGGCGCCAAAGAATCGGCTGGAACGTGGTGCGAGGGCCCGTGATGCGCAGCGGGCCCGCAAATTCATCCCGTGCCGACTTGGCGGACTGCAGCGCTCTGTGCATTCCCGTCACGGCCGGCCGCACGTCTTCGAACAGCCGCTGTCCTGCATCGGTCAGCGACATCACACGCGTTGTCCGATGGAACAGGCGCACGTCCAGATGGGCTTCCAGCTGGGCCAATGCCTTGCTCGCCGCCTGGGGACTGATGCCAAGGTCTGCTGCGGCTTTGCGCAGGCTGCCAAGTTCCGCTGCCTTGATAAAGGTCGTGATGGATCGAAGCTCGTTGATCGCCATGAGTGGCCTCCTCGCGGCTTTCATTGTCATTGAATTGATGCTAATTCAACAACTCAAATGCATCTATTCAGATGCCAGTCCCTTGCCTAAAGTTCGTGCCATCGAACCTCTACAAGGCAAAGCTCATGCAACACGTCGTTCTGAACAACGGTCTTCACATGCCCATGGTCGGGTATGGCGTCTTCCAGATCGCCGATGCCAATGAGTGCCAGCGCAGCGTCGTCGACGCCATCGAAGCCGGCTACCGGCTGATCGATACCGCAGCCTCCTACATGAACGAAGAAGCGGTCGGCAAGGGATTGCGCTCCAGTGGCGTGCCGCGTGACCAGCTCTTCGTCACCAGCAAGCTCTGGGTGCAGGAGACCGGCTACGAGCGCACGCAGCAAGCCATCGACAAGTCCCTGCGTCGGCTGCAGCTCAGCTATCTCGACCTGTACCTGATTCACCAGCCCTTCGGCGACGTCCACGGTTCGTGGCGCGCGATGGAGGACGCCTACCGCGCGGGCAAGCTGCGCGCCATCGGCGTCAGCAACTTCCAACCGGACCGCCTGATGGACATCAAGGCGTTCAACGAGATCGCACCGGCGGTCAACCAAGTCGAAGTGAATCCCTTCCAGCAGCAGTTGGAAGCCGTGCCGTTCATGAGACAGATGGGTGTGCAGGCCGAGGCCTGGGCTCCGTTTGCCGAAGGCCGCAATGGCCTCTTCCAGAACGAAGTGCTGATCGGCATCGCCCGGCACTACGGCAAGTCGGTCGGCCAGGTGGTGCTGCGCTGGCTGGTACAGCGCGGGATCGTCGCGCTCGCCAAGTCGGTCCGCAAGGAGCGCATGGCAGAGAACATCGCCATCTTCGACTTCGCACTCAGCGACGCCCACATGGCAATCATCGCCACGCTCGACACCAACACGAGCAGCTTTTTCTCTCACCGCGACCCGGCCATCGTCAAGTGGATGTCCGAGCGCAGGCTGGACATCTGAGTGACCGCGATGAACGCCGCGCAATCCTGCCCCATCCGCAACGAGAACAAGGTCCTGGCCATCATCGTTGCCAGCTACCTGATGATCGTCGTGGACATTTCCATCGTCATCACGGGTCTGCCCCGCATCCAGGCAAGCCTGGGCTTCACTTCGGCGCAACTGTCATGGGTGACCAATGCCTATACGCTGGCTTTCGGTGGCTTGCTGCTCCTGGGTGCCCGCGCTGGCGACATCCTGGGCCGCCGGCGGATGTTCATCCTGGGGCTGGCGCTGTTCACACTCGCCTCCGTCTCCATCGGCCTGGCGCCTGGCGCAAGCTGGTTGCTGGCCTCCCGCGCAATTCAAGGTGTAGGCGCCGCCGTCCTTGCACCGTCCACGCTCGCACTGCTGTCCACGCATTTCGCGGAGGGGCCAGGCCGCACCCGTGCGCTCTCGCTGTACGCGGCGGCGGCCGGTGTCGGCGCAACCCTGGGCCTGGTCCTGGGCGGCCTGTTCGCTGATTTGGTGTCCTGGCGCGCAGGCTTTTTCATCAACCTGCCGATAGGGTTGCTGTTGATCGTCGCTGCGCGTGGCCACATTGCCGAGACCCAGAAGCAGGAAGGCCAGTTCGACGTGGGCGGCGCCATCAGCTCGACCATAGGGATGACGGCGCTGGTCTACGGCCTGGTTCGAGCAGCCGAAGCTGGCTGGCACGATGGCCTCGCACAGGGGGCCCTGGTCGGGGGCATGCTGATGATCCTGCTCTTCATCGGCATTGAGCGCCGGGTCCGGCAACCCATCCTGCCGATGCGCCTGCTCACCAGCCCGCAGCGAGCCGGTGCGTACATCACGCGCATGCTCTTCCTGGGCGGCGCCGTTGGCTTCTGGTTCTTCTGTACGCAGTTCCTGCAGGGCGTGCTGCATCTGCGGCCCATGCAAGCGGGCATTGCCTTCCTGCCCGTGACGCTGCCCAACTTTGCCTCGGCCATGGCCGTGCCCGGGCTGGCCCGCCGCTTCGGCAACGAGACGCTGCTTCTCGCCGGCCTGCTGCTCGGAGTGGTGGGCCTCGCCTGGTTGGGCCAAGCGCATGCGCTATCGAGCTATTGGACCGGCATCGCCCCGCCCATGGTCCTGATCGGACTGGGCCAGGGCTTGTTGCTGGCGCCGCTGACCGCGGCCGGTGTGGCGGGAGTGGCGCGTGAGGACGCGGGTGCTGCCTCCGGCCTGGTCAACGTGGCTCACCAGTTGGGGGGAGCACTGGGGCTTGGACTGCTGGTTCTTGTCTTCGCCAGCGCTGGTTCGTCCATCGAGCAACAAGACAGTGCTGCCCTCGCGCATCGCATTGCTGCCGTCATGGACGTGGCCGCTCTGCTGCTCGGCCTGGCGCTGATCGTCTCGTGGTTCTTTATCGTCAAGCCGCACCGCCGCCATCAGGCGAAACAACAGGAGGCGCTCTCGTGAAATCACTGCTTTCAATGGCCCTGAGCGGTGCGGTGACAGCCGCTGCGGCGCAGTCAGCCGGTCCTGGCGCAATGCCGCCCGTCGTCGAAGTTCGCCCCGCGTCTGCGCAGCAGGTCACCGTTGGTTCGGCCGAGACGTTCACCGGCGACGTCCGCATCAGCTCACCCTTTCAGGCGCCACTTCCCGCAACGGCCGGTGGAGCGACCGTCACGTTCACGGCCCGTGCGCGGACGGCCTGGCATACCCATCCGCTCGGTCAGACGCTGATCGTCACCGAGGGACAGGGCCTTGTGCAACAACAAGGCCAGCCGGCGCTCATCATTCGCCCTGGCGATGTCGTGACCATCCCGCCCAACGTGCGCCACTGGCATGGCGCCGGGCCGTCAGGCTCCATGACCCACATCGCCATCGCCGAGAAAGAAAACGGCAGCTCCGTGGCCTGGCAGGACAAACTCTGCGAGCAGGACTACCAGGCCGCCGTGGTGAGCGCAGGCCTTTCCGCGATGACCGGCCAGAGGGCACAGCAGCCGCAGAAGCCACAGGAGCCACAGGAGCCACAGAGGGTCGTGCAGCCTGCGTCCGATTCGCTGAGCCCCAGGCAACGCATCATTCCGCTCATCGCCGCCTTCACGGCAATCAGTGACATGCCCCGGCTGGGCATGGCACTGAACCAGGGGCTGGACGCGGGCATGACAGTCAGCGAGGCCAAGGAGGTCCTGGTGCAGCTCTATGCCTACGCGGGCTTCCCCAGAAGTCTCAATGCGCTCGGCGAACTGCTCAAGGTCGTCGAGCTGCGCAAGCAGCGCGGCGTGCAGGACGCTCCGGGTCACGACCCCAGCCGAGCCGTGTCCACCGGCCGTGAGTTGGTGCTGGCCGGCCAGGCCAATCAGACCGAGATTTCAGGTGGACCGGTCCAGGGCCCGGTGTTCGAGTTCGCGCCGATCATCAATCAGTTTCTGCAGGCGCACCTGTTTGGCGACATTTTCGAGCGCGACAACCTCGATTGGCGCAGCCGCGAGCTGGCCACGGTCGGAGCGCTGGCTGCGACACCGGGTGCAGAGAACCAGCTGCGGTCCCACATGCGAGCCAGCCTGCGCGTGGGTCTGACCGCATCGCAACTGCGGCAGCTGAGCCAAGCGCTTGCGCAAGAGGTCGGCCCCGAGGTGGCAGCCCGCGCCAATGACGCACTCGTGCAGGTCCTCGACGCTGCATCGAAAGGCTGATGATGAGCATCACCCGCCTCTTCCGCGCAGGAGCACTTGTCTTGGCTGTATCGCTGGCAGGTTGCGCCTCTCATTCGGACAGTTCGTCGAGGCCCCTGGTCATTCAGCGCCAGGGCAGCTTCGCGGTAGGTGGCGTTGTGAAGACGGTGCCCGGCGTCTACGACAACGACAAGCCGACAAGCGCAGGGCAAAGCTTCCACGGCGATCACCTCTACGCCTTCTATCAGGTCCCGCAGAATCCGAGGCCTTTGCCCATCGTGATGCTGCACGGCGCCTTCCAGTCGGCTCGGAGCTGGGAAACGACGTCGGATGGCCGCGAGGGCTTCCAGAACCTGTTCCTGCGCCGCGGCTTCCCGGTCTACCTTGTCGATCAGCCGCGCCGAGGCAGGGCCGGCAACAGCACCGTCGCCACGACGACCGAGCCGACGCCCTACGACCAGCTGTTCTTCGACCAGTTCCGTTTTGGCAAGTGGCCGAGCTATTTCGACAACGTGCAGTTCGACCGCCAGCCGGAGACACTGAACCAGTTCCTGCGCTCGGTGACGCCGAACACCGGTGCCTATGACGCCAACGTGATCGCCGAGGCGATGGCTGCGCTCTTCACAAAGACAGGCCCGGCCATCCTCTTCACGCACTCGCAGGGCGGCGGACCTGGCTGGCTGACAGCCATCAAGAGCGCCAACGTCAAGGGCGTCGTGGCGTTCGAGCCGGGCAGCGGCTTCATCTTCCCGCCGGGAGAACTGCCGGCCGCCATGCCCAGCGCTGCGGGAACCCTGGCGCCGGAGGCTGTATCGGCACAAGACTTCCAAAAGCTCACCCGAATCCCCATCGTCATTTACTACGGCGACAACTTCCCCACTGAGCCCACCACCGAGCGCGGTCAGGACAACTGGCGCGTCCGGCTCGCCATGGCTCGCCTTTGGGTGGACGCCGTCAACAGGCACGGCGGAGATGCACAGCTCGTGCATCTGCCTGAGATGGGCATACGCGGGAACACCCACTTCATCATGTCCGACCTGAACAACGTCCAGATCGCGGACCTGGTGTCTTCCTTCCTCACCAGGAAGAGGCTCGATTGACCCTTTCGCCTGGTTTGCAAGAACCGCACAGATGTCTCAGTAGATCGGACGACCCATGACCCACGTATCCATTGACACGAAGCGCCGCGAGTTCCTGGGCACTTCGGCCATCGCAATTTCTGCAGCAGCCCTCGGAGTTACAGCCATGGCCCTTCCCTCGCCGTCAACAGCGGCCGATTACAAGAAGAACCCCTTCACGCTCGTCTATGGCGACGCCATCACGCAGAACCTGCCTGGCAAGGTGAACATCCACCCGGTGAAGTACAAACTCGGCGGCTTGGACATCGTGGCCAATGTCTATACGCCGGCGAACTTCGACCCGGCAAGGAAGTACCCCGCTGTCGTCGTTGCACACCCCAACGGTGGTGTGAAAGAACAGACCGCCGGTCTGTATGCCCAACGCTTGGCCGAGCACGGCTACGTGGCGATCACGGCCGATGCAGCCTATCAAGGCGGCAGCGGTGGCCTGCCCCGTTCAGTGGACACGCCGATGAACCGCATCGAGGACATTCATGGCATGGCGGACTTCATCACCACCTACGCGGGCGTCGACGCGGATCGTCTCGGCCTCCTCGGCATCTGCGGTGGCGGCGGCTATTCGCTGGCAGCGGCGAAGACGGACAAGCGCTTCAAGTCCGTCGCAACGCTGAGCATGTTCAACTCCGGCAGGGTCCGCCGCAACGGTTTCGCAGATTCGCAGCTATCCACGATCCAGCAGCGCCTGAAGCAGGCCTCGGATGCCCGTGCTCAGCAGGTGGCCGGTGGCAAGGTCCTCTACTCGGGCGACGCGGACATGACGGACGAGCAGATCGCAGCGCTGCCCTTCGAGATGTACCGACAGGGCTATGAGTACTACTGGCGCACGCATGCCCATCCCGGCTCGACCTTCAAGTACACGACGAGCAGCCTGCTTGACCTGATGCGCTGGGACGCCACTGACCAGATCGAACTGATCGAGCAACCCTTGTTGATGATTGCCGGCAGCAAGGCGGACAGCCTCTACATGACCGAGGAGGCGTTCGCCAAGGCCAGCGGTGCCAAGGACAAGGAGCTGTTCAAGATCCAGGGCGCAACCCACATTGAAACCTATTGGGTCCCTGAGTACGTTGAGGCCGTGGTGGCCAAGCTGGTCCCGTTCTACGGGAAGAGCATTTGACAGGGCGGGGTGAAACACTCCGAGGCAACACGGGCGTGTGAAAGCGGCTGAGTCCAATGACAGTGAACGCCAATGCAGCCTGGCGGCTGCTGGAGGTCCGTTCTCGCGGCTTGTGCACAGGCGCTGCCGGCCCGAACCGGGCCTTCACCAGGTGCACCAAAGCAGGTCGCAGTGTCCAGGCCCCAGGCTCCCCGGCATGATGGAGATGCCGGGGTTTTGCAGACAGCCAGCAAGCCGTCGGGTTTGTCTTCGACCTGGTATCAGGGATCTGTAGTTTGCCGCTTGACCTTCAACTCAAGTTGAAGCTTAAGCTCCTTGTCCTCACATCACACAAGATGCTGCAAGGATCGATATGCAAACCATTTTGGGCGCCAATGGCCAGATCGCTGTGGAGCTGGCGCGCGAGCTCCAGCGCAACTACACGCAGAACCTGCGCCTGGTCAGCCGCAAGCCGCGCAAGGTGAACGATACGGACGAGCTGGTGTCTGCCGACCTGATGAATTCCGCGCAAACCCTGGAGGCCGTGCGTGGCAGCGAGGTCGTGTACTTCACCGCTGGCCTGCCACCAGACACCGAGTTATGGGAGGGGCAGTTTCCTGCCATGCTGCGCAACGCGCTCGATGCCACGCGGGCAGCGGGGGCCAAATTTGTCTATTTCGACAACACCTACATGTATCCGCAAACCGCGCAGCGGCAGACCGAGGAAACCGCCTTTGCCCCGGTGGGCCGCAAGGGGCGCGTGCGCGCCTTGATGGCCGAGATGGTGCTGGCCGAGATGCAGCGCGGCGATATCCCCGTCGCCATTGCCCGCGCGCCAGAGTTCTACGGCCCCGGCAAAACCCAAAGCATCACCAATACCCTGGTGATCGGCCCGCTCAAGGCGGGCCAGAAGGCCAAAGTGCCGGTCCGTGACGACAAGCTGCGCACCCTGATCTGGACGCCCGATGCAAGCCGCGCCATGGCAGCCATTGGCAATGCGCAAGATGCGTATGGCCAGACATGGCATCTGCCCTGCTGGGACGAGCGGCTGACCTATCAGGCCTTTGTGAACCTGGCGGCTGCAACCTTTGGGGTTGAGCCGCGCTACAAGGTACTGAGCCACCTGGCCATGGTGGTTGCTGGTTGGGTCTCCAAGCCTGTGCGCGAACTGCGTGAACTGCTGCCACGCTACGCACACGACAATGTGTTTGATTCGTCCAAGTTCAAGCGCCGCTTTCCCGACTTTGCTGTCACCAGCTACGCACAGGGCCTCAAGCAAATCGCGCAGGAGTCTTCATGAGTAAGCCACGTGTTTTGCATGTCGTCACCAATGTCGCTCATTACGACGACCCTGCGCACGCCACAGGGCTGTGGCTGTCGGAGCTGACCCATGCCTGGGATGTGTTTGCTGCGCAAGGGTACCCGCAGCAACTGGTGAGCCCGCTGGGTGGCGCCGTACCGCTGGAGCCGCGTGCACTCCAATGGCCGCTCTTCGATGCTTCGGCCAAAGCCTGGCTCGATGATCCCGCGCGCATGGCCCTGCTGGCGGACACTGCGGCACCTGCCGATATCGTCGCGAACGATTTCGATGCCATCTACTTCACTGGAGGGCATGCGGTGATGTGGGATTTTCCCGATAGTGCGGGGCTGCAGCGCATCACACGTAGCATCTGGGAGCGAAGTGGCATCGTTGCATCGGTTTGCCACGGCTACTGCGGCCTGCTCAATACGCAGCTCAGCGACGGCTCTTTGCTGGTCGCGGGCAAACGGGTCACGGGTTTTTCATGGACGGAAGAAATCCTGGCCGGAGTGGCCCGGTCCATGCCCTACAACGCCGAGCAGGAAATGAAGATGCGTGGTGCGCGCTATCAAAAAGCCTTGCTGCCTTTTATCTCGTATGTGGTGGCCGATGGCCGCCTCATCACCGGGCAAAACCCGGGGTCGGCCAAAGCGACTGCAAAGCAGGTGGTGCAGGCTTTGGCAAGGCGCTAGGGCCGCGTTCCAAACTGCCGCAGGCCTATGCCACGCTTGCCCGCTTCCTGTGTCCTGTGCGCATGAGCTTGCCCATTTTTTCTTCGGCCGCTGCTTCAGAGGCCAGGGATTCGGATTGCTGGGCCAGTACATGTGAGAGCACGCGGCGTGCGTTGTCGTGGCAATCCATGTTGTCTGGCCGCGCTTCAATATCGGTCAACAAAGCCTGCAACTGCTTTTTGCTGGTCTGCAGCTTTTTCTCCATGGCTTTGATATCGGCAATTTTTTGGCGCAGCGCGCCCACGACGGCCTCATGGTCCCAGCCTTGCAGGCCGGGCGGCAAGAGTGCACGAATTTCATCGAGGCTAAAGCCCACGCCCTGCGCCATCGCAATCAGCTCCAGCATCTGCACCATCTCAGGCGGATAGCTGCGGTAGCCATTCAAGCCACGCTCAGCCGCTTGCAGCAGGCCGCTTTGCTCATAAAAACGAATGCGTGATGTGGACAGGCCTGTGCGTTTGCTCAGTTCACCAATGTTCATGCGCAACCTTCGGCAAGGGGTCCTTGACCTTCAACAAGACTTGAAGCTTATCGTACTCGCAAGCCCTTCGCTCCAGCGGCAATTTGCGGCGAGCGCGACGTGCCCTTGTCGAAGAATGCGTGCTGGCGGCCATTCAAGGGCCAAGACAGCTACCTCGCATCGCCTGGCTTCCTTGTTCCACTGCGTCGCATGCAGACGTACGGCAGCACGAAGAGGTACAGACCGCTCAACAGCAAGAGAAAGAGCGGGGGCAGCGGCGAGTAGCTGACCCAGGAGGCAGGTTCCCCCTGCGCCCGGACAATGAAGTTGGCGATGACGGTTACCGTGAAGGCGACGGACAGCCAGCGGTGGATCTGCCGGATCCGGTAGTTCCAGTTCAAGGCGGCCTCCCTTAGCGGCGCGCCTGGATCATCTTCCACCCGTTCCCCGACGGATCGCGGAAGCCTGCGTCCACGGTGCCGTACCGTGCCACGGGTTCCTGCGTGAATTCCACTCCGCTTGCGAGCATTCGGTCGTAGGCCGCGCGGCAGTCATCCACGGTCAGTACGAGGGGCGGCATGGCGCCTTTGGCCACAATCGCGCGCACTGCCTGCGCCGTTGCTGCGTCGAGCACGGGAGGGCCGGGTGTGAACAGGCCGAGCTGGAACGACGGCTGTTCCGGGTGCTGCACCGTGAGCCAGCGATAGTCGCCGTTTGCCACGTCCGTGTGGACGCGGAACCCGAGTTTGTCGACATAGAACGCGAGTGCTTCGTCTTGATCGCGCACATACAAACCAACCACTTCAACGCCTTGAATCATGGGATCTCCTGTTGTTCGGGTTCGTTTGTATCGCTTGTTGCCCGGCGTCGCTTCTCCGAAACTGCGGTCGTGAGGTCGGGGCGGTGCGCGGCGCTGACGATGCAGGCGGGCACGCGGCCCAGCTCGTGCATCGTCGCCCGGGCGCGCACCCGGACTGCGCTGGGACTGTCGCCTGTGATATCGCGGAAGGTGCGCCCGAAGGTGCCCAGGCTTGCCCAGCCTGTATCAAAGGCGATGTCGGTAATGGCCAGATCGGTTTCGCGCAGCAGCGTCATTGCCCGCTCGATGCGCCGCGTGAGCAAGTACCGGTGCGGCGGACTGCCGAAGGCCTGCTTGAACGACCGGGCGAAGTGCGCTTCGGACACGCCACTGACCTGCGCCAGTCGCCCGACAGGCCAGGCCTCGTGCGATGCGGCGTCAATGCTGTCCTTCGCGCGCAGCAGCCGGCGCAACAGTTCAGGATCCTGGTGTGCAAGGTCGTTGTTCATGCCGTCTCCGGTGCCATCGGGAAGCATTTTCGTCTCTTGGGAGTCCACGGTTTGGGAATAGACCCCTGCGCGCGAACTGTATGGATGGACAGTAGAATTTCGGGCTCGATAGTTTCCACAAGGGAAGGGTCTGGACATGTCCGCAGAACTCGAACAAGAAGTCGTCTCAATCTTCGAAGACCGCCTTTGGCATCACAACGGCTGGGAGGCCCGCGTCATCAAGAATGAAGACGACGATGGCTGGGCCGTTGCCATGACCCAGGACGGCCAGGTGGAGCCAAGCCTGGTCGGCCCGTGGACCATGGGCCGCGACAAGAAAAATCCCAAGCCGCTGGACGTTTCCGCCTTCAACACGCTGGTGAAGACGGCGCACGAGGTGATGCGCCGGCATGAGCAGCATCTGGCCGCGCAGTTGCACAAGGATGTGCAGATCATGGTGAGCGGGTCACGCGTGACCGTCTCTCTGGATATCGAGCCCGATGAAGACAATCCCAGCGCCACGCTCACCGCCACTGCCGCCGACGGCAGCGAGCTGGCCAAGGTGGGAGTCAGGCCGGACCATCAGCTCACCCGGACGTCTGCGCAAGCCTGGGCAGAGGCCGGCTACCCCCGTCCCAGCGAGGACTGAGCCGCGGGCAAGGCCGGGGAATCAGGGGGCTGTTTCACAGCTGCCTTCCAAGGCGGATATGCGGCTTTGCGGCTTTGCCACACGCTCTAGATGTGCAGCATGGCCAGCCCGCCCACGCCAAGGCCTAGCGCTGCCACGCCGAGCATGGCGTATTCCAGCCATTTCTTCTTGGTCAGCAGCGCGATGGCTGCAAGGGCAATGGCGACCTGCAGCGCGGTGGTGGCCTGCGCCCAGCGGTGATGCAGGTGCATCTGCATCTCTGACTTCTCGTCCCATTGCCGGGCCTCGGCTTCCAGGCGGTCGGCATCGCGCTTGATGTCGTCCTTTTCCTTTTCGTAGCGCTCCACCTTGGCCTGGTAGGCGGCCCGCCTGTCCTCCGTGGTCGCCAGATCACGCGCGAACTCGGACAGCGATTGCTTGGTGCTCTTGGCCTGGAAGAAGGCCCACTGGTTGGCCGCTTCGGTCTTCTTGATGGCTGCGTCGTTCTTGTACAGCCCGGCATTGGCCTGGGTGGCGCCGCCCATGTACGCGAAGATGGCGCCCACCGTGGCGATGACTGCCGTGCACATGGCGATTTGGTTGGTCAGGCTGCCGCCGCCGATGCCGTGGTGGGCGGTTTGGCCATGCTCGCCCTGGGCAGCATGTTCGAGTTCGTGATCGTGTGGGCCGTGGACGTGAAAGCCGCCGGAAGACATAGGTGCCAATTCCTTGATGCAATGGGGTGGCGCATTATGGGGCCGGCCTGGCGGCAATCCAGGGCTCCAGGATGTGCGGGGCGCATGGCCCGCTTGGAGGTCAGCGCCTTGGCTGGCGGCCTGCAGATGGGGGAGTGGGATCAGGCGGCAGTCGCGCGGTGCGGCAGCGCTGCGAGCAGTATTTGACCTCGTCCCAATCACGTGCCCATTTTTTGTGCCATGTGAACGCAAGACCGCAGCACGCACACAGCTTGGAGGGCAGGTGGGGCTTCTTGTGCATGGCGCGGGCGTTCCTGTGGTTCAGCGCGTCAGCGTGGCCAGGGCGCGCCGGGCCAGCGCCCGTCCGCTGAGCCAGGCGCCTTCGACGCCTGCGCCGCACATCCAGTCGCCACACAGGCCCAGGCCCGCAGGCGCGTCCCACCAGCAGCGGTTGACCAGGTGCGGCGCCGGCAGCGCATAGCGCCAGCGGTGGGCAGTGATGCGCAGGCCGCCTGGCAAAGGGTGGGGCAGTGGCCCGGCCAGGGCCCCGAATGCCTGCAGCAGTTGCCGGGCCACGGATTCGGCGTCCGACTCGATGTGATCCTGGCTCCACCGTGCACTGGCATGCAGCACCCAGGTCTGAGGTCCTTGCAGCACTTGCGGCCCCTGTCGTCCTGGCTTGGCGCTGTCGCGTGCCACCCAGCACAGGGGGCCATCCGTGATTTCTGCCGCATCCCAGTCCAGCGGCAGGGGGGCGTCGGTGCGCAGCATGGCCACCCAGCAAGGCTGCATGCGCGCGCTGGCAGCCAGTGCCGCCGCATAGGGCGAGACCGGCTCCAGCAAGGCTGCCGCCTGCGGTGCAGGCACTGCCAAAATCAGGGCGCAGTATTCCGATCCGATCTGCCCGTGTTCGGCACAGTGCACAGTCCAGCAGGCAGATTCGTACTGCAACTGCTGAACCGTGGCTTGCAGGTGCAGCTGTGCGCCATGCCCCTGTTGTGCAAGCCGCTGGACAAGAAACGCTGCGGGAGAGGTCATGCGCGGCACGCCCACCCAGCGGTCGGGGGCTGACTCTGCTGGCACCACGTGTGTGCCCTGCAGGCGCACTGCGCGCGGACGCCAGGCGGCGACAACGCCGTGCTGCTCCCACTGGCGCACCTCCTGCACAAACTCCGGGTCCTGGGCCGCAAACGATGGAGCGCCGTGATCGCACTGCCACGCACCCTGCGGATCCTGCGCGCGCCGCGTGCTCATGCGCCCGGATGGGCCTCGGCTTTTCTCGAAGATATCCACGCGGCAGCCAGCCTCGGCCAGCAGCTGTGCACATGCCAAACCCGCCATTCCCGCGCCGATCACCGCGACGGGGGGCGCGCCGTTCACAAGGCCTCCTGGCTGTGCGCTTCCTGGTGGCGCTCATGGCTGACCCAGATCAGCGCGCCGGTATCGACGCCCAATTCCGCGGCCTTGGCGACGATGGATTGCAGCGTCTGCGGGGGCAGTTTCGGCTCTCTGGCCAGTATCCAGCAGTACTGCGTGTCCGGCCCGAGGACCAGCGCCCAGCGGTAGTCAGGGTCCAGGGCGGCCACATGGTAGCCGCCGTAGAACGGGCCGAAGAAGGAGACCTTGAGCGAAGCCGTGTCCGGCTTGCCCGTGAACAAGGCCTTGCCGACGGCGCGCTGCCACTGGCCCCGGGGCACGGAAAACCCCCGGTTCACCACCTTCACGCTGCCGTCTGCCTGCGGCGTGTACTCGGCGGTCACATCGGTCATGCCCCGCTCGAAACCATGGTCCAGCCGTGCCAGTTCGTACCACAGGCCCTGGTAGCGCTGCAGATCGAACGGTGAGACGGGCGTGACCGAGCCGGGCGGGCGCATGCTGGCGCAACCGCTGGCCAGCAGGCCGGCGCCAAGGGCCGCTGCCAGCAGGGTGCGCCGCCTGGCGGTGAAGACAGGGCGGGGGGCGGGAAAGTTCATGCGTATGTCCTTGATGTTCTTGTCGTCTGCCGCCATCGGGCGACCAGCGGTTGCAGATCCGTGAGATGGCGCACCGGCGTGATGCCTGCGACCGGGCTGGAGTAAAGCGCCGGGCATGCCCCACCGGCCCACAACTCGATGGACGGCGGCAGGTGGCTGCGCAGCTCGCCCAGGCAAGCCTGCGCCATCGCTCCGTTGTGTGCGCTGCTGAAGCTCAGCCCCACGATGTCGGCGCGATGCGCCCGCGCGGCCTGTGCCACGTCGCCGATGGGCGTCTGGGTGCCCAGCGACACGCAGTTGCAGCCTTCCAGGGCCAGCAGGGCTTCGACCATGAGCAGCCCAAGTCCATGCATCTCCTGCGGGAGCGTGGTCAGCAACACCTTGGGCGCGGACGGCGGGGAAGGGGGGGCGAGCGAGGCGATCGCCTGCCTCAGGACGCCGGTGAGCACCTCGGTGTACAGGTGCTCTTCGAACACTTCAAAACGCCCCTGTGCCCAGAATTCGCCGACCGCCGTGGTCAGCGGGGCCACGAGCGTGGTCACGAAACCGGCCAGGCCCATGCGCGACTGGGCCAGGCTCAGGCAATGCCTGAGCTGGGCGGGATCATGGGCGGCAATGGCGTTGAGCATGGGTGCGAAGCGGTCAGAGTCCGCTGCATTCTCTGAATTTGTCCTGGACAAATCCTTGCCCGGCGAGGTGTCGGCGCGGGCCAGCAGCGTCTGCAGGCCGTCCAGATCCACGCCCATCAGCTTGCTGGGACGCAGCCCCGTATCCATGAGCCGCCGGATCAGGGTCAGTTGTCGAACCTGGTCTGCCGGGTAGCGGCGATCGCCTGCCGAATCCCGTTCAGGCCTTGGAAAGCCGTAGCGTCTTTCCCAGACACGCAGGGTGTCCTTGGCAAGTCCGGTCTCGCGTTCGACGGCCGAGATGGGCAGCCCGGGGCCAGGCGCCAAAGGCAGGGGGTCAGAAAGTGGCGTCATTGATCTGAAGGGGACAAAACGTCCGGTCATGGCCGGGATGTTTTGAGGGATTTTGTGAATTGTCTAGGACAAAAATATGTTTTGTCCAATATATTACATAGAGAAACAAAGCGCAGGCCCGCTGGCCGCCACCCGGCAGCCGCTGGCGCGAGTGCTTTGTAGATCCCGGCCAGGAGATGACGGCCCCAGGCGCAGGCGAGGCTTCACACCATGATCGCCGCGCCCTTGTGCAGTCTTTCCGGCCACGCAGTTCGTACCGATGATCATCATGAATTTGTCCAACTGGCCACTGGCCCGCCGTCTCGCAGCTGCCTTCGCATGCGTCATCGCCATTTTTCTTCTTGTCATCGCGCTGGCCGTGAGCAGCCAGTCCCGGCTCAAGGAGGCCCAGCAATGGAACGAGCACACCTTCAAGGTCATGTCCCAGGGACAGCGCATGCTCACGGGCATGGTCAACATGGAGACGGCCTCGCGGGGCTATCTCCTGTCGGGTGACTCCCGTTTTCTTGCCCCCTGGGATGAAGGACTCAAGGAGTTCGAGGCCTCCTGGCAGGAGGCCGTACGCCTGACCGAGGACAACCCCGCCCAGCAGCGCCGGCTCGACGGAATCCGGCTGCGCCATCGTGAATTCGTTCAGGCGGTGCAGCCGCTGCAGGCGCTGCGGCGGCAAGTTCAGGACGGCACGGCGACCGTCGAGGATCTGGTTCGCGAGTTCTCCCTGGGGCGCGAGAAGGCGGCCATGGATGGGCTGCGCGCACTGCAGGCGGACCTGGTGCGAGAGGAGGAGCAGCTCATGGCCGAGCGCCTGACGCGCACCGAGTCGCTGGCGGCAATGACGCTGGCGTTCGAGCTGGGCGGCGCGCTGGTGGCCGTCGTGCTGGCCGCCTTGCTGGGCACTTGGGTCACGCGCTCCATCACCGGCCCCATCGGCCGGGCCATCCAGGTGGCACGTGCGGTGGCATGCGGGGATCTGACGCAACGGGTGGAGGCCACCACCCACGATGAAGTGGGGACCCTGCTGCGCAGCCTCGGCGAGATGAGTGATGCGCTATCGCAGGTCGTGGCCGTCGTGCGCAGCGGCAGCGAATCCGTGGCAAGTGCAAGCACGCAGATTGCCCAGGGCAACACCGACCTGTCCTCGCGGACCGAGAGCCAGGCCAGCGCGCTTGAACAGACGGCGGCCTCGATGGAGCAGCTCGGAGCCACCGTGACCCAGAACGCGGATGGCGCGGGCAAGGCCAACGCGCTCGCGCAGCGGGCCAGCGGCGTGGCCGGGCAGGCGGGCGAGGTGGTCACCCAGGTCGTGGACACGATGAAGGGCATCAGTGAAAGTTCGCGCCGCATCGCCGACATCATCAACGTCATCGACGGCATCGCGTTCCAGACCAACATCCTGGCGCTGAACGCTGCGGTGGAGGCTGCGCGTGCCGGAGAACAGGGCCGTGGCTTTGCTGTGGTGGCCTCCGAGGTCCGCAGCCTGGCCGGCCGCAGCGCGGCGGCGGCCAAGGAGATCAAGGCCCTGATCTCCGACAGCGTCGAGCGGGTCGAACAGGGCTCTGTGCTGGCCGACCGTGCGGGCGGCACCATGGCTGAAGTGGTGACGAGCATACGCAGCGTCACCGACCTCATGGGCGAGATCAGCGCGGCTTCCGCCGAACAACGCAGCGGCGTTGCGCAGGTGGGCGAGGCGGTCATGCAGATGGACCAGGCGACGCAGCAAAACGCGGCCCTGGTGGAGGAAATGGCGGCGGCAGCCACGAGCCTGCGCCAGCAGGCGCATGACCTTGTGCAGTCCGTGAGCGTTTTTCGCCTGGGGCCCCAGACGCAGGGTTGAGGCACCAGCGGGCAGCGCAGTTGCTCCCGGCCCTGCTGCCTATTGGAAAAACGCCGGGCAGGTGCTGGGCAAGGCGGTGGTGGGAATGGCCTCGCAGGTGTTGCGGAAGGTCAGGTTGCCTTGCCTGTCGGTGGACAGTTCCCACACGCTGTCGTAGTCGTCAAAGCTCCAGGGCGGCACTTGCGCTGCGGCGGCCGGGTTGCGGTACATGCCGGTCAGCAGGTATTGCACGGCCTTTTCGATATGGGCGTGTTCCCAGCCCACCAGAACCGTGCCGCCCTGCGCCGCACGGCTGAAGTAGGGGGAGGCACGGTTGAAAAGCGCCTGTGCCAGGTCGATGGCATCGTTCCATTGGAACTCGGCCAGCGTCAGGGGCAGGCCGTGCTCGATGGCGAACGGCGCGACGGTCAGCGAGGGGCGGATGTACGAGCATGTTCCGTTGCAGCCGATGATGTTGTCGGGGTCGGACGTGAAGATGTGGTCCGGCTTGCGCTTCATGATGTCGCTGAGCCGGGCGTTGGCGCCCAGCGCGCGCCACTGCCCCTGGCACACGTAGTTGCCGTTTTCGAAGTTGCCGCTGGGGTGTGCTTCCACGTGGCGCACCAGGTACACCTTTTGTTCGATGTAAGGCTGCCAGCCGCCCGGTGCCCTGGCCTGGATGGTGACCGGCGGCTGGGCACAGGCGGCGCGGGGGGGCAGGGGCAGCCTGGGGAACTGCGGGTCATCGGCAATGCCGTCGCTGTAGATGCCCAAGGCAAACGGCTGGCTCTGGCCCGACAGCACCACGTACTGGTGGGTGCCGTTTAGTGCCAGCGCATCGTTGCTGAGGCTGCCTGCCATGGCCTGGATCATCTCGGGCGGCATGGCCATCACATAGGTGCCACGCGGCTGGTTGCCCAGCAACTGCTGCACGAAGTACGCCGGGGAGTTGTAGACGCTGGCATCGCCCTGGCTGAGTTTCTGAGAGCTCACCCCGAAGTTGTTCAGCAGCGCATAGGGCTCGATGGTTTGCAGCGGCACCATGCTGGGCGAGCCCGCATAGGTGAATGCATACACCTGGCGCACCTGCCCCGCCTTGCCTGACAGCAAGCCGTTGAGCAACTGGCCAAAGCGCAGCGCGTGGTTGAGGCCCGTGGGCGAGAGGTTGTTGCCTTCGGCGGCCTGGCTTTCAAAGCCGGGCACCAGGACAAGGTTCCAGTCGTTCGGATTGAGGGCTGGAGAGGCCGCCAGGGCGGCGCGGTTGAGGCACAGCGCGCACAGCAGCAATAAAAGGACACGCAGCATCATGGTGGTTTTCAGGTGGCCCGCGCTGTGCGTTGTGAATGCGCGGTGAAGTGGGTGGGCGGTGGGTTGAAGGTGCGCGGGCCGGCCGATCAGGGCGTGAAGTACTGGCGGCGCTGGTGCTGCTCCTGGTGCATGGGGAACATAACGGCGTAGAACTCGGTCCAGCCACCCATGCGCACGCGCAGCAGGTCGTAGCGTTCCGGGTCCTTGCTTGCGGCCTGGTAGGTGGCCAGGTCGGCACAGGTCAGCGTGATCAGGTTGGAGCCCGTGCCGCCGTCGGCGTAGACGCGCAGGAAGCGCTTCAGGTCCTCCAGCGGGAAGTTCTCGGAGATGTTCATGTCCACCGGGGAGGCGTTGGAGAGCCCGTAGTCAATGGCCTCGTTGCGCCAGCTTTCCAGCGATTGGTAGATGTTGCGGAAGGCCGGTGCCGCCGCCAGGTCCTGCGGCGCCGGCACGGGCGACAGGTCGGACGCAATGGGCATGCCGTTGCGGCGGCCATCGGCCGTGGCGCCGCAGGGCGCGCCATCGCCTACGTAGCCCTCGAAGGTGCCGATGCCCGGGGTGACGACGAATTCGAACGCGCCATAGGTCTTGGCAATGCCGTCCAGCACCGGCTGCAGCGCGGGATGGGGTTGGCGGATCACGTCCACGCACAGGCGGATCAGGTGGTCCATCACCCAATTGCCCAGTTCATCCACGTCCTTGTGGCCGCTACCCCATTTGGGCAGCTGCAGGGCGATGTCGCGCCATTCCTGGTAGCGGCGTGCGCGCTCGCCGGCCGCCGCAGGCCCCATCAACGCGTTCTGGTAGGGCTCGACCGGGGTGTAGCCCCAGTCGTTGATCAAGCAGTCCACCAGCTCGGGGAGCGTGGCAATCGCCGTCTCGCGGTCGTACACCAGCTTCTTGATCGCATAGAGGGAATCGATGGTGTTGGAGACGCCCACGCACAGCGGCGCAATCATGTGAAAGCGCGCCCCGGCGTTGGTCAGGTCGCGGCCGGACTCGACACAGCCGTCGATCAGCGTGGACAGCAGGGGGCTGGGGCAGATGTCGCCCAGATTGCCGTAGGCACCGAGGATGACGTTGTAGGTCTGGATCACCAGCCATTCCAGTTGGCGCAGGAACTGCGACTGCAGCTGTTCGAAGCTGTCTATCTCATGTGCGGGCGGGGAGCGGAACGTCTGCTTCAGGCCGCGCAGGTAGATCGGCCCGGCCGCGCCATAGGTGGCGCCCTGGTTCAGCGCCTGCTCCAGCGCCGTCATGGGCGTGACGTTGGCAAACGCGAACTCTGTGGCACCTGCCAGCATCGGCTCGTAGCAGCCGTCGGCGGCGTAGTCGCGCGACCAGCGCAGCGACACGTCCTTGCCCGAGCGGCGCAGCGCTTCGCACAGCTTGTCATCCTGGTAGAGGATGGGGTGGGCACCGCCTGCCAGCAGCGACTGGGCCGCCGCGTCCAGCACCTCCTGGGGCATGTCCTTGTAGACCCGCAGCGAGAGCGTGGGCGCGTTCACCGGTATGCGGCGCGCCGCCTTCAGGCACAGCATGGTCACCGGGTTGACGCCGCCGGTGGGCTGGGCATCGTCATTGGCCACATAGCCGCCCACGGTGATCTGCTGCACCCACTGGTTGATGCCGCCGCCCTGCGGGAAGTTGCCGCCCAGCCCGCACACGGCCGTGGTGCCGTAGTTGACGTAGTCGGTGATGTTGGCCCGGTTCACGAAGGCGTTCTCGCCCATCTTCAGCCACAGGCAGTCGATGATCTCCTGCGCACGGGCCTCGTCCAGCGGATGCTTTTGGAGCAGCGGCCACAGGATCTGGTCCAGCCGCCCCAGGGCCGTCAGCTCGCCCAGCAGGTGCAGGCAGCAGTGAAAGGAAAAGATCAGCTGCACGCCGTCATGGAAATCACGCGGCGGCTCGCTGCTCAGGTGGCGCAGGCGGGCGGCCACGTCGCGCATGTTCTGTGCGTCCTGCGGCGTGGTGGCGCGGGCCACGGTCTGCTCGGCATGCTCGGCCCAGTTGAGCAGGTAGCGCTGCACGCCTTGCAGCGACCAGATCGCCCCCTGATAGAACTCCTGCTGCGCCGCCGCCAGGCCGGGCTGTGCCTGCTTTTGCTGCAGCTGCGCCAGCAGGCCGCCCAGGCCCAGATCGACCAGGCGCTGGTAGTGCGGCACCACATGGCCCATGGCCGACCATTCGTTGAGCTCGCCCTTGAGCCAGGCTGCAATGGTCTCCTGCTCGCTCAGGTAGGGCACCACTTCCTTGCCGCGCCCGAGCGTGAAGTCGGGAATGATGCCCACCAGCAACTCTTCGGGGTAGATGCGCAGCAGCTGGTTGTCCCGCGCCAGCCGCGAGTGCGGGGCCGAGAGCAGGTCGGCCAGCGTCTTCTGGTTGGCCAGCCCCTTGCGCAGCAGGGCCGAGCCCTGCAGCACCGGCGCTTCGTCCGGTGTCGTCAGCGTGGACAGGTGCGGCAGGCGCGGAAAGGGCTGGCGGCGCAGCCAGCCGTCGCTCCAGTGCGAGAAGGTGCGCCCCAGCAAAGCCAGCAGGCGGGGGCCGGGCGGGTCACCGGGCGCATAGCCGCCCTCGGCCATCTGGTGCAGGTAGTCCTGCGAGTTGTAGAACATGTAGCCGTTGGGGCTGCGCACGTCCCAGTGCGGGTCTTCCTCGGTATCGGCCACGCTGGCCACTTGGGCCACGTCCAGCTCTGCAGCCGCCGGCACATACCAGTAGGCGCCCGCCACGCCCTGCACCACGCTCATCAGCCGATCGACGGGACGATCGGGCATGTCACCCATCAGGTGGTGCAGGATTTTCTCGAAACGCTCCTGCTCGTTGCAGAAGGCCACGAACATCAGCCCCGTCTCTCGCGCCGCGTGACCGGCCTGCTCGCCAAATGGCAGCGCCTGGCGCAGCAGCTTGCGGTTGTCGCCATTGGCATCACGCACATGGGCGCGGTGGATATGCGCGTCTCCAGGCGCCTGCGGCAAGATGGCTCCATCCGTATCGCGGCCGATCATGGCGTCTTCGCTGTCCGGCGACATGGCGGCAATGGCGCGCCAATCAAACAGGAATTTCTGGGTGAAGGCGAATGAGGCGCCCGCATACGCATCGCCCAGCAAAATATCCGCGGCCAGACTGATGGGATCGTTGGGATTGGTGATGCCGTCCAGATAGCGGCCGCCGATGACGCGGCCATCCTCTCGTTTGCCGGCCTCCACTACGTCGATGTGGCTGGCCAGTGCTTCCAGCGCGGACATGCATTCGCTCACCAGGCGGCGCGCAGTCTCTGCATCGGGCGCCTTGAGGAAAAGCAGCACATCTCCGCCGGTATTGCGCAATTTGGGCGAATGGTCGAGCACCTTGCGGCTGACCGGAATCTCGCGGTTCTGCCAGCGGCCCCACAACTGCGGCGCAAATGCAGCCACCAGCCCCGAGGGCTGGGGCGCAGCCTCGCTGGCCTGGGCCAGCTTGCGCACCACATCCAGCACCGCCTGCTGGCTGGCAGGTCCATGGTCCCGCAGCGTGATGGTGAGAACCTGGCCGAATAAGGCCCGCAGCAACAGGCCGCGTTGAGCACCCTTGACGACGTTGGCAAACATGCGACTTCCTTGCGATGGGGATTGAAAAGAAGCAACGCTCGTAAAGACTGTTCAAAGCGGTACTCCGGCAACAAGACTGCGGAGCAGGCGGCGATGGATGCCGCTCAATACCCCCACGTCCCGAACCGGATCGCAAGTTAAACCAAATGTAAAAAATTTTCCAACTGAATATAAATTCTTCTTGTTTACTCGGGTAGAGCGATATTTGTTCGCCTTGTGCTATACGCGCAGACGCCTGCTTCATTACAACGAATGATTCGGTTTGTCACGCCCGGGTGATCCATCCATAAATACCCTGGACATCTTGGTTATTTGATATTGCCATATCGTTATCGGGATTCTTGCGTGCTCTCGCGATTACGAGCGATTACGAGCGATTAAGAGCGATTTCAAGCGATGTCGCCAATGCCAGACCCGCAATGAATCAATTGGATATCCATCCCTATCGCAACGGCTCGATTGGCGATTCGATCGACAAGCCCGCATTTCCCGGAGTCAGGGTTTTCCAATGGCGACGGTGCTCGTCAGGTCCACGGCCCAGCGCCACCCCAAAAAAAAAGAGGCGTGGACAGGGCGCACAGGCAGGTCGGAGGCGGCAGGCCCGGCCATCCGGTTTTCCGAATGATGCAGGCGTTCCATCGTTCGGATTTCCGTGCCACCTTATGCATAAAAGTAAGGTCGATATAGGCGAATCAAGCAGTTAGCGCGGGGTGCAGGGGCCGGATGCGGCTGGCACGGTCTGTGCACTGTCAGGCGCAGGCCACGTGCATCGTGGTTGTGTATGCAGGGAGACAAGCCCGTCTTCGCTGTGGCAGCCGGCCCGTGGCCGGCAGCCGTGGTGGCCGGGCTCGCTTGCAAGACCGAAATACGTCCAACGAAAAAATCCGCATGAAATTCAACCGCTTGACCACCATGGTGCTCGTGGCCATGGTCCTCGGCGTGCTGGTGGGCTATGCCTGCAACAGCTACGCACCCACGCCCGAGGCCGCCAAGGAAATCGCCAGCTACTTCGGCATCCTCACCGATGTCTTCCTGCGCATGATCAAGATGATCATCGCGCCCCTGGTGTTCGCCACCCTGGTGTCGGGCCTGGCCAACATGGGCGACGCCAAGGCCGTGGGCCGCATCGGCGGCCGCGCGCTGGGCTGGTTCATCGTGGCCTCGTTCTGCTCGCTGGCCATCGGCCTGATCTATGCGAACGTGCTGCAGCCCGGCCATGGCCTGAGCGTGGCCCTGCCGTCGTCGGCCGAGGGCCTGAACCTCAAGACCTCGGCGCTGAACCTCAAGGACTTCATCGCCCACGTGTTCCCCAAGAACATCTTCGAGGCCATGGCGACCAACGAGGTGCTGCAGATCCTGGTGTTCGCGCTGTTCTTCGGCATTGCGCTGGGCAACCTGCACAACCAGGCCGCGCGCTCCATGGTGGGCCTGATGGACGAAGTGGTCCACATCATGCTCAAGGTCACCGATTACGTGATGCGCTTCGCCCCCGTGGGCGTGTTCGGCGCCGTGGCCGGCACCATCACCATCCATGGCCTGGGCATGCTGTCGGTGTTCGGCAAGTTCATGCTGTGCTTCTACCTGGCCCTGGCCACGCTGTGGGTGCTGCTGATTGTGGCCGGCTACTGCGTGCTGGGCCGTGACATCTTCCGCCTGCTGAACCTGATCCGCGGCCCGCTGCTGGTGGGCTTTTCCACGGCCAGCAGCGAATCGACCTATCCCAAGCTGATGGAGCAGCTGGAGAAGTTCGGCATCAAGCCGCGCATCATCGGCTTCGTGCTGCCGCTGGGCTACTCGTTCAACCTGGACGGCTCGATGGTCTACACCACCTTCCTGGCCATCTTCATCGCCCAGGCCTACGGCATCGACATGACGCTGACGGCCCAGATCACCATGCTGCTGGTGCTGATGGTCTCCAGCAAGGGCATTGCCGGCGTGCCGCGCGCATCGCTGGTGGTGGTGGCCGCCGTGCTGCCCATGTTCGGCCTGCCCGAGGCGGGCATCCTGCTGATCCTGGGCATCGACCACTTCCTGGACATGGGCCGCACCCTGACCAATGTGCTGGGCAATGCGATCGCCACGGCCGTGGTGGCCAAGTGGGAAGGCGCCGTCGATCCGACCGCGGCCACGGATGACGACGAGTCCCTGCTGCCCACGGACCATTCCGAGCAAGGGCGGCCCGCTGTCTCGGCCTGAGGCCCAGGCGGCGCGGGGGGGCACTGATAACATCGGTGCCTTCACCATGCCCGCCCGCCGCCCCCTGCGCCAGCTCATCCTGCTTTTGCTGTGGCTTGCCCTGAGCGGGCTGAGCGGCTGGGGTGCGTACCTGCTGGCCCAGCGGCTGGGCATCGCCGATCTGCGTGCCACGGGCATGCACCGGCTGGAGCTGTACGGCGCCAGCCTGCAGCGCGAGATCGGCAAATACGCCTTCCTGCCCGACGTGCTGGCGCTGGAAGGCAATGTGCAAAGGCTGCTGGCCGAGCCCGGCGACGAGCAGCTCACCAACCGCGTCAACGCCTACCTGGAGCAGCTCAACGACCGCGCGGGCACGCTGACCGCCTACCTGGTCGATGCGCGCGGCCACGTCGTGGCCTCCAGCAACTGGCGGCGCACCGACAGCTACATGGGCGAGGACCTGAGCTTTCGCCCCTACTACCGCACGGCCATGGCCACGGGCAGCGCGCGCTTCTTCGGCATAGGCACCACGCGCGGCGAGCCCGGCTACTACCTGGCCTCCACCCTGGGCGACGACACCCACACGCTGGGCGTGGCCGTGGTCAAGGTCAGCCTGGACCAGCTGGAGCAATCGTGGTCCACGGTGGAGGCGCCCGTGCTGGTGGGCGACGAGAACGGCGTCGTCATCCTGGGCACGGTCTCCGACTGGAAATTCACCACCCTGCGCACGCTGGACGAAGGCACGCGCGCCGCCTTCGACCACACGCGCCAGTACAACCGCCGCGCGCTGGAGCCGCTGGGCCTGCAGGTGCTGCGCGACCTGGGCCAGGGCGCGCGCCTGGTGCGCATTGCCCGCCATGGCGAGGAATCGCCAGGCTCGGTCTACCCGGTCAGCGGCCGCTTCCTGGCCCAGTCGCGCCAGCTGCCGGGCACGCCCTGGACGATCACCGTGCTCTCGCACCTGGAGCAGGTCGACCAGCTGGCCCAGAGCCGCGCGCTGGCCGCGGCCGTGGGCGCGGCCTTTGTGCTGCTGCTGGCCATGATGGTCAACGAGCGCCGCCGCCACCTGCGCGACCGGCTGGCCGCGCGCGAGGCGCTGCAGGCCGCGCACGACGAGCTCGAGCGCAAGGTGGAGCAGCGCACGGCCGACCTGTCGGCTGCCAACGAGGCGCTGCAGGCCGAGGTGGCCGAGCGCACCCACGCCGAGGCCACGCTGCGTGCCGCCCAGGACGAGCTGGTGCAGGCCGGCAAGCTGGCCGTGATAGGCCAGCTGTCCACGGGCGTCGCCCATGAACTCAATCAGCCGCTGACGGCGCTGCGCACCCTGGCCGGCAACAGCCAGCGCTTTCTGGAGCGCGGCGATACCGAAACCACGCGCGTGAACCTGGAGCGCATGGCGCAGCTGGCCGACCGCATGGGCCGCATCACCGGCCAGCTGCGCAACTTCGCGCGCAAGTCCAGCGGCGCCAGCCAGGCCGTGCCGCTGGCGCATGCGCTGGACAATGCGCTGGCCGTGCTGGAGTCGCGCGTGACCGAGACCGGCGCCCGCATCCTGCGCGATGACGGCGTGCCCGAGGCCGTGGCCTGGTGCGACCGCAACCGCATCGAGCAGGTGCTGATCAACCTGATCAACAACTCCCTGGACGCCATGCGCGGCCAGCCCGCGCCCTGCCTGGAGCTGGCCTGCGCCGTGGCCGATGGCCGCGCCCAGGTCACCGTGCGCGACCACGGCCCGGGCCTGAGCGAAGCGGCGCAGGCCCATCTGTTCCAGCCGTTCTTCACCACCAAGGAAGAGGGCGTGGGCCTGGGCCTGGGGCTGGCGCTGTCGGCCGGCATCGTGCGTGAATGCGGCGGCACGCTGACGGGCAGCAACCATCCGGGCGGCGGCGCCGTCTTCACGCTGAGCCTGGCCCTGGCACCCTCCACACCTTCTGCCGACACACCATGACCGACGCCCTCAAAGTCCTGATCATCGAGGACGACCCCGACATCGTGCTCGGCTGCGAGCAGGCGCTGCAGCTCGAAGGCATCGCCTGCGAAAGCGTGGGCAGCGCCGAGCAGGCGCGCCGGCGCCTGTCGCGCGACTTCGCGGGCATCGTGGTCAGCGACATCCGCCTGCCGCGCATGGACGGCATGGCCTTCCTGCGCGAGCTGGTGGCCATGGACCCGGAACTGCCCGTGGTGCTGATCACCGGCCACGGCGACATCTCCATGGCCGTGCAGGCCATGAAGGACGGCGCCCAGGACTTCATCCAGAAACCCTTCGCCCCCGAAACCCTGGTCGGCGCCGTGCGCCGCGCCCTGGAGCGCCGCCGCCTGGTGCTGGAAGTGCGGGCGCTGCGCCAGCAGTTGGACCAGCGCGACAGCCTGGAGCACCGGCTGATAGGCCGGGCGCCCAACATGCGGCAGCTGCGCCAGATGCTCACGGGGCTGGCGCAGAGCGCGGCCGATGTGCTGATCCAGGGCGAGACCGGCACGGGCAAGGAACTGGTGGCGCGCTGCCTGCACGAAGCCAGCGCGCGGCGCGAGGGCAACTTCGTGGCCGTCAACTGCGGCGGCCTGCCCGACACGCTGTTCGACAGCGAAATGTTCGGCAGCGAGGCCGGCGCCTATACCGGCGCGGGCAAGAAGCGCATCGGCAAGCTGGAGCACGCCAGCGGCGGCACGCTGTTCCTGGACGAGATCGAGAGCATGCCCCTGCCCATGCAGATCAAGCTGCTGCGCGTGCTGCAGGAGCGTGTGCTGGAGCGCCTGGGCTCCAACACCCTGATCCCCATCGACTGCCGCGTGATCGCGGCCACCAAGGTGGATCTGCTGGAGTTGAGCCGGCAAGGGCTGTTCCGCGCCGACCTCTACTACCGCCTGAACGTGGCCACCGTCTCGCTGCCGCCGCTGCGCGAGCGGCGCGAGGACGTGCCGCTGCTGTTCGAGCACTTCGCGCTGCAGGGCGCGGCGCGCCACCAGCGGCCCGTGCCCGAGCTGACCACGGCGCGCGTGCAGCAGTTGCTGGGCTATGACTGGCCCGGCAACGTGCGCGAGCTGCGCAACGTGGCCGAGCGCACGGTGCTGGGCATCGAGACCGGCTCGCCCCCCTTCGGCCAGCCGGCCGGCACCACCGCGCAGGACGCCGCGCCCCGGCCGCTGTCCGCCGCTGTCGAGGCCTTCGAGCGCGCCCTCATCGCCGACGCCCTGCGCCGCCACGCCGGCAGCCTGGCGCGCACGGCCGAAGCCCTGTCCATGCCCAAGACCACGCTGCACGACAAGATCCGCAAGTACGGGCTGGATGGGTAGGCACCCTCAACCCCGCTCCCCGAACTCCACGCTTTCGCGCGTCCAGCGTCGCGCCTGCTCGCTCAGGCTCAGTCCCAGGCCGGGGCGCGTGGGCACGAGCATGCGGCCATCGGCGATGTCCAGGCGTTCGTTGAACAGCGGCTCCAGCCAGTCGAAGTGTTCCACCCAGGGCTCGTTGGCGCAGGTGGCGGCCAGGTGCACGTGCAGCTCCATGGCGAAGTGGGGCGCCAGGCTCAGGTGGGCCAGTTCGGCCTGGGCCGCGATCTGCAGGAAGGGCGTGATGCCGCCCACGCGCGGCGCGTCGGGCATGAGGAAGTCGGCGCTGCGGTGGCGTATGAGATCGCCGTGCTCGGCGGCGCTGGTCAGCATCTCGCCGGTGGCGATCGGCGTGTCGAAGCGCGCGGCCAGCGCGGCGTGGCCTTCGTGGTCGTAGGCGTCCAGCGGCTCCTCGATCCAGACCAGGTTGAATTCCTCGAAGACACGGCACATGCGCTGAGCCGTGGGGCGGTCCCATTGCTGGTTGGCATCGACCATGATGGGCGCGGCATCGCCCAGGTGGGCGCGCATGGCCTCCACACGCCGTATGTCCAGCGCGCAGTCGGGCTGGCCCACCTTGAGCTTGATGCCGCCAATGCCGCGCTCCAGCGAGGCGCTGGCGTTGCGCTTGAGCTCATCCAGCGGCGTGTGCAGAAAGCCGCCCGAGGTGTTGTAGCAGCGCACGGATTCGCGCTGCGAGCCCAGCAGCTTGGACAGCGGCAGGCCTGCGCGGCGCGCCTTGATGTCGTAGAGCGCCACGTCGAAGGCCGCGATGGCCTGCACGGCCAGCCCGCTGCGGCCCACGGAGGCGCCGGCCCAGCACATGCGCGTCCACAGCCGTGCGATGTCGCTGGGGTCTTCGCCCAGCAGTTGGGGTGCGATCTCGCTGGCATGGGCGAACTGGCCCGGGCCGCCTGCGCGCTTGGCGTAGCTCAGGCCCAGGCCCCGGTGGCCGTCGCGGGTCTGGATCTCGGCGAATAGCATGGCGACCTCGGTCATGGGCTTTTGGCGGCCCGTGAGCACCTTGGCATCGCTGATGGGCCGGGCCAGGGGGAGGTAGCAGGACGACAGGCGTATCCACTGGATGCGGTCCTGGCTGGTGGTTTCGGAGAGCGCGGAAGAAGTCATGGCTGCGGGAGTGCGGTGGTTGGAAAAAGGACAGGGGCAGGCATCAGTCGATGCTGATCTTTCCGGCCTCGATGACCGTCTTCCAGCGCGCGTATTCCTGGCGCTGGAATTCGGCGAACTGCTGGGGCGTGCCGGCCACCATCTCGTAGCCGATGGAGACGAACTGCTCGCGCACCCGGGGATCGTTGAGCGCTTCGACAAAGGCCGCATGGGCCTTGTCGCGCAGCGCAGGCGGCAGGCCCTTGGGCGCGACGATGGCCTGCCAGGAGGCGACCTCCACGTTCTTCACCCCGGCCTCGGCCAGCGTGGGCAGGTCCGGCAGCACGGGCGAGCGGCGCGGGCTGGTCACGGCCAGGGCGCGCATCTTGCCGGCCCGGATGTGCTGGATCACGGCATTGATGTTCTGGAACGAGGCATCGACCTGGCCGCCGATCAGGTCGGCATGGGCCGGTGCGCCGCCCTTGTAGGGGATGTGCACGCCCTGGGTGCCCGTTTGCTGCCAGAACAGTTCGGCCGTCAGGTGGTCGCTGGAGCCGTGGCCGGCCGAGGCAAAGCTCATCTTGCCCGGATGGGCCTTGAGGTGGGCGACCACGTCGGCCACGCTTTTGTGCGGCGAGGCGGCAGGCACGACCAGCACGTTGGGCGACTGCACGGCCACGGTGATCAGGTCGAAGTCCTTGAGGGCGTCGTAGGGCAGGTTCTTGATCAGGTGGGGCACGATGACCAGCGGGCCCAGCGAGGTGACGAGAAAGGTCTGCCCGTCCGCCGCCGCGCGCTGCACGAAGGCCGCGCCGATGGTGCCCGTGGCGCCGGCCTTGTTCTCCACCACGAAGGACTGCCTGAGCTTCTCGCCCAGCCTGGGCGCCACGGCGCGCGCGACCTGGTCGGTGGAGCCGCCGGCGGGGAAGGGCACGACCAGGGTGACGGGCCTGTCGGGCCAGGCCTGGGCCGATGCAGAAAAGGCGGTGAGCGCGGCCAGGGCCAGCGCCATGGCACGAAGAATGTGGTTCATCTTGTCTCCTGATTTGTGAATGACATCGTTGTCATTTCCGGGGAAATGAAAAAGCGCCGATGCCATTTTGTAGATGCAAGGATTTGCGCTTTCAGCAAAATGATATCGTTGTCATTTTGGCTGTCAATCACGATTTCTGCGATGCAGGGCAGGCTTGGCGCCCGTGCGTGGAGGGCGGTCTGCTATCTTCAGGCCCGTCCCCGATACCAGCCCGCGATCGCGCTTGCCCATGAACACACCCACACCACCCAGGCCCGCCACGCTGCACGACGTGGCCGAGGCGGCCGGCGTCTCGCTGATCACGGCCTCGCGCGCCCTGGGCAATCCTTCCATCGTTTCGGAGAAGACGCGCGAGCGCGTGCGCCAGGCCGTGGAGGCCACGGGCTATATCCCCAATCTGCTGGCCGGCGGGCTCAAGTCCAGGCGCAGCCGCATGGTGGCCGGTGTGGTGCCTGCGCTGTCGGTGTCGCAATTCCTGCCTACGGTGCAGTCCCTGACGGCAACGCTGGCCCAAGAGGGCTACCAGCTGCTGCTGGGACAGACCTTCTACGACGAGCAGCGCGAGGCGGAGGTGCTCAACGCCATGATCGGGCGCCAGCCCGACGGCATTGTGATGATGGGCCTGGTGCAGTCCGACAAGGCGCGCGAGCGGCTGCGCAGGACCGGCATTCCCGTGGTGGAAACCTGGGACTTCAGCGACCGGCCGCTGGACATGGTGGTGGGCTTTTCCCACCTCAAGGTGGGCAGCGCGCTGGCCGGCTATTTCCTTTCGCGCGGCCTGCAGCGCGTGGGCATGGCCACGGGCAGCGACCACCGGGCCCAGCAGCGGCGCGAGGGCTTTCTCGCAGCCTGGGGCCGCGAGGTGCCCACGGTCACCGTGTCCGCGCCCGGCAGCCTGGAGCTGGGCCGGCAGGCGCTGGGCCAGTTGCTGGCGCAGCAGCCCGATCTGCAGGCCGTGGTCTGCAGCTCGGACATGCTGGCCCACGGCATTTTGGTGGAAGCCCAGGCGCGCGGCCTGCGCGTGCCCGTGGACCTGGCCGTCTCAGGCTTCGGCAATGCCGATTTCGCGGCCCACCTGCTGCCGTCGCTGACCACCGTGCATGTGGACGGGCCGGGCATAGGCCGTCTGGCCGCCGAACTCGTGCTGGCACGCTGCAAGGGCCACAGTGCCGGGCGCTCGGCGTTCGACCTGGGGTTCGAGCTGATCGAGCGGGATTCGACCCGCCGAGCTTAGAGGGTCAGCCCACGGCAGCCGCCTGGCGCTCGGTCGCCAGCCCGAACAGGCTGCCCAGCGCGTGCTGGATTTCATCAGGCGCCAGCTGCCTGGTCTCGGTGCCGCTGGCGGTGATGGTCTTGAGCGCGTCGCCCACCAGGATCATGCGGCCGGCCGGCTGGTGCAGCACCACCACCCGCTTTTGCACGAAGATGGCGTCCGGGTGCGTGGAGTTCAGGTAGTTGGCGGGGGCGAAATCCACCCATTCCTGGGGCGACAGATTGAAGGCGTACTGGTTGGCCCATTCACCATCCACGCGGGCCTGCAGCAGGTATTCGCCCTGGTCGTCCAGGCTCAGGCGGAAGGTGTCGCCGTCCTGGCGGACCTCGGTATCCAGCTCGTCCAGGGCCATGGGGGCGCGTATGCCGTAGCTGCCAAAGCCCAGGTCGCACAGCCAGCGCCGTCCCTCGACCTCGGCCACCAGGGCCATGTGGGTGCGGGGCCGGCGGGCAGGGTAGAACATGGGCCGCGCCGCCACAAAGCGGTAGGCAATGCCCAGGGCCTGCAGTGCCATGGCGAACAGGCCGTTCACCTCGTAGCAGTAGCCGCCCCGGGCGCCGCCGAGGATCTTGCCCGCAATGTCTTCGGGCACCAGAGAGACGATCTTGCCGGCCTGCACGTCGAGGTTCTCAAAAGGCACCGCGAACAACTGGTGGCGCATCAGCGCATGCAAGGTGGCGGTATCGGCCTGGGCGGAGTCACCGGCACTGAAGCCGATGCGGCGGAAATAGGCCTGGACATCGAAATTGCTGGCTTGCATGGGTTTCCTCGGGTTGCTTGATGGCTGCAACGATAAATCGGGACCATCAATGCCTGTATAAGCAGAATCCAAGAAAACTGACCTGTACAGATTGGCATGCCCACCACCAACGAACCCTTGCCCCAGTACCGCCGCATTGCCCAGGCCCTGCGCCAGACGCTGGCCTGCGGCGCACTGCGCCCCGGCGACAGGCTGATCTCCGCCCGCAGCCTGGCCGAGCGCGAACAGGTCAGCCTGCCCACCGCACTGGAGGCGCTGCGCTGCCTGGAGGCCGAGGGCCTGATCGTCGCGCGCCCGCGCTCGGGCTACTTTGTGCGGCAGGCAACCGGCGGCGCGGCGCTGCAGGCGTCCCGCCCGTCGTCGCGTCCCGTGCCCGTGACCCTGTCGGCTCTGGCGCGCTCGCTGTTCAGCAGCCCCGACACGCGCCTGATCCCGCTGGGTGCGGCATTGCCCGATCCGGCCTGGCTGCCCACGGCCCGGCTGCAGCGCGCGCTGCAGACCGCCGGGCGCCGCCTGGACGCGCACGGGCAGACCTACAGTATGCCGCCGGGCCGCGCCGACCTGCGCGGCCAGATCGCGGCCCGGGCCGCGCAATGGGGTGCGCGCTTCGGCCCGGATGACCTTGTTTTGACGGCCGGCGCCACCCAGGCCGTGCGGCTGGCGCTGCGCGCCGTGTGCAAGCCCGGCGATGTCGTGGCCGTGGAGCGGCCCGCCTATTTCGGCAGCCTGCTGCTGCTGGAGGACCTGGGCCTGAAGGCGCTGGAGATTGCCACCGATCCCCGCGAAGGCCTGCTGCTGGAGCCGCTGGCCGAGGCCATTGCCCGCCACCGGCCGGCTGCCGTGCTGGCATCGCCCACCGTGCAGAACCCGCTGGGCGCCAGCATGCCGGTGGAGCGCAAGCAGGCCCTGGTGGCGCTGCTGGAGCGGGCGGGCATTCCCTTGATCGAAGACGATGTCTATGGCGACCTTGCGGGCGACGGCCAGCGCCCGCCGGCCTGCAAGGCCTTCGACGGCAGCGGCAACGTGCTGTATTGCGGCTCGGTGTCCAAGACCCTGGCGCCGGGCTGGCGCGTGGGCTGGATTGCGGCAGGCCGCTTCCATGCCCAGGTGCTGCAGGTGCGCCTGGCGGGCGACTGGGCCGGTGCGCCGCTGCTGGAGGCTGCCGTGAGCGAGGTGCTGGCCAGCGGCGACTACGACCGGCACCTGCGCCGTCTCAAGTCCCGCGTGCAGGCCGGGGTGCAGGCCGTCACGGCCAGGGTCGAGGCCAGCTTTCCGCCCGGCACCCGCGTCTCGGCCCCGCGCGCGGGCTTTCTGCTGTGGGTGGAGTTGCCGCGCCAGGTGAATGCACTGGAGGTGCACCGCCGCGCGCTGGAGCTGGGCATTGGCGTCAGCCCCGGCCCGCTGTTCTCATCGCGCTCGGACCTGCCCAACCACCTGCGCCTGAACTGCGCCAACGAGCCCACGCCGCGCCTGCTGGGGGCCGTGGGGCAGGTGGGGGAGATATGCCGGGGTTTGGTCGAGGGTGCTGCGGCGCGCCAGGGGGCACAGGTCGGCCAGCCTACTTCTTCTCGCGCGGCACGCGCCCCATGAGGAAGAACTCGGGATTGGGCTGCATGCCGGCAAAGCTGGCCATGCGGTTGGACAGGCCGAAGAAGGCGGTGATGGCGGCGATGTCCCAGATGTCCTCGTCGTCGAAGCCATGCGGGTACAGCGCCTCGAAGTCGGCCTCGCAGATTTCATGGCTGCGTTCGCAGACCTTCATGGCGAAGTCCAGCATGGCGCGCTGGCGGGCGCTGATGTCGGCCTTGCGGTAGTTGACGGCCACCTGGTCGGCCACATAGGGCTGCTTTTCGTAGATGCGCAGGATGGCGCCGTGGGCCACCACGCAGTACAGGCACTGGTTGGCCGCGCTGGTGGTGGTGACGATCATCTCGCGCTCGCCCTTGGTCAGGCTGCCTTCTTCCTTGAGCATGAGGGCATCGTGGTAGGCGAAGAAGGCGCGCCATTCGGCCGGGCGGCGCGCAAAGGCCAGAAAGACGTTGGGAATGAAGCCTGCCTTTTCCTGCACTTCAAGGATGCGGGTGCGGATGTCCTCGGGCAGGCTGGACAGTTCGGGCTGGGGGTAGCGGGCGGTGGCCATGTGTCTTGTCTCCTGGGTGTGGTGGTTGTCGTTGCGGGCCATGTTCGCATGGCCTGCGCTGCGCGGGGTGAACGCGCATGACAGCCTGCCTGCCGCCGAGGTTGCAGATTGCGCCCGGGCTCAGGCGGGCGCCATGTTCGGCTCAGGCCGATGTGCAAACCAGTCGCCCAGAAAGCCGGTGAGCGCGCGGATTCTGGCCGACATCTCGCTGCGCGTGGCGTGCACCAGGTAGATGTCGGCCGCAGGCAGCTGCCATTGGGGCAGGACCTCGCGCAGCGCGCCTGCGGCCAGCGGCGCGGCCACGTCCCAGAGCGAGCGCTGCAGGATGCCGTGGCCGTCCAGTGCCCAGGTCAGGGCCGCTGCGCCGTCGTTGGTGCTCATCACGCCGTTGACCTTGATGTTGTGCTCGCTCAGGCCCTGGCGCGTGCGCCGGCTCAGGCGCCAGCTGCCATAGGTTTCGTCGCTCTCGCGGATCACGATGCAGCGGTGGGCCTGCAGGTCCGCAGGCTGGCGCGGCTCGCCATGGGCATCCAGGTAGGAGGGCGCGGCGCACAGCACGCGGCGGTTGGGCAGCAGCAGGCGGGCGGTGAGGGCGGAGTCGGGCAGGGCGCCGAAGCGCACCACGGCGTCAAAGCCCTGCTCGACCAGGTTGACGGGCCTGTCCGTCAGGTGCAGCTGCACCTGCACCTCGGGATAGGCGCGCGCAAAGGCCGACAGCGCGGGCGCCAGCCGCTGGCGGCCAAAGCCCAGCGTGCAGGCAATGGACAGCGGGCCGCGCGCCGTGGCGCGCGTGCCCGAGATGCTGCGCTCCAGCGCCTCCAGGTCGGCCAGGATGCGCGCGCCGTCCAGCAGGTAGGCTTCGCCCTCGGGCGTCAGGTGGATGCGCCGTGTCGTGCGCTGCAGCAGGCGCACGCCCAGGCGCCGCTCCAGCAGGGACAGGCGGCGGCTGACGGCGGGCGGTGTCACGCCCATCTGCTGGGCCGCAGCGGCCAGGCTGCCTTCGCGGATCAGCAGCGAGAAGAAACGCAGGTCGGAAAAGCCGTCCATGGTGGATGCGGTGGATGATTGATTCGTAAATTGAACTGATGGATCAATGCAGTATTTTGCTATTTATGCAGCCTGGTTTACTGATTAGCATGGCAGGCTGACAGTCATGAACAACGTAGAAGGAATCTCCGGGATGCACACAGATCCATGGATGCCGGGCCTGCGCCAGCAGCGCATCACGGTCGATGACGGGGTGGAGATCAACGCCTGGGTGGGCGGCCAGGGGCCGGCCCTGCTGCTGGTGCACGGCCACCCGCAGACCAGCGCCATCTGGCACCGCGTCGCGCCCCGGCTGGCGCAGCAGTTCACCGTGGTGCTGGCCGACCTGCGCGGCTATGGCGACTCCTCGCGCCCGGCCGGCGACCCCGAGCATGTGAACTACAGCAAGCGCACCATGGCCCGCGACCTGCTGCGGCTGATGGCCCGGCTGGGCCATGAGCATTTCAGCGTGCTGGCGCATGACCGGGGCGCGCGCGTGGCGCACCGGCTGGCCATGGACTATCCCGCCAGCGTGCAGCGCCTGGTGCTGCTGGACATTGCGCCCACGCTGGCCATGTACGAGCAGACCGGCGAGGCCTTTGCGCGCGCCTACTGGCACTGGTTCTTCCTGATCCAGCCCGCGCCGCTGCCCGAGCGCCTGATCGAGGCCGACCCCGCCGCCTATGTGCGCGAGATCATGGGCCGGCGCAGCGCCGGCCTGGCGCCCTTCGATCCCCGGGCGCTGGCCGAGTACCAGCGCTGCTTGGCGCTGCCGGGCAGCGCGCACGGCATGTGCGAGGACTACCGCGCCTCGGCCGGCATCGACCTGGAGCATGACCGCGAAGACCGCCAACTCGGGCGCAGGCTGTCCATGCCGCTGCTGGTGCTCTGGGGCGAGGAGGGCGTGGTGCACCGCTGCTTCGATCCGCTGCGCGAGTGGCAGCTCGTGGCCGACGATGTGCGGGGCCGGCCGCTGGCCTGCGGGCACTACATCGCCGAGGAGGCGCCCGATGCGCTGCTGGACGCGGCCCTGCCATTTCTGCTGCAGGCCGGGTGAGTGCCGTCATTGGAGGCACTCGATACGGCATTCGGGCAAGCCGGCAAAGAGGGGAAAGGTGCATTCACGCCATATCCGTGACGCCATATGCATGACGCCATAGCGTTTTCCTCTGAATTCAATTGGCATGCCAATCATGTGCGGCAATGGTAAGCAATTGAAAAATCCGGGTGCCTGTCTTGCGCGGGCAATGCCGGGGGCGCAGATCTTGAAAACCGCTGCAGGCAAGGCCTGGCAAGCCCTGGGCAAGGGCCTGCGTCCATGCGTGCCTGCGACAGGAGGCATGGCTGCGTCAATGCGCAGCCCATTGCCGATCTGTGGTGAAACGCCGAACTGATACAGTCGCGCGGCCCGCCCGAGGGGGAGGGTCTTATTCATCACGGGATATTCACAATGAGCAACAAGAAAACCGTAGTGGCCGCTGCCGTGGCATTGGCCGTCGTGGGCTATGGAGGAACCACCTGGTATACCGGCCAGCGGGCCGAGGCCGGCTACAAGGAGGCCGTGGCCGAATTGCGCAAGGTGCTGGGCGAGAAAGTCGTCGTGACCGACGAGTACCACAAGGGATTCCTCTCCTCCCAGGCCAAGCTGGTGCTGCAGTGGCCTGCGGCGGAAGCTCAGGCAGCCGAGGCGGCTGAAACGGCTGACGCGGCAAAAGCAGCCGACACAGCTGAAGCGCCCGCCGCCGCAGAACCGGTCGCTGCGTCCAAGCCCGTGCGCCTGGTGGTGGACACCACGGTGCGCCACGGCCCGCTGGCCGGTGGCCGACTGGCGGCAGCGGTTTCCGAGACGCGCTTTGCGCTCGACGGCCTGGACGAAAAGAGCACGCAGATGCTGGCCAAGGCCGCAGCCCCCACGCTGACCAGCGTGCACCACTTCACGGGCGGCCAGGATGTGCGCCTGCTGCTGCCCGCCGGCGAGCTGGGCGACCAGGAAGTCACCATGCGCTGGCAGGAAATGGTGCTGGACACGGCCCTGGGCGGTGGCAGCGTCAAGGGCACCTGGCGCTGGCCCGAGGTGGCCCTGCTGGGCCTGCCCAGCCGCGACAAGTCCATGGGCGTGGAAGAGGAAGAGGGCGAGGAGGAGGAATCCGACAACGACGAGGCCCTCCCCACCCAGCCGGCCGCAGTGCCCGTGGAGCGCACCAGCATCATGCTCACGGGCCTGGAGAGCAGCTTCGAGAACAAGGTCATCGACGGCCTGTGGGGCCTGGGCCCCGGCAAGGCCAGCGTGCGCATCGCCCGCTTCGGCATGAGCAGCACGCCCGCCGAAGGCGGCGAGGCCAAGACGCTGCTGGACCTCAAGAACGTGGACGGCAGCTCGGTCATCGAGTCCGACAAGACCACGCTGGGCATGACCACCCAGGTCAAGGGCACGGGCCGCATCGGCCCCATCGATTTCGAGTCCGTGGGCTACGAGGAAAAGATCCAGCGCCTGGACATCGAGGCCCTGCGCGGCTTCCAGCGCGTCATGGTCGAGGGCTACCGCAAGGAGGGTCTGGCCAAGGCGCTGGAATCGCTGGAAGAGCAGGGCATGGGCGTGCTGATGCAGAACGCCCCGCGCCTGGTGGCGGCCCTGCCGGCCTACTCCATGAAGCTGCAGGCCACCTACCAGGGCCAGACCGGCCACCTGGAGTACGGCGCCGAAGTGCAAAGCGCGCCCACGCAGGAGCAGGTCGCCCAGGCCGGCTGGATGCCGGCGCTGCTCAAGACCTCGGCACTGCAGGCCAATGCCAGCCTGCCCAAGGCCTGGCTGGAGCCGCTGCTCAAGGCATCGGGCAAGCCCGATGTCTCGGCCGAGGATGTGGAAGGCATGCTGGGCATGGCCCAGGCCACGGGCTATGCCCGCCTGGAAGGCGACAAGCTGGTCAGCGCGCTCAAGATGCAGGCCGGCCAGGTCACGCTCAACGGCAAGCCCATCGCCCTGCCCATGGGCGCGCTGCAGTAAGCGGCCATCCACCTTCCGGGCGTCGCCCCGGAAGGGGGTCTCAGGGGTGCCACTGGCTGGCTCGCACCACAGGGGCCTGTGTGCTGGCGCTGCCCGCCAGCGCATAGGACAGCTGGTTGGCCGCCGCCACCACGGTCTGCGCCATGGCTTCCAGCCGGGACTCGGGCAGGCGCGATGCCGGCCCCGAGATGCACACCGACCCCATCAGCCGCCAGTGCATGCCGAACACCGGCGCCGACACCGTGGCCACGCCCTGTTCGCGCTCGCCGATGGACCAGTGGTAGCCGCGCTGGCGGATCTGCTCGTACACCGGCCCCGGCTCGCCTGAAAAGGCCAGGATCACGCGCCCCGGCGAGCCCTGGTCCAGCGGCAGCCCCTCGCCCATGCGTGCATGGTGGCGCAGCGCCTGCGGCCCTTCCACGCGCACGAGGCAGGTGCGCACATTGCCCTCGCGCACATAGAAGGCCGCGCTCTCGCCGCTGGCCTGCGTGAGCGCGCGCAGCGCGGGCTCCAGCACGTTCTGCACATCGAAGCCCGCCTGGTAGCGCGCACCCAGCCAGCCTGCGGCCGGGCCCAGGCGCCAGTCCCCATCGTCCCTTTGCACCATGAAGCCCGACTGCGCCAGCGTGCGCGCCAGCCGCAGCACCGTGGTCTTGTGCAGCGTGCAGCGCCGGCTCAGTTCCGCCAGGGACAGGTGCGACTCCCCGAGGGCGAAGGCGCCAAGCAGCTGCAAGGCACGCGTGACGGCGATGACGCCGCCGTCCTTGGCCGGGCTGGCCTTGTCATCGGATGGCTGCGCCGGGGAAGGGGTGCTGGGGGGCTTGTTCATGGTGCAAGGCATGCAATTGGTTGCGCTGTATGAAACGGCATTGTATGGGTTGAAACGTTTTCATAAAGTTCGTCCCACGCACCGCAGCCATGCGGGCGTTGGACACAACAAACGGAGACAAACCGCCATGCCGATTCCCTCGCTTTCGCGTTGCCTCAACGCACGCCTTCTTGCCGCCCTGGTCGGCGTTGCCGCCATCGTGCCCATGGGCGCTGCCCAGGCCCAGGACACCTATCCCCGCAAGCCCATCCGCCTGGTGGTGCCGTTTCCGCCCGGTGGGGGCACGGACATGATCGCGCGCACCGTGGCCCAGCGGCTGGCGGACCACAACAAGTGGACCGTGGTGGTGGACAACCGGCCCGGCGCCGGCGGCAACGTGGGCGTGGATGCCGTGGCCAAGGCCGCGCCGGACGGCCATACCCTGGTCATGGGCCAGACCAGCAACCTGGCCATCAACCCCTCGCTGTACGCCAAGCTGCCCTATGACCCGCTGAAGGACCTGGTGCCCGTGGCGCTGGTGTCTTCCGCGCCCATCGTCATGGCCGCGCCCGCCAACTCGCCCTACAAGACCTTTGACGACCTGGTGAAGGCCGCAAAGGCCAAGCCCGACGGCCTCACGCTGGGCTACTCGGGCAACGGCACGGTGGCGCACCTGGCCGGCGAACTGGCCGAGAACGCAGCCGGCATCAAGCTGCGCCATGTGCCTTACAAGGGCGCGGCCCAGGCCATGACCGACCTGGTGGGCGGGCAGATCGATTTCTACATGTCCGCCGTGCCCACGCTGCTGGGCCAGGTGCGCAACGGCAAGCTGCGCGCGGTGATGGTGACCTCGCTCAAGCGCTCCGACCAGCTGCCGCAGACGCCCACGCTGGCCGAGTCGGGCTACAAGGACTTCGAGGCCGTCACCTGGTTCGGCGTGCTGGCCCCGGCCGGGACGCCCCAGGCCATCGTGCAGCAGTTGAACAAGGCCATCAACGACGCGCTGCTGGTGCCCGAGGTGGCCGAGAAGCTGCGCTCCGAAGGCGGCGAGGTGCTGGGCGGCTCGTCCGAGAAGTTCGCCGCGCTGCTGCGTGCCGAGGTGCCGCGCTGGGCACGCATCGTCAAGGACTCGGGCGCCAGCCTGGACTGAGCCCGGGGGCAGGGGCGCCAGCCCTTTCGCTTCCTTCTCGCTCCCACCTCCCTTCCTTTCTTCCATCGAGATCTCGCCATGGACTGCGACAGCCTTGCCGTGCCCGTCCGCCTGGCCTTTGCCTCGGGCGGCAGCGGAACCGTCTTGCAGATGCAGGGCGAACTGCTGCAAAGAAAGGGCGGCGTGCGCTTCATCCACGTGCCCTACAAGGGCGACACGCCCGCGCTGGCCGTGACCTCGGCGGCGCGCCTGAAGGCCCTGCCTGACGTGCCCACCATGGCCGAGGCCGGCATCAAGGCCGACTGACGCGCGCACCTTCCTGTTTTTCTTCCCCCCATCTCACTGGACCATCATGAGCCAACTCCCAGAAATCATCCGTGACATAGAGCGCGTGGACGCCCAGGTCGTGCAACGCGCAGCCGGCTTTCAGGCCGCCATCCTGGCCGACGTGGCGGGCCGCCGCGGCACCATGCATGCGCGCGTGGCGCCCGTGCACCAGGGCATGAAGGTGGCCGGCCCGGCCTTCACCGTCGAGGTGCGCCCCGGCGACAACCTCATGATCCACGCCGCCATCGCGCTGGCCCGGCCCGGCGATGTGCTGGTCATCGACGGCAAGGGCGACCAGACGGCGGCGCTCATGGGCACGCTGATGCTCAGCGCCTGCAAGAAGCTGGGTCTGGCCGGCGTCATCGTGGACGGCGCCATCCGCGACCGCCTGGAGCTGCTGGAGCTGGACTTCCCCGTGTTCAGCGCAGGCTTCAATCCCGCAGGCCCGACCAAGTTCGTACCGGGCCGCATCAACCACGCCATCTCCGCTGGTGGCACGACGGTTCACCCGGGCGACCTGGTGGTGGGCGATGCCGATGGCGTGGTCGTCATCGAGCGCGCCAAGGCCCCCGCCATGCTGGAGCTGGCCGTGAAGAAGGTGGCCGACGAGGCCGCCCGCATCGAGGCCATTGCGCGCGGCGACACCGCATCGAAATGGCTGCCCGTGGCCCTGCGCGCGGCCGGCGTGCTCAAGGAAGGGGAATCGCTGTGAGCACCATCATCGTCACCGGCGCCGATCTGGCGCAACAGGCGCTGGACCTGCTGGCGCAGCACGACATCGTCTATGCGGGCAAGACGCCCACCGAAGAGGACCTGGTCGCGCTGTGCCGTGCCCATGATCCCGTGGCCATCATCGTGCGCTACGGCAAGGTGGGCGCGGCCGTGATGGACGCGGCGCCCTCGCTGCGCGTGATCTCCAAGCACGGCAGCGGCACGGACACCATCGACAAGGTGGCCGCCGCCGAACGCGGCATTGCCGTGGTGGCCGCCGCTGGCGCCAATGCGGCGGCCGTGGCCGAGCAGGCACTGGCCCTGCTGCTGGCCTGCGCCAAGTCGGTGGTGGCGCTGGATGCACGCATGCACGCAGGCCACTGGGACAAGGCCACGCACAAGAGCCTGGAGCTGGGCGGACGCACCGTGGGCCTGGTGGGCCTGGGCGCCATCGGCCTGCGCTTTGCGCGCATGGCCGATGCGCTGGGCATGCGCGTGATCGGCTTCGATCCCTTCGCAAAGAACCTGCCCGCCTACGTGCAGCCCGTGGACCTGGAAACCATCTGGCGCGAGTCCGACGCGATTTCGCTGCACTGCCCGCTGACCGAGGAAAACCGGGGCATGCTCGGCGCCTCCACGCTGGCGGCCTGCAAGCGCGGCGTGATCGTGGTCAACACCGCACGCGGTGGCCTGATCGACGAGGCCGCGCTGCTGGCCGCCGTGCGCTCGGGCCAGGTGGCGGCTGCAGGGCTGGACAGCTTTGCGGTGGAGCCCATGGTGGCCGGCCACCCGTTCCAGGGCGAAAGGAACTTCGTGCTCAGCCCCCATATCGGCGGCGTGACCGGCGATGCCTACGTGAACATGGGCGTGGGCGCGGCCCGCAATGTGCTGGAGGTGCTGGCCCGCGTGCCTGCGGCGGCCGGCGCCTGAGCCAGGGCAGGGGCGTCCTATGCGCAGATCGCCCGCGAACTGAACCTGAAGGCGGATTGATTCGGCCGCCACCCCCCAAAAAAATCTGGAGACAAGCCATGAAATTCCTTGCCGGAACCCTGATCGCGGCCTGCGCCCTGGCCGCCGCCGTGGCCCAGGCCGCCTTTCCCGAGCGTCCCATCACCCTGGTCGTGCCCTATGCGCCCGGCGGCGTCGCCGACGCGGCCGCGCGCCTGCTGGCCACGCGCATGGGCGCGCGGCTGGGCACCAGCATCATCGTGGACAACCGGCCCGGGGCCAGCGGCACGATTGGTGCCAGCCAGGTGGCCAAGGCGCGCGCCGATGGCTACACGGTGCTCTACGACGCCACGCCGTTTTCCATCAACCCGCATCTGTTTGCCAAGCTGCCCTATGCGCGCAGCGCGCTGCAGCCGCTGTCGCTGGTGCTGCTCATGCCCAATGTGGTCGTGGTGAAGGCCGATTCGCCCGTGCGCAGCGTGGCCGACCTGGCGGCCAGGGCCAAGGGGCAGCCGGGCAAGATCAACTTCGCCTCGGGCGGCAGCGGCACGGTGCAGCGCCTGGCGGCCGAGCTGTTCCGCCAGCGGCTGGATCTGGACATGGTCCATGTGCCCTACAAGAGCGGCGGGCCGGCCATTGCCGATGTGATGGGCGGGCAGGTGGACTTCATGTTCGGCACCATGGCGGCCACCTATCCGCTGGTCACGGGTGGCAAGCTGCGCGCCCTGGCCGTGGCGGCGCCCCAGCGCTCGGCCCGCCTGCCCGATGTGCCCACCGTGTCCGAGACCGTGATTCCCGGCTACGAGGCCTATGAGTGGAACGGCATCTTCCTGCCTACGGGCACGCCCGAGCCCGTGGCCGCGCGCCTGCACCAGGCGCTGTCCGAGGTGCTGCAGGAAGCCGAGGTGCGCCAGCGCCTGAGCGATCTGGGCGCCCAGCCCATGGCATCGACGCCGGCCGAGTTCGCGGCCTTCCTCCGGAAGGAAGACGCCAAGTGGGGCGAGGTGGTGCGCAAGGGCGCCATCGTGCTGGACTGAGCGCATGGCCATGAACGCATCGACCATCGCCGTTGCACATTCGGCCGGCACGAACCGGCCTTTCCGCACGCTGCCGCCGCTGGCCTGCGACAGTCACATGCACATCTTCGATGCGCGCTTTGCACCGTCGCCGCACTGGCCGCGCACGCCGCCGCAGGCCGACGTGGCCATGTACCGTCAACTGCAGCAGCGCCTGGGCACTTCGCGCGCCGTGGTGGTCACGCCCTCGACCTATGGCACGGACAACGCCTGCACGCTGGATGCGCTGGAGCGCCTGGGCGATGTGGCGCGCGGCGTGGCCGTGGTCGCCCACGACGTGGCCGATGCCGAGCTGGACCGGCTGGCCGCGCACCGCGTCTGCGGGCTGCGCGTGAACTTTGTCTCGCCGCAGTCCTGGGGCGAGACCACGGCCCACATGCTGGTCACGCTGGCGCACCGGGTTGCACGGCTGGGCTGGCATGTGCAGATTTTTGTGCAGCCCGAACAGCTGGTGGCGCTGGCGCCAGTGCTGGGCGCGCTGCCCGTGCCCCTGGTCGTGGACCACCTGGGCCGCATCGACCCGGCTCAAGGCATGGAGGGCGTGGAGGGCGCGGCCCATGCCGCGCTGCGCCGGCTGCTCGATGGTGGCAACACCTGGGTCAAGCTCTCCGGCGCCTATATGCGTTCATCGGTGGGCGGCCCTTCCTATGCCGACACGCTGCCGCTGGGCCGCGACCTGGTGCGCGCCGCACCCGAGCGCCTGGTCTGGGGCAGCGATTGGCCGCACACCACCGAGGCGCCGGGCTCCGTCAATGACGCCGACCTGGTGGACCTGCTGCAGGCATGGGCCGGCACGGACGAGGCCATGGACCGCATCCTGGTGGACAACCCCGCAAGGCTGTATGGCTTCGACGGCGCGGCCTGACACTCCAAGAAAGACAGACACCATGTTCCTGCTGCAAGCCCCCCAGGTCTGCGAACTCGAATCGTTCACCACCATGCCCGACGCCCTGCGCCGCCCCGAGCGCAGCGACTGGGCCGATGCCAACCGCAGCGGCGCCGTGACCGACTCCTTCCTCGAAGGGCCGGTGTTCGACGCGGCCGGCCATCTGTACGTGGCCGACATTCCCTGGGGCCGCGTGTTCCGCGTCGATCCGCAAGGCGCCTGGACGTTGGTTGCCGAGTACGACGGCGAGCCCAACGGCATGAAGTTCCTTGACGAGCGCACGCTGCTGATCACCGACTACAAGAACGGCCTGATGCGCCTGGATGTGGCCACGGGGCGCATCAGCCCCTATCTGCAGAGGCGCAACAGCGAGCGCTTCAAGGGCGTGAACGACCTGGTCTTCGATGCCGAAGGCAACCTCTACTTCACCGACCAGGGCCAGAGTGGCCTGCACGATCCCAGCGGCCGCCTGTACCGCCTGCGGCCGGACGGCCGGCTGGACCTGCTGCTGGCCAACGTGCCCAGCCCCAACGGCGTGGCGCTGTCGCCCGATGGCCGCGTGCTCTACCTGGCCGTGACGCGCGGCAACTGCGTCTGGCGCGTGCCCCTGCTGCCCGATGGCAGCGTGGCCAAGGTGGGGCAGTTCTTCACCTCCTACGGCCCCAGCGGCCCCGACGGGCTGGCCGTGGATGACCAGGGCCGGCTGCTGGTGGCCAACCCGGGCCTGGGCCTGGTGTGGGTGCTCAACCACCGTGCCGAGCCCGTGCAGGTGCTGCGTGGCGTGCCGGGAAGCTCGCTCACCAACCTGGCCTTTGGCGGCGCGGACCGCCGCACGCTGTATGTGACGGACTCCACGCACGGGCGCATTCTGCGTGCCCGGCTGGAGGCGCCGGGGCTGGCGCTGCACGGCTTGAACAAGGGCTGAGGCGGCCGTCGCGACCGTCTCAGCCGTCTCAGCCGTCTCAGTCTTCGCAACCGTTGCTCAGGGCCTGGCCGGCATGTCCAGGATCTCCCGGGCTTCCTGCAGCAGGCCTATCCACAGCTGCTCCTGCTGTATGCCGGCCTTGAGCACCAGGTGCTGCAGCCGCCGCTCGCGCGTGGGCGGCTTGTCCAGGAAGTCGCGCTGCTCCAGCCGCTGGTAGACGTCCAGCTGCGCCTGGTGCAGTGCCAGCAGCCGCTGCACTTCGTCCTGCAGTCCGCAGGGGCCCACCACCGCCTCGGCACGCAGGCGGACCATCCATTCCTCGCGCAGCGGCTTGGGGTCTTCCTGCTCGGCCACCCAGCGCTTGAGCTCCTTGCGGCCCGTGGGCAGGATGCGGTACTGGCGCTTGCGGCCCCGGCCGGATTCGGCGGGCAGGGCCTCGATCCATTGCGCCTCTTCCAGCCGGGCGAGTTCGCGGTAGATCTGCTGGTGCGTGGCGTTCCAGAAATAGCCGATGGAGCGGTCGAAGCGCTCGGCAAGTTCCGAGCCCGAGCAGGGGTGCTCGACCAAGGCGGTGAGAAGGGCGTGTGGCAGGGACATCGGCAACAAGAAAGGCGCTGGAGCTGGGCGCCATCTTACGGGCCTGCATGGAGGTGCAGCCAAGCGCTGCAGTCATTTCTGCAATTTTTTGCGCAACCAGTTGCATAAATAAAGGAGGCTGACTACATTCATGCAATCAGTTGCATAAAAGCGAGACAGGCATGACCCACTATCCCCACCTGAATGCCGAACTGGACCTGGGCTTCACCACGCTCAGAAACCGCGTGCTCATGGGCTCCATGCACGTGGGCCTGGAAGAGGCGCCCAACGGCTTCGAGCGCATGGCCGCCTTCTACGCCGAGCGGGCGCGCGGCGAGGTGGGCTTGATCGTCACGGGCGGCATCGCCCCCAATGAGCGCGGCCGTCCCATGAAGGGCGGCGCCATGATGGTCAATGAGCACGAGGCGGACCAGCACCGCATCGTCACGCAGGCCGTCCATGCCGAGGGCGGCAAGATCGCCATGCAGATCCTGCACTTCGGCCGCTATGCCTACCAGCCCGGGCTGGTGGCGCCCAGCGCGCTGCAGGCGCCCATCAACCCCTTCGTGCCGCATGCGCTGACGGGCGACGAGGTGGAGCAGACCATCGAGGACTTCGTGCGCTGCGCAGCCCTGGCCCGCCATGCGGGCTACGACGGCGTGGAGATCATGGGCTCGGAGGGCTATCTGATCAACGAGTTCATCGCCGCACGCACCAACCACCGCGATGACGAATGGGGCGGCAGCTACGCGGGCCGCATGCGCTTTGCGGTGGAGATCGTGCGGCGCACGCGCCAGCGCGTGGGGCGGGACTTCATCATCATCTACCGCCTGTCCATGCTGGACCTGGTGGAAGGCGGCTCCACGCTGGAGGAAGTGATCGCGCTGGCCCAGGCCATCGAGGCCGCAGGCGCCACGCTGCTGAACACGGGCATAGGCTGGCACGAGGCGCGCATTCCCACCATTGCCACCAAGGTGCCGCGCGCCGCCTATGCCTGGGTCACGCAGCGCGTGATGGGGCAGGTGGGCATCCCGCTGATCACCTCCAACCGCATCAACACGCCCGAAGTGGCCGAGCGCCTGCTGGCCGAGGGCTATGCCGACATGGTGTCCATGGCCCGGCCGCTGCTGGCCGATGGCGACTTCGTGCGCAAGGCGCGCCAGGGCCGGGCCGACGAGATCAACACCTGCATTGCCTGCAACCAGGCCTGCCTGGACCATACCTTTGGCGGCAAGATCACCTCCTGCCTAGTCAACCCGCGCGCCTGCCATGAGACCGAGCTGGTGATTGCGCCCGCGCCCGCCGCCAAGCGCATCGCCGTGGTGGGCGCCGGCCCGGCGGGCCTGAGCTTCGCCGTCACCGCCGCGCAGCGCGGCCATGCGGTGACGCTGTTTGATGCGGCCAGCGAGATCGGCGGGCAGTTCAACATTGCCAAGAAGGTGCCCGGCAAGGAGGAGTTCCACGAGACGCTGCGCTACTTCCGCCGCCAGCTGGAGCTGGGCGGCGTGGCGCTGCGGCTGGGCCACCGCGTGGAGGCCGCCCAGCTCATCGAGGGCGGCTATGACGAGATCGTGCTGGCCACGGGCATACGGCCGCGCGTTCCCGCCATCGACGGCGTGGACCATCCCAAGGTGCTCGGCTACCTGGACGTGCTGCAGGGCGACAGGCCCGTGGGCGAGCGCGTGGCCATCATCGGCGCGGGCGGCATAGGTTTCGATGTGGCCGAGTACCTGACCCATGCCGGCGACAGCGGCGCCTTGGCGCCCCGCAAGTTCTATGCGGAGTGGGGCATAGACACGGACTACGCCCAGGCCGGCGGCCTGGCGCAGCCGCAGGCCGAGCCCTCGCCGCGCCGCGTGCACCTGCTGCAGCGCAAGTCCACCAAGGTGGGCGACCAACTGGGCAAGACCACGGGCTGGATACACCGCACCTCGCTGAAGGCACGCAGCGTGGCCATGGGCTCGGGCGTGGCCTATGAGCGCATCGACGACGCCGGGCTGCACATCACCGTGGACGGCCAGCCGCAACTGCTGGAGGTGGACAACGTCGTGCTCTGCGCGGGCCAGGAGCCGCAGCGCGAGCTGCATGCGGCCCTGAGCGCGGCGGGCTGCAGCGTGCACCTGATCGGCGGCGCCGACGTGGCGGCCGAACTCGACGCCAAGCGCGCCATCGTGCAAGGCACCACGCTGGCGGCCAGCCTTTGAGGGCGCCGCCCGATTCCGTTTTCCACCTCAACCACCAGGAGACAAGCATGTCCCAGCCCCCGAAGAACACCCATCCCGCAGTCGCCCGCTCCCTGGAGCTGTGGCATCGCATGGTTGCCGCCAGCGACCTGGGCGAGCTGCACACCATCGTCCATCCCGATGCAGTGTTCCGCTCGCCCATGGCGAACACGCCCTATGCCTCGGCACCCGCGCTGATGCTGGCGCTCTCCACCGTGGTCCAGGTGTTCGAGAACTTCACCTACCACCGCCAGATGGCCAGCGATGACGGCCTGGACGTGGTGCTGGAGTTCAGCGCCAGCGTGGGCGGCAAGAACCTCAAGGGCATCGACTTCATCCGCTTCGACGAGCAGGGGCTGATCCGGGAATTCGAAGTCATGGTGCGCCCCATGAGCGGCCTGCAGGCCCTGGGCATGGAGATGGGCAAGCGGCTGGGCGACAAGCTTCCCGCCTTCAAGGCCGTGGCCTGAGGGCAGGGCGCGCCATGAAAAACGCCCCCGAAGTTTCGGGGGCGTTTTGCCGTGGGCGTCAGCCGGTCAGAGCGTGCCGGCCTTCTGGCGGGCGATGGCATCGGCCACGCCCTTGCCGTAGGCGGGGTCAGCCTGGGTGCAGTGCGCTATGTGCTTTTGCACGATGTGGTCGGACACGCCGGCGATGTTGCGCGCCGTGTTCTCGAACAGGCGCTGCTGCGCATCGGGCGTGAGCAGGCGGAACAGGTCGCCGGGCTGGGTGAAGTAGTCGGCATCGTCCTCGCGGTAGTTCCAGCGGTCGGCCGCGCCGTGCAGGGCCAGCGGCGGCTCGGCGAAGGCGGGCTGCTCCTGCCACTCGCCCTTGGTGTTGGGCTCGTAGGCGATGGTGCCGCCGTAGTTGCCGTCCACGCGCATGGCGCCGTCACGGTGGTAGGCGTGGTAGGGGCAGCGCGGCGCGTTCACGGGGATCTGGTGGTGGTTCACACCCAGGCGGTAGCGCGCGGCATCGCCATACGAGAACAGGCGCGACTGCAGCATGCGGTCGGGCGAGGGGCCGATGCCCGGCACCAGGTTGGCCGGCGTGAACGAGGCCTGCTCCACATCGGCGTGGTAGTTGCGCGGGTTGCGGTTGAGCTCCATCACGCCCACTTCGATCAGCGGGTAGTCCTTCTTGCTCCAGACCTTGGTCAGGTCGAAGGGGTGGAAGCGGTAGGTCTCGGCTTCATGCTCGGGCATGATCTGCACGCACAGCTTCCAGCGCGGGAACTCGCCGCGCTCGATGGCTTCGAGCAGGTCGCGCTGGCTGCTTTCACGGTCGGAGGCGACCACGGCGGCGGCCTCGGCATCGCCGAAGTTCTCGATGCCCTGCTGGCAGACCCAGTGGAACTTGACCCAGTGGCGCTCGTTGCTGGCGTTGATGAAGCTGTAGGTGTGCGAGCCGAAGCCGTGCATGTGGCGGTAGCCGCGCGGAATGCCCCGGTCGCTCATGACGATGGTGATCTGGTGCAGGGCCTCGGGCAGGCCGGTCCAGAAGTCCCAGTTGTTCTCGGGCGAGCGCAGGTTGGTGTAGGGATCGCGCTTGACGGCCTTGTTCAGGTCGGGGAACTTGAGCGGGTCGCGGAAGAAGAACACCGGCGTGTTGTTGCCCACCAGGTCCCAGTTGCCTTCCTCGGTATAGAGCTTGACGGCGAAGCCGCGGATATCGCGCTCGGCATCGGCCGCGCCGCGTTCGCCGGCCACGGTGGAAAAGCGCGCGAACACTTCGGTCTGCTTGCCGATGTCGGAGAACACCTTGGCGCGGGTGTAGCGCGTGATGTCACCCGTCACGGTGAAGGTGCCGAAGGCGCCCGAGCCCTTGGCATGCATGCGGCGCTCGGGAATCACTTCGCGGTTGAAGTGGGCCATTTTTTCCAGATGCCACAGGTCCTGCAGCAGCATCGGGCCACGCGGGCCGGCCGTGAGCGAGTCCTGGTTGTTGGCAACCGGGGCGCCTGCGGCGGTGGTGAGCTTGTGGGTCATGGTCTCTCCTTGATCGAGGGGTGGTAGCGGCGCCGGCTTGCACGCAGGCAGCGCGGCGCTTGGAAAATCAATAGCTGCGTGCTATCGAATTGCTTTTATTGTTGTTTCGTTCTATGGATGCGGCAAGGCTTTGGCGATTGGCAAATCTCAACTGCGCCATAGCCAAAAAATTTCACCGCCTCCCGCATGCGCCATGCCGGGCATGCTTTTTGCCAAGGCATTGTGTTGCGTGGGCGGATACGGCCCGTGTAGGCCGTCGCCCTGTCAGCCCGAGACCAGCTTGTGGACCAGATCGGCGGCCGTGGAGGCGCCGTACTTGCGCATCAGCCGTGCGCGGTAGATCTCCACCGTGCGGTGGCTGATGGCCAGGGCGCGGCCGATTTCCTTGGAGGTCAGCCCCTCCAGCAGGCGGGCGGCCACCTCGCGCTCGCGCCCCGTGAGCTCGGCCTTGACAGGACGGTGGGCGCTGAGGTCCTCGAAGCTCCAGATGCCCGATGCATGCGGGTCGCTGCGGTCCAGCGTGCGGCCCGTGACATGGCACCAGAACGTTTCGCCGTTGGCGCGCTTCATGATGCGGTTGTCCGAGTAGAAACCCCGGGCGTTGAGAATGGGCGCGATGCGCGCGCCCAGCCGCTCGTACTCGTCGGCGCTGGGGTAGAGGATCTGGAAGGTCTGGCCGATCAGCACCTCGCGCGAGGCCTCGAACATCTCGCAGACCTGGCGGTTGCAGTCGATCATGGTGCGATTGCGCGAGATCACGAGGCCGACGGGGGCGGCTTCGAACGCCAGCCGGTAATCTATATCCATGGGCAAATCTTTACGAAAAACTACCTATGCAAGTACGTAGTATCGTAGCGCATCCAATCTGAAGGAGACATGTGTGAAAAAGCTCTACCCCTCCGCGGAGCAGGCGCTCCAGGGCGTCGTGGCCGACGGGCAATTGCTGGCTGTAGGCGGCTTCGGCCTGTGCGGCATTCCCGAGGCCCTGATCGACGCGCTGCGTGACAGCGGCGCCAAGGGCCTGACGGTGATTTCCAACAACGCGGGCGTGGACGGCTTTGGCCTCGGCAAGCTGCTGGAGACGCGCCAGATCAAGAAGATGATCTCGTCGTATGTGGGCGAGAACAAGGAGTTCGAGCGCCAGTACCTGGCCGGCGAGCTGGAGCTGGAATTCACGCCCCAGGGCACGCTGGCCGAGAAGCTGCGTGCCGGTGGCGCCGGCATTCCGGCCTTCTTCACCAAGACCGGCGTGGGCACCATGGTGGCCGAGGGCAAGGAGCTGCGCGAGTTCGACGGCGAGACCTATGTGATGGAGCGCTCGCTCGTGCCCGATGTCTCCCTGGTCAAGGCCCACCGTGCCGACAAGAGCGGCAACCTGCAGTTCCGCCTGACGGCGCGCAACTTCAACCCTGCCGCCGCCACGGCCGGCAAGGTCTGCATCGTGGAAGTGGAAGAGGTGGTCGAGGTCGGCGAGATCGCACCGGACGACATCCACCTGCCCGGCATCTACGTGCACCGCATCGTGCACAACCCGAATCCCGAAAAGCGCATCGAAAAGCGCACCATCACAGAAAAACAAGGAGCCTGACCATGCCGTGGACCCAAGACCAGATGGCCGCCCGCGCGGCCCAAGAACTCGAAGACGGCTTCTACGTCAACCTGGGCATCGGCATTCCCACCCTGGTGGCCAACCACACGGGTGACAAGGAAGTGTGGCTGCAGTCCGAGAACGGCATGCTGGGCATCGGCCCCTTCCCGACCGAGGATGCCGTGGACGCCGACCTGATCAATGCCGGCAAGCAGACCGTGACGACGATTGCCGGCTCGTCCATCTTCGGCAGCGACCAGTCGTTCGCCATGATCCGTGGCGGCAAGATCAACCTGTCCATCCTGGGCGCCATGCAGGTGTCCGAGAAGGGCGACCTGGCCAACTGGATGATTCCCGGCAAGATGGTCAAGGGCATGGGCGGCGCCATGGACCTGGTGGCGGGCGTCAAGCGCGTCATCGTGCTCATGGAACATGTGGCAAAGAAGAAGGACGGCACGACCGACCTCAAAATTCTTCCCGCCTGCACCCTGCCTTTGACCGGCGTGGGCGTGGTGGACCGTATCATCACCGACCTGGGAGTGATGGACGTGACGCCGCAGGGCTTGAAGCTCGTGGAACTGGCCCCCGAAGTGAGCTTCGAGGACATCCAGTCCAAGACCGGCGTGACGCTGATTCGCTGATGTTGCCGTGCACGGCCTGCCTTGGCAGGCCTGCGCAACGAGAGCCCGCCTTGCGCGGGCTCTTTTGCTTATATTTCAGATTTCGAGCCAATGGGAGCCTCTATGACGGATGTCGCGGCCGTGCGCAATCCACCGACAGCGCAGGGATGGAAGGACGAGGGCGTGCATTTCCTGCGCGCCGTCACCGACATGGCCGAGCATTGCAACGTGGTCACCGGCGAGCCCATCTTCAACGACAAGGGCGTCAAGCTCGTGGACAAGGGTGCGCGCATCGACGGCAACATGTACGAGCGCCTGGTCAAGCACAAGCTGCGCGACCCCATCGACAAGCACCTGGGCGTGGACAACCGCGTGGACGTGCTGGCCATCGAAGCCCAGGCCATGGTGCAGTGCGAGACCGTGGACCTGATGCGCCGCCTGGTGCAGTCGCTGGGCGGCACGGACCGGCTGCTGGCACCGCTGCGCCTGATGGTGCTGCCGCCGCAGATCGCCTTCAAGCTCACGGTCATGCGCGAGCAGCGGCCCGAGCTGTTCGCCCACAGCCTGCAGATGATGCTGGTGGCCATCTACCTGGCGCTGCAAAGCGAATGGAGCGAGCGTGAATGCGGCCCGCTGGCCACGGCGGCCCTGCTGCACGACGTGGGCATGCTCTACATGGACCCGGCCTGGACCGACCCCAACTACCGGCTCACGGGCGCCGAGCGCAAGCACCTGGTGGCGCACTCGGTCACGGGCATGCTCATCATGCGGGGCGCGGGCGCGTATTCGCAGGACGTGGAAATGGCCGTGCTCGAGCACCACGAGCGCATGGACGGCACGGGCTATCCGCGCGGCGTGCATGGCGAAGCCATCTCCAAAATGGGCCGTATCCTGTTGCTGGCCGAGGTGGTCTCGGCCTTCTTCGACAAATTCCAGGACCTGCCCGGCCAGCGCCTGTCGCTGATGCTGCGCATGACCCACCGCCGCTATCCGGCCGATCTGGTCGGCATCCTGCTGCCGCTGCTGTACGACGAGATCTCGCCGGGCACGCCGCTGCCGCCGCTGCAGGCCGAGGTCACGCACAGCGTGGCAGCGCTGTCGGCCGCCTTTCAGATGTGGGACACGTTCAGCCAGGCCTTCCCCGAGCGCTGGCAGGCCATGCCCGACCACCAGGCGGCTGTCTACATCGACTCCAGCATCGGCGGCCTGCAAAAGCAGCTGGCCGAGGCCGGCCTGCATCCCAGCCAGCAAACCGACCTGCTGGCCTACCTCAAGGACGATGTGCAGGGCATGAGCGAGCTGGCCCTGCTCAGCCGCGAGGCGCTGTGGCAACTGCAGGCCATCGTCAACGCCTGCCTGCGCCGCTGGCCCGCCATCAATGCCCGCACCCACGCCGTGGACACAGCGGTCGCGCAGTGGTGCGAAGCCTGCATGCAGATCGACGCCACAACCCCAGCGGGCGGCGCAGCGAGAGCGCCAGCGCACTGAGACAGCCGGGCTTGCCCGGCTTTTTTACATCCGTGGATTTCTTGGAAATCAAGAGTGCTGTATATTCATACAGTATTTGAGATTTCCCCCATGACCACGCCCCACGCCTCCCAAACTGCGCAGCCCGCCCCCATGGCGGGCGCGGCGCGTGTGCTGCCTCAGTTGCAGGGCGTGTGGCGTGGCGATGGCTGGCAGCAGGCGCTGCAGCAGCGAGTCCAGCCTTCGGGCCATGCGCTGCTGGATGCGCAATTGCCGGGCGGGGGCTGGCCGCTGGGCGCCATGGTCGAGCTGCTGCAACCCGCGCATGGCCATGCCGAGTGGCCGCTGCTGCTGCCGGGCCTGGCGGCCCTGATGCAGCGCAGCGCGGGCCAGGTGGTGCTGGTGGCACCGCCTTGCAGGCCTTTTGCACCGGGACTGGAAGCTGCGGGCGTGGCGGCGCACCGGCTGTGCTGCGTGGAGGCCGACACCCACCCGGGCGCCCACCCCGGCGCCCACCCGGCAGGCGATGGGGCAGGGCTGGCCTGGGTCTGTGAGCAGGCACTGCGCTGCCGCGACGTGCTGGCCGTGCTGGCCTGGCTGCCAGCCGGTCTGCCCATGGCCACGCTGCGCCGGCTGCAATGGGCGGCCGCTGCGCAGGGGCGCATTCTGTGGCTGTGGCGCGAGGCCTCGGCCGCCCTGCAGACGGTGGCCTCGCCCGCGCCGCTGCGGCTGCGCGTGGAGACAGAGTTGGGGGAGCCGGGCGAAGGCGGCACGCCAGCCTGCCTGCGCGTGCAGTTGCTCAAGCGCCGGGGGCCTGCGCTGGAGCATCCCTTGAAGCTGCCCCTGCACCACTGGGCCTGGCAGGACGTGCTGCAGGCCCAGGCCCAGCGGCGCACCCGGCAGGCGGACGAGGCGCAGCGCTGGCTTCATGGACACGGGCAACTGCTGCCCGCCGAGGCGCCCGCCCTGCAGGCGGCAGCGCACACCCTGGGGTGAGATGCCATGGCACAGCCGAATCAAGCACTGCACTGGATTGCCTGGCCGCTGCATGTCGCGCAGGGCGATGGCCAGGGCAACGGCGACAGTGATGGCGAACGCAGTGCCTGCGCGCAGCAGGCCTGGTGGGCCCTGCGCTGGACGCCGCGCGTGGCCCTCTGGTACGGGGCAGGGCAGGCTGTGGCGTTGATGGAGGTGGGCAGCGTGGAGCGCCTGTGGGGCGGTCGCCAGGCCATGCTGCTGGGCCTGCTGCGCGCGCTGCGAGAACAGCAGCCCGAGGACGGCCAGGCGGGCGGCCCCCGGATGCCGTCCTGGGCCCGGGGCGCCACGGCATGGCAGGCGCTGGCGCGTCTGCGCTGGCGCATGCAGGGCACGGATTCGCGCCAGCCCTGGCCGTCTGCCGACGCACTGCCCATCTGGACACTGCCCGCACTGGAGCCGCATGCGCCGGCCCTGGAGCGCATGGGCTGCCGCCGCTGGGGCGAGCTGCGCGCCCTGCCGCGCGCGGGCCTGGCGCGGCGCATCGGGCTGCCGGGCCTGCTGGCGCTGGACCAGGCCTATGGCAGCAGCCCCCATGCGCTGGACTGGCTGGAGCTGCCCGAGCACTTTGCATTGCGCGCCGACCTGGGCTATCCGGCCAGCGACGCCCAGGCCCTGCTGCAGGCCGCCCGGCCCCTGCTGCGTGCGCTGCAGGCCTGGCTGCAGGCCCGCCACCAGGGCGTGCTGGGCCTGCAACTGCGCTGGCACCATGATCTGCGGCGCGTGGACGGCACGGAGCTGCCGGCCTGGGAAGCGCTGGACATCCGCACGGCCCGCCCCGCCCAGGCGCTGGAGCACATGGAGCGCCTGCTGCGCGAACGCCTGGCCCGCACGCCCTGGCGCGCGCCTGCGGACATGCTGGAGCTGGTGGCGCTGGACACCGCGCCTTTCGCGGCCGATGCCGGCAGTTGCCTGCCACCGGCCACGCCCGGCCCGGCGCCGCTGGGCGAGGCGGCAGGCGCGGCAGACGCAGCCAGCGGCATGGCCTGGCATGAATGGGTGGAGCGCGTCTCGGCCCGCCGTGGTGCGCAGGGCGTGCGGGTGGCGCAGCTGCAATCGGACCACCGGCCCGAGGCCATGCAGCGCTGGACCCCGGCCTGCGAGGCCTTGCAGACCCCGCAGGCCCCGCGGCGGCCCGCGCACGCGCGCAAGGCGGCCAACCCCTGGCAGGGCCTGCTGCCGCCCTGGCTGCTTGATCCGCCCCAGCCGCTGCTCCTGCAGGGCAGCCGCCCTTGCTGGCAGGGGCCGCTGCAATTGCTGGCCGGCCCCTATCGGCTGGAGGCCGGCTGGTGGGGAGAGCCGCAGGCCGATGCGGCGCTGGCCGTGCGTGACTATTTCGTGGCCAGCAACGCGGCTGTCGGCCATGTCTGGATCTACCGCGAGCGCACGCCTGCATCGGAGCGGCTGCCAGGCATGCCGGCCCTGCTGTCGCCCGCCGCCTGGTTTGCGCAAGGCATCTATGGCTGAACAGGACATCCTGCTGGAGCCGCCGCCCCCGCAGCTGCAGCGGCTGCAGCCTCCGCCCCAGGTCGCCGGGCCGGTGTCCGGCATGGCATCGGGCCCGGGCCTGCCCGGCTATGCGGAGCTGCACTGCCTGTCGAACTTCAGCTTTCTGCGCGGCGCCTCTTCGCCCGCCCAACTGGTGCAGCGCGCCAAGGCCCTGGGCTACCAGGCGCTGGCCCTGACCGACGAATGCTCGGTGGCCGGCGCCGTGCGGGCCTTCGAGGCCGCGCGCGACTGCGAGATGGCCCTGATCCATGGCAGCGAATTCGCCTGGGGGCCGCTGCGCGTGGTGGCGCTGGCGCGCGATCTGAACGGCTGGGGCAACCTCTGCGAGTTCATCAGCGCGGCGCGCGCCCGTGCCGAAAAGGGCCGGTACCTGGTCGATGCCGACAGCCCCTGGCATCTGCTGCGTGAAGGCTGCGAATGCATCGTTGTGCCGCAGCGTGCGCAGCTGTTGCCCGGCGATGTGCCCGCCATGGCCGAGGCCGTGCAGGCCGCCGTGGCGCAGCTGGGGCCGGGCTGCTGGCTGGGCGTGGAGCTGCTGCTGGCGCCCGACGACAGCCTGTGGCTGCAAAGCCTGCAGGACGTGGCAGGGTTGCTGGGCCTGTCCTGCGTGGCCTGCGGCGACGTGCACATGCATGCGCGCTCGCGCAAGCCGCTGCAGGACCTGGTGACGGCGCTGCGCCTGGGCTGCACGGTGGCCGAGTGCGGCTTCGAGCTGCACCCCAATGCCGAGCGGCATCTGCGCTCGCGCTTGCGGCTGGGCGGCATCTATCCACGTGCCATGCTGGATGCAACCCTGCAGATTGCCGCGCGCTGCGATTTCAAGCTCAGTGAGATCCGCTACCACTATCCGCAGGAAACCGTGCTGCCCGGCATGGACGCGCGCCAGACCCTGGCCTGGCATACCTGGCAGGGAGCGGCGGGGCGCTATCCGCAAGGCATTCCCGAATCGGTCGCCAAGCAGTTGAAGGATGAGCTGGAGCTGATCGCCGAATGCCGCTACGAGATGTACTTTCTCACCGTGCACGACATCGTGCGCTATGCGCGCAGCGAAGGCATCCTGTGCCAGGGGCGCGGTTCGGCCGCGAACTCGGCCGTCTGCTATTGCCTGGGCATCACGGCCGTGGACCCGAACAAGACCACGCTGCTGATGGCGCGCTTCATCAGCCGCGAGCGCAGCGAGCCCCCAGATATCGACGTGGACTTCGAGCACGCGCGGCGCGAGACCGTCATCCAGTACATCTACGAAAAATACGGCCGCGGCCGTGCGGCGCTGACGGCCGTGGTCAGCTGCTGGCGCACGCGTGGCGCACTGCGCGACGCGGGCAAGGCCCTGGGCGTGGATGCGGCGCTGATCGACGCCATGGCCCGGCAGCACCACTGGTTCAGCGATGCCGAGGACGAAGCGGCCGAGCCGGAGCCCGAACCCGATGACCCCGCCCTGGGCTGGGTGCGCTCCAAGCTGCTGCGCCTGGCCCGGCTGCGCGAGCGGCTGGGCGACGACTGCCCGCAACTGTCGCCCCAGCGTGCGCGGCTGTGGCTGGAGCTGGCCTTGCAGCTGCGCGACAGCCCGCGCCACCTGAGCCAGCACGTGGGCGGCTTTGTGCTGACCGACGGGCCGCTGACGCGGCTGGTGCCCGTGGAGCCGGCCGCCATGGAGGGCCGCTCGGTCATCCAGTGGGACAAGGACGATCTGGACACCATGAATCTGCTCAAGGTCGATGTGCTGGCCCTGGGCATGCTCACCGTGCTGCGCGGCAGCCTGCACGCGCGCGCCGCGCTGCGCGGCCCGCGCTGGGAGCTGGCCGACATTCCCAAGGAGGACGCCGCCACCTACGACATGATCTGCCGCGCCGACACCGTGGGCACCTTCCAGATCGAGAGCCGCGCCCAGATGAGCATGCTGCCCCGGCTGCGGCCGCGCGTGTTCTACGACCTGGTGGTCGAGGTCGCCATCGTGCGGCCCGGCCCCATACAGGGCGGCATGGTCCATCCCTATCTGCAGGCGCGCGAGCGTCGGCGGCAGGGTGGCGAGCTGGTCCTGGAAAAGCCCGCGCTCGAGAAGGCGCTCAAGCGCACGCTGGGCGTGCCCATCTTCCAGGAGCAGGTGATGCAGATCGCCATGATCGCGGCAGATTTCTCGGCGGGCGATGCCGACGAGCTGCGCCGCTCCATGGCCGCCTGGCGGCGCAAGGGGGGCGTGCACCGCTTCGAGCGCCCATTGATCGACGGCATGCTGGCCAACGGCTACAGCGCTGATTTTGCCCAGGCCATCTTCCGCCAGATGCTGGGCTTTGGCGAATACGGCTTCCCAGAAAGCCATGCCTACAGCTTCGCCATGCTGGCCTATGCCAGCGCCTGGCTCAAGCGCCATGAGCCGGCCTGTTTCCTGATGGCCCTGCTCAATGCCCAGCCCATGGGCTTCTACACCCCCTCGCAACTGATCCAGGACGCGCGCCGCCACGGCGTGCGCGTGCTGCCCGTCGATGTGCGCCACAGCGACTGGGATTGCACGCTGGAGGCGCCGCACGAGCGCATTGCCGGCGTCGAGCTGCCGCAGCCGGCCGTGCGCCTGGGACTGTGCATGGTGGCGCAGTTGCCAAAGACTTCGGGCGAGCGCGTGGCGCAGGTCCGCGCGCAGGCGCCGTTCAGGAGCACCGAGGACCTGGCCCTGCGCGCCCGGCTGCAGCGCGCCGAGCTGCAGGCCCTGGCTGCGGCCGATGCGCTGCAGGGCCTGTCAGGCCACCGCCGCCAGCAGATGTGGGATGCGGCGGCCCTGCAGGTGCAGCCGCCGCTGTTCGCGGGCGTGCCCGTGCATGAGGCGCCCGTGCAACTGGCCGCCGCGCCCGAGGGCGAGGAAATCCTGTTCGACTACGCGGCCACGGGCCTGAGCCTGCGCCGCCATCCGCTGGCCCTGCTGCGTGACCGCCTGCGCCGCCACGGGCTGCGCACGGCGCTGGAGTTGCGCGACACGCTGGCGGGCATGCGCGTGCGGGCCTGCGGCATCGTCACCGTGCGCCAGCGCCCGCCCACGGCCAAGGGTACGGTCTTCATCACGCTGGAGGACGAGACGGGCACGGTCAACCTGGTGGTCTGGCCCGATACCGTCACGCGCTGGGGCGAGCCCTTGCTGGGCGCGCGCCTGCTGGCGGTGGAGGGCATCTGGCAAAGCAGCTCGGATTGGGGCGGCGGCAAGGACTGCGGCGAGCCAGCGCCTGCAGAGCAGGCCAGCCAGGAGGTGCCCGCCGTGCGCCATCTCATCGTGCACCGCGCCCGCGACATGAGCCGCTGGCTGGGCCGCCTGGGCGGCGCCGGCGTGGCAAGCCGCAATTTCCACTGAGGGCTGTTGCCGTTGCTGCCGAAGCAGGCTCAGGCCATACGGTCGTCCGCGCGGATGTCGGGCATCTGGTCGATACGCTTGCCGAACCAGCCTATGCGCTCGGTCTGGCGCACATCCAGCCTGGGCACGTAGGGCTTGATGTCGAGCACAGGCGTGCCGTCCAGCATGTCGTTGCCCAGGAAATGCAGCAGCAGTCCTTCGCGCCGCACCAGGCGCACGATGGACAGGCCCAGCCGGTTGGGCCGCGCCGGGGCGCGCGTGGCGAACACGCCGTGGCTGCTGTCGTCCATGAAGGGCACGACTTCCAGCTTTTCCACGGCCTGGTGCAGGTGGGTGATGAGGATCAGGTAGTCAAAGCCTTCGATGTCGCGCAGCCCGGCCTCGAACTCGGGCAGCAGCTCCACGCGGCCGGCCTCGTCGGCCGCGCCCGCCGTCTGTATGGGCATGCCCACCGGGTCGGTGAAGCGGCTGCGCACATGGCCGATGGGGCGGCAGGCGACGGCCTGCGCCGTGGAGCCGGTCGCGCTCATGCGCTCGTTCCCTGGGGATTGAGCAGGCGTGTCAGCGCGGCGATATCGGCCGCCGCCGCCATGCGCGCCGTGGTCTCTATGGAGCGGTAATGCCTGACGATGGCTTCGCCCGTGGAGGTGAGCGAGGCGCCGCCGCCATGGGCGCCGCCGGCGCTGGTGTTGACGGCCGGCGTCTGCAGCGCGCGGTTCATCTCGTCGACCAGCACCCAGGCGCGCCGGTAGGACATGCCCAGCGATCGCGCTGCAGCCGAGATGGAGCCCGCCTCGGCAATGGCTTCGAGCAACTGCACCTTGCCGGGACCGATGGCAATGGTGCTGTCGTTGTATACGCGCAGGCGGAACTGGACTTTGGAGGACATGGGGAAAGGACTTGGCACAGGAGAAAAGCGAACGTCAAGGTTAAGCGAAATCAACGGCTTGCGCCGTCACAGGGGCTAAGGGGAAATACGCAATGCATGGATCGCTACAGCGAAGAGGTGCTCTGGCAGGGCGTTCCTGCACACGGGCCGTCGGGGCCGGCGCGCCGTCGCTGCCGCCAGGGCGCCCGCTGCCTGCGCATCGTCTGCGAGTGCATTGGCGAGGCTCTTGACCTGCCGGCGCCGCGTCTCGATGCCTGTGTGCTGCGGCGCTATTTCGTCACATTGCCACCGGGTTTGCTAGCCTTTTTGCGCCAATGCAGCGCGGCGCTTGCCGCGCATCCTGGCCACGCGTTTACTTCTTGCTGCTTTCTGCCAGCAGGCGCTGGCATTGCGCATCTTCCTCGGCGGCCGGCACCGTCAGCGGCACCAGGGCCAGGGCCGCTGGCGCCACCACGGCGGCGGCCACGGCCGCGCCCGCGCGCAGCAGCAGCGGGCCGGGCTCCACCCCTACCTTAGGCTGGGCGAAACTGCCGCGCACGTACAGCGGCGTGCGCAGCGAGAAGAACTTCCACTTCAGCGACTCGGGCACGATGCGCAGGTCCATGGTCTCCTGCGCCAGGCTGATCTGTCCGGTGGCCTCGATGATGGCCTCGGGCGTGGCCAGCTTGACGTTGCGGGTGCGCGCGATGCCCTGCTTCACGGTCAGGTCGGCAACGGCGCAGTTGAGCTGCACTTCCTTGTCGGCGCCGAACAGCTTGGTGACGATGACGCTGCCCAGGTTCAGCGCGGCCAGGTCCAGGAGCTGCTTGCTGAAGCGGCCATCGCGCACATACAGGCGGATGTCGCCCGAGCTGGTGCCCAGCCATTCGGCAATGGACTGGCCCCGGCCCTCCAGCCCCAGCGCGCCATCCATGCTGCCCAGGCTTTTCTTCATCAGTTCGATCTCGGGGAACAGGGCCGACAGCTGCAGCCCCTGGACCTTGCCCTGGAGGCTGGCCTTGGGCGGCTTGGCGCCGCTGTCCACCACGGCCTCGATGTCCAGCCGGCCCTTGGCCATGCCGAAGCGCAGCGGGGACAGGCGCAGCACGCCGTTGTCCATGACGGCATGGACGCTGAAGTCCTCGATGGGCAGGGCCTGGGGTCGCTCGATGCGGTCGCTCTTGAAGCGCACATCCATGTCCATGGCATTCCACTTGCTGGTGTCAAAGCGCTGCGTGGGCAGGGCCTTGCCGCTGGCCGCCTGCCGGGTCTTCTGGCCCTGCTTGGTGGACGGTGCTCCCACCACCGGCCCCAGGTCGGCCAGGCGCAGCTTACGCGAGGCCAGATCGCCGCTGAGCTTGGGGCGCGGCTTGCCCGATGCGTAGTGCAGCGTGCCGCGCAGGTCGCTCTGGCCCACGCGGCCATCGAATTCCTCGTAGTCCCAGACGGCGCGCCCCGGCTCCAGGCTGCCGACCAGATGGCCATTGGTGTCGAAGGGCGGTGTGCGCGGCAGCAACAGACCCGTCAGCGGGAACAGGTCGGCCATGCTGGAGCCGCGCAGGCGCACCTGCAGGTCCATGCCCTTGAGCGCCCTGGGATTGTCGAGAATGCCCTCGGCGCGGGCGCGCAGGCTGCCCGCATGGGCCCACAGCTTCACGGGAAAGCGTGCCTGTTCGCTTTGCAGGTCCAGCACGGGGCCGATGAGGCCCTGGGCCTCGACCGTGGCCTTGGCGATGCGCCCGGTCAGGCCGAAGCGCATGCCATACGGAAAGTCTGGACTGGGCGGCTGCACAAGGCTGTCCAGACGTGCGCGCACCGCCATCTGGCGCACGCCATCGCTCCAGCCCACCAGGCCGCCGCGCAGGCTCAATTGCGCTACCTGAAAACGCCAGCGCGGCCCTGTGTGCTCGGGGCGCTTGAAGGTCCAGTTGTTGCTGCCATCCTTGCGCCGGGCAAAGACCAGGTCAGGGCCTTCCAGTTGCAGATGGTCCAGCAGCACATGCCGGCCCAGCAGCGGCCACAGCCGCAGGCTGGCCGTGGCGCGCGCGGCCGTGGCCATGGTGTCGGCGTCGCGCGGGGGTGGGGCCATTTTCTCGTCGGCCAGGACGATGCTGTCGCTGTCGATCTTGGGCGCGGAAGGGCTGGCCTGCGAGTCCTTGTCCTTGCCTTCGTCCTTGTCCTTCGCCTTTCCCTTGGGCTGTTCCTTGGCTTTCTCCTCGGGCAGGCGGCCCTTGTTCAACTGGTCGGGCGGCGCAGGCAGGGCGGGCAGCTCGGCACTGCCCTTGGCCGGTTCCTGCTCGACCTGCCAGCCTTCGGGCTGGCCCAGGGCCAGTTGCTCGGCCTCGATGGTCACGCCCGGGACCCAATGGCGCCAGCCCTGGTCCAGGGGCTGGGGCCAGGTCCAGCGCAGGCGCAGGTCGCCTTCAATGGCGAAGTGGCGGCCTGTGCTTTCGCTGACGCGCTCGTTGACCCAGGGCTTGGCCCGGTTCCAGTCGAAGGTGGCGATCAGGACCACAACCGCGGCGAGCAGCAGCACCAGGGCCGACACCGTCCACAAAAGGGCGCGCAGCCAGCGGCGGCGGGCTGGGCGGTGGGGTGCTGGTGTGGCGGGGCTGTGGTTCGCTGTGTCGGTCGCTGTGTCTGTCATGGCGCAGGGGGCCGCTAAATGGGGTTCGGTCCATCCTATCGCCATGAAAACGCTTGCCAAGGCCCGGGACGCGCTGGCGGGCAGCCGGCAGGCCCGCATACAGGAGATTGACCTACAGCGCGGCCTGCGGCGGGGAAGGGGCCGTCATCACGGCGTCTCCTGGCCCTGGCGCAGCCGGGTGGATGCCAGGGCGGCCACCACCAGCAGGCCCGCCATGATGAACAGGCCGTTGCGCGTGCTGCCCGTGGCCTGTTCGATCATCCCCATCACCGTGGGGCCGATGAAGCCGCCCACCAGGCCGCAGGTATTGACCAGGGCTATGCCGCCCGCCAGCCCCGCGCCCGCCAGCCGCGAGGCGGGAAACAGGAAGACCACGGACTGCACCACGAAGAACATCAGCGCCGTCAGGCTGAAACCCAGCAGGCCCAGGGCGGGCGAGGCCTTGCCCGCCAGCGCGGCCACCAGCAGGCCGGCGGCCATGGTGGCCAGGCCCGCCAGCAGCATGCGCCGGCAGCGCTGCGGGTGGGTGGCAAAGCGCGGCAGCCAGGCCGCACCGATGGCGGCTGCGATCCAGGGCACGGAGTTGAGCGTGCCGATCTGCAGCGGCGAGAGCTGGCCGTAGGTGCCGATGATGCCCGGCAGGAAGAAGATCACCGTGTAGATGCTGATTTGGTGGCAGAAGTAGACAAGGATGGCCAGCCAGATCTGGCGGTCGCGCAGGCAGTCCCGGAGCGAGTGGCCCACCTGGCCGGCGCTGGCCTGCTGGTCCTGCTCGGCCTGCAGGCGTTGCAGTACCTCGCGCGATTCGGCGGCCGTCAGCCAGGGCGCGCTGGCCGGGCCGTCTGGCAGCTTCTTCCAGACCACCCAGGCCAGGGCCACGGCGGGCAGGCCCTCGATCACGAACATCCACTGCCAGCCATGCCAGCCCAGGAAGCCGTCCATCTGCAGCAGCGCGCCGCCCACGGGGCCGCTGAGGATGTTGGCAATGCACACGCCCAGCAGGAAGTAGCCGATGGCGCGGGCCCGTTCCTCGCGGCCGAACCAGTAGGTCAGGTAGAGCATCACGCCGGGGAACAGCCCCGCCTCGGCCGCGCCCAGCAGCACGCGCATCACGTAGAACGAGGTCTCTCCGGTGATGAAGGCCATGCCGGCCGACAGCAGGCCCCAGGTCACCATGATCCGTGTGATCCAGAACCGCGCGCCCACCCTGTGCATGACAAGGTTGCTTGGCACTTCCAGCAGGGCGTAGCTCAGGAAGAACAGCCCCGCGCCCAGGCCGTAGGCGGCCGCCGAGATGCCCAGGTCCACCTCGATGTGCGACTTGGCCAGCGCAATGTTGGTGCGGTCTATGAAGCTGATCACATAGGACAGCACCAGCAGCGGCATCAGCCTGCGGAAGATGCGGGCGTTGAGCAGCGACTGCCTGTCGCCGGCGGCAGGCTGCGGCCGTGCGGGCGGCGCGTGAACAGGGGAGGGCGATGGGTGATGGACCATGGCAAATCCTTGGAAAGATGGGTGGAGGAAAGCGGAGTCAGGCGGTGGCGGTGGAGGCGGCGTTGCCGCGCGTGCCCAGCTGCAGGGCCACGCCGCCCAGCGCGCAGCCGGCCATGACCAGGAAGCACAGGGCATAGCCGCCGGGGCTGGTCCAGCCGCCGCCCAGGGCGATCAGGCTGCCCATCAGCACGGGCGCGATGCCGCCGCCCACGAACATGGCGGTGGTGATGATTCCGTTGGCCGTGGAGGTGGCCGCGGGCTGGGCGCAGTCCGAGGCCACCGCGTAGTAGATGGGCCAGACCGCATTGGCGACCAGGCCGAACAGCAGCTGCATCACCACGACCAGGGCCATGGTGTCGGCGAAGTAGAAGGCGCCCACGCTGGCGGCCATCCACAGGCCGCAGATCACCAGGGTGACGCGGCGCCCGATCACGTCCGACAGGGCCGGCCAGACCAGCTGGCCCAGGATGCCGGTGAGCGTGAACACCACGCTCATGCCTGCCGATTCGGCCAGCGACAGGCCCATGATGTTGTAGAGGTAGGCGGGCAGCACCACGTTGATGCCCATGTAGACCACCTGCGTGAGCAGGGTGTTTCCAGCCGTCAGGGCGATGCTGCGGTTGGCCAGCGTGCTGCGCAGGGTGCGCCAGGCCTGGCCTTTTTCCACCTGCGCCGCCACGCTGGCCTGCGGCGGGGTCATGCCCCGGGCGGCGATGTCGGCATACAGCAGTTCCATCTTCTGCGGCGTGGAGTAGCGCGCCCAGAACCACATCAGCGGGATGGCGACGACCAGCGCGACAAAGAACACATAGCGCCAGTTCTCCTCGCCGAAGGCGTACAGCACAAAGCCGGCGACCAGGCCGCTGAGCATGGCGCCCACCGGATAGCCCGTGTGGTGGGCGCCCAGCGCGAAGCCGCGCCGCTCCACCGGCCACCACTCGGCGGTGTTGCTCACGCCCACGGGCTCGCCCCAGCCGGCGCCCAGGTTGACGCCGACGCGCAGCGCCACGAAGCCCCCCAGGCTGCCGCTCAGCGCCTTGAAGCCCGAGGCGAACGACAGCGCCGTATAGCCCAGCACCAGGGGCACCTGAAAGCGTGCGCGCTTCCAGCCCGCGCCGTAGCGGTCGCTCCAGATCGCCCCGGGAATGTCCAGCACGGCCAGGGCCAGCATCACGATGGTGGCCACCGTGCCCCATTCGTCGGCCGACAGGCCGAAGTGCCGGGAGATGGTCGGCCCCAGCCGCAGCACGATCTCGCGGTCGTAGGCATTCAGTACCCAGATCAGCCAGCAGACCAGCAGGGATACCCATGAATAGCGGTGGATCTGGCGCAGCGAAGCGCGCGGGGCCTGGGCCATGACAGTCTCCCGGGCACCAGCGGTGGGTGCCGTTTCATTGTTGTATGGATGAAGGCGCCGCTTCGCGGGGCGGGCGGCGTTGCGGTGCGAAGGCTCCGGGCCTGCATGCCCGGCTCCGCGCTCAGGCGCCGAAGCGCTGCTCGGGCAGGCCACGCACGCCCAGCCCCTTGACGGAGAACAGCGCGCCACGGGACTGGCCGTCGCCCGGGAAACGCGGCAACGGCGGCTTGCCCATGGAGGTGACGTACAGCGTGTCGAGCCCGGGCCCGCCGAACATCACGCTGGTCACCTTGCGCACCGGCATCTCTATCACCCGGTCCACCCGGCCGTCCGGCGTGTAGCGCACCAGCTGGCCCGCGTACACCAGGGCCTGCCACAGGCAGCCTTCGGCATCGACCGTGGCCCCGTCGGCCGCGCCGCCACCGCTGGTGTCGACCGGGGCGAAGGTCCGGCGGCCGCTGGCATGGCCCGTGGCCGTGTCGTAGTCGTAGGCCCGGATCTCGCCGCTCCACGTGTCCGAGAAATAGAGCGTCGTGCCGTCCGGGCTCCAGCACGGGCCGTTCGAGCAGATGATGCCCTCGTCCAGCACATGCAGGCTCAGGTCCGTGTCCAGCCGGTACAGCCGCGCCGAAGGCTGCTCCTCCAGGGTGTCCATGGAGCCGAAGACGAAGCGGCCCTGCCGGTCCACCTTGCCGTCGTTGAGCCGGTTGCCGGGAAGGTGGGACTCGGGGGCGACGACCAGCTCCAGCTCGCCGCTTTCCAGGTCCAGCGTGTGCACGCCGCCGTGCAGTGCCACCAGGGCCGAGCGGCCGTCGCGGCGCAGTGCCATGGAGCCAATCTTCTGGCCGACTTCCCAGGCGCGCAGTTCCCGCCCGTCGGCCGTGCAGCGGAAGATGCGGCCGTCGAAGCTGTCTATCCAGTACAGGCGCTGCTGCCCGACGTCCCACAGCGGGCCTTCGCCCAGCGTGGTCTTGAGGTCGGCGACGATATCGATCTGCATGGGAGTCTCCTGTTCGGTGGCATGGGGGCTGGCCCGGGAAGGCGATTCAGAAGGCCACGTTGGCCGCACCCTTGAGGCCCAGCATGCTGCGCGCCTCGTCAGGCGTGGCGACGTCGACATTCAGGGCCTCGAGCACGGTGCGGATGCGGCGCACCTGCTCGGCGCTGGAGGTGGCCAGCTGGCCCGGGCCTATCCACAGAGAGTCTTCCAGCCCCACGCGCACATGCGAGCCCATGGCCGCGCCCATGGTGGCCAGCGGCAGCTGGTTGCGCCCGGCGCCCAGGATGGACCACTGGTAGTTGCTGCCCAGCAGGCGGTCGGCCGTGCGCCGCATGTGCATCAGGTCCTCCGGGTGGCCGCCGATGCCGCCCAGGATGCCGAACACCGACTGCACGAACACGGGCCCCTGCACCAGCCCCCGGTCCACGAAATGCGCCAGGTTGTGCAGGTGGCTGATGTCGTAGCACTCGAACTCGAAGCGCGTGCCCTGGGCCTGGCCCAGCCGCAGGATGCCTTCGATATCGGCAAAGGTGTTCTTGAAGACCAGGTTGCGGCTGTTTTCCAGGTGCTCGCGCTCCCAGGCGTGCTCCAGGTCCTTGAAGCGCTCCAGCATGGGGAACAGGCCGAAGTTCATCGAGCCCATGTTCAGCGAGGCCAGCTCGGGCTGGAACTCGGTGACGGGCCGCATGCGCTCTTGCACCGTCATGTGCGGGCTGCCGCCCGTGGTGATGTTGACGATGGCATCGCTCTCGGCACGGATCGCCTTGAGAAAGGGGCGGAACAGCTCAGGGTCCTGCGAAGGGCGCCCGTCGCGGGGATCGCGGGCATGCAGGTGCACGATGGCGGCGCCGGCCTCGGCGGCATCGATGGCGGCGCGCGCAATCTGCTCGGCCGTCACCGGCAGGTGGGGCGACATGCTGGGCGTGTGGATGGCGCCCGTGGGCGCGCAGGTGATGATGGCTTTGGTGCGGGTGGCCATGGAAGGTCCTTGCGAACGGTGAAAAAGGCGAGAAGAGGAGAGGAGGAGAGGGCGCTCAGCTCAGCGCCTGGGTCAGGCCATCGACGGCCAGCTCCTGGCCCGTGACATGGCCGGCCAGCGGGCTGGCGGCAAACACGGCCATGTTGGCAATGTCGCGCGCCGTGGCCATGCGGCCCAGCGCGGCCTGGTGCGTGTAGCTGCGCGTGACGTCTTCCAGCGGCATGCCGCGTGCCTGCGCCTTGGCGGCAATCACGTCGCGGATGCGCGGGCCGTCCACGGCGCCCGGCAGGATGGCGTTCACCCGGATGCCGTCGGCGCCCAGCTCCAGCGCCAGCGACTTGGTCAGGCCGATCACCGCCCACTTGGACGCCGAATAGGCCGTGCGGCCCGGCATGCCCAGGTGGCCTGCCGCCGAAGACAGGTTGACGATGGCCGCCTGCCGGCCCTCGCGTGCCGATTGCCGAAGCCGGGGCACGGCCAGCCGCGTGCACAGGAAGGCGCCGGTGATGTTCACATCCAGCGTGCGCTGCCAGTCGGCCAGGTCCAGCGTCTCCACCGCGCCCGTGGGGCCTGCCACCCCGGCGTTGTTGACGAGGATGTCCAGGCCGCCCAACTCGTTGTCCACGGCCTTGAACAGGGCCTGCACCTGCAAGGCATCCGACACATCGGCAAGACGGCCGCTGGCGCCGGGCAGGGCGTCAGCCAGCGCATCCAGGCTGGCCTGGGCCAAGTCACAGACCATGACGCGCGCGCCGGCCTCGGCAAAGGCGCGGCTGATTTCCAGGCCGATTCCGGCGGCGCCCGCCGTCACCAGGACGCGCTGGCCGGCCAGAAGATCGTTTTTCCACATGCGGGGACTCCTTGGGATCTCAAACAAAGGTGAAAGGGATTCGGGTTGGGTTTGGATTTTGTATCTGTGATCACAGATAAAATATGGTGAATACCCTATGCGGCATGACAGCGGCGGCGCCGCGCTACCATCGCCGCCATGGCCATCAACGAACTAGTCACCCCACTCAAACGGCAGACCCTCAGCAGCGATGTCTATGCACAGCTCAGGGAATTGCTGATCACGGGCCAGATGATTCCGGGCGAGCAGATATCGCTGCGCACCACGGCCAGCGCGCTGGGCGTCAGCGTCATGCCCGTGCGCGAGGCCGTGCACCGGCTGGTGGCCGAGCAGGCGCTGGAACTCACGCCCAACCGCGCGCTGCGCGTGCCGTTGATGACGGAAAGCGCCTTCCGCGAGATCACGCGCATCCGCGTCAACCTCGAAGGCCTGGCCACGGAGCAGGCGGCCCGGCAACTGCCGGCCGCCGAGCTGGAGCGCATCGCCGCCCTGCAGGACCGCTTTGCGGCCGAGATGGCCAGCGCCTCGCCGGACGGCGCGCGGCTCATCGCCTTCAACAAGGATTTCCACTTCGCCGTCTACAGCGCGGCCGGCATGCCCATGCTGCTGCAGATGATCGAGGCGCTGTGGCTGCGCATAGGCCCCATCCTCAACCACGACATGCGCTCGGGCTCGCGCCGCGTGAGCGAACAGGTGGCGGTCGGCCACCACGCGCGCCTGGTCGAGGCGCTGCGGCGCGGCGATGCGCCTGCCGCGAAGGAGGCGCTGCGCGGCGACATCGAAAGCGCGGCCGATTACATCGTTTCGGCGGGCGTGCTGGTGACGGCGGACAGCGGGTTGAACGGCGTGAGTGGACTGAGCGGGCCAGCCTCGCCAGATGAAGAAGCCCGGTGACACGCAGAGGAATGAGGTAAGGAAGTAAGATTTCCGTGTTTTCTCTCATTTGCAGGAGCCGGCCATGCTTGCCAAATTGACGTCGAAGAACCAGATCACCCTGCCCAAGGCCGTGGTGTCCGAGGTGGAGGCCGCAGAGTATTTCGAGGTGGCCGTGGAAAACGGCCGCATCGTGCTCACGCCCGTGCACGTGCAGCGTGTCCAGCGCGCACAGGCCGTCCGCGACAAGCTGCAGCAGATGGGCATCACCGAAGAGGATGTGCAGGAGGCGACCTCCTGGGCGCGCAAATGATGCGTGTCGTCCTGTACACCAACGTCGTGCTCTCGGCATTGCTGTTCACGTCCGGCCGTCTTGCGTGGATACGCCGGGCCTGGCAGCACCAGCAGTTCAAGCCCCTGGTCTGCAGGGAAACGGCCAGCGAATTGCTGCGTGTGCTCGCCTACCCGAAGTTCAAGCTGTCAACGGCCGAGCAACAGGCCTTGCTGGAGGATTTCCTGCCCTGGGCCGATGTCGTCACACTGCCGCAGCCCTGGCCTGCATTGCCGCTGTGCCGGGACGACAAGGACCAGGTGTTCCTGGTGCTGGCGCATGTGGGCCGGGCCCGGGCGCTCATCACCGGCGACGGCGACCTTCTGGCGCTGCGTGACAGTTTTCCCGGCCTGATCGTGACGCCCGATGAGTGGGCAGCGCTGCACAAGCGCTGAGGGCAGGAATCCATGCACAACGCCCACGACCCCAAGGTTCTTCCCATACGCGACGGCGTCAGCCCCAGCTGCGTGGTGCTGCCCAGCCAGGGCGGCGGGTTGCTGATCGATTTTCTGGCCGAGCGCCTGCCGGCCGTGGCGCGCGAAGACTGGCTGCGGCGCCTGGCGCTGCGCGAGGTGGTGGACGAGCATGGCCGCGCCGCCGATGCAGCCACGGCCTTTGCGCCGGGCCTGCGTTACTACTACTACCGCGAGCTGCAGGCCGAGCCGCCCATCCCCTTCGAGGCCGAGGTCCTCCACCGCGACGCGCATCTGCTGGTGGCCGACAAGCCGCATTTCCTGCCCGTGGTGCCGGCCGGCAAGTACCTGCAGCAGACGCTGCTGGTGCGGCTCAAGCGCGAGTTCGACCTGCCCGAGCTGTCGCCCATCCACCGCATCGACCGCGATACGGCGGGGCTGGTGGTGTTTTCGGTGCAGCGCGCCACGCGCGGCATCTACCAGGCGCTGTTCCGCGACCGCGCCATCCACAAGACCTACGAGGCCGTGGCCCCCTGGCGCGAGGACGTGGTTTTCCCGCGCACGCATGAAAGCCGCATGGAGGAAAGCGGCCATTTCTTCCGCATGCACGAGGTGGCCGGCACGCCCAACACCCGCACCCGCATGCAGGTGCTGGAGCAGCGCGGCCGCTGGGCGCGCTACCGGCTGGAGCCGGAAAGCGGCAAGCGCCACCAGCTGCGCGTGCACATGGCCGCCCTGGGCCTGCCGCTGTGGGGCGACGGCTTCTATCCCGAAGTGCATGACATGCCCGAGGGCGACTACTCGCGCCCGCTGCAGCTGCTGGCGCGCAGCCTGGCCTTCACCGATCCTCTGGACGGCCAGTCGCGGCGCTTTGACAGCCGCCGCCAGCTGCTGCCGCTGACCGACCTGTAGAGGCTTTTCCACTGCCGGAAACCGTTGGTTTTTTGCCCATGGCCCCGCCATGGGATAGGCCGGTTGCGGACATTTAACGGACAACTTTGTCCGATAATTGTCCGCATGACTTCCAAAAGACCCAGTGCCGATATCCGCCGCGCCCAGCTGCTGGACGCGGCCGATGCCGTGTTCTCCGAGCATGGCGTGACCGCGCCGCTGGACCTGGTGGTCGAGCGCGCCGAGGTCGGCCGCGCCACGCTGTACCGCCAGTTTCCTGACCGGCGCGCGCTGATGCTGGCGCTGCTGGAGCGTTCGCTGGACAACATGCGCAGCGCGGCCGAAGCCATGGCCGAGGATGACGATGCCTTCTACAAGCTGCTGTCGCGCCTGGCCGAGCGCATTGCGGTCTCGGCCCCCATCACCGATTACTGGCGCACCGTGGAGCGCGGCGACGAGGTCATCGCCCAGGCCCGCGTTGCCATGTGGCAGATCTTTCGGCCGGCCATGGACCGGGCCGTGGCCTGTGGCCATTGCCGCCAGCCGCTGACGCAGGCCGAGCTGTCCCTGGTCTTCGGCATGCTGGGCGCCTCGCTGCGCGGCGAGACGCCGCAGCAGCGGCGCACCCTGGCGCGCAAGGCGCTGCAGATCGTCTGGCAAGGCCTGAAGGCCTGACATGGCCACCACACCCACTCCACCGGGGCCCGTGCTGCCCCCGTCGCCCCCCGTCGTCTACCTCAAGCCCCCGCCGGACTGGGAAGAGCATGAGAAGCCCAGCCTGCCGGGCTCGCCGTCCATGCCGCTGCACCAGCCGGCCGTGCGCGCCGCCTATGGCCTGATCGCCGTGCTGGTGGCGCTGACGGGCGGCCTGGGCAATGCACTGTTCACGGCCAACCTGCCCACCATCCAGGGGCAGATGGGGCTGACGTCTTCCGAGGCCGCCTGGCTGACCGGCGCCTACGTCATGCTCAACATGACGGCCAACCTGCTGGTCTACAAATTCCGCCAGCAGTTCGGCATGCGGCTGTTCGCCGAGATCGGCCTGGGCCTGTATGCGCTGCTGACGCTGCTGCACCTGGTGCTGGGCAGCTACACCAGCCTGCTCATGCTGCGCGCGGCCAGCGGCCTGGCGGGCGCCACCTGCAGCACGCTGGGCACGCTCTACATGCTGCAGGCCGCGCCGCGCAAGCATGTGCTCAAGATGCTGGTGATCGGCGTGGGCCTGGGGCAGATCGCCACGCCGCTGGCCTGGATCCTGTCGCCGGGCCTGCTGTTCAACAGCGAGTGGCACAACCTCTACCTGTTCGAGGCCGGCCTGGCCCTGATTTCGTTCGCGGGCGTGGTGGTGCTCAAGCTGCCGCCGGGCGTGCACATCCGCAGCTTCGAGCGGCTGGACTTCCTGACCTTCTTCCTCATGGTGCCCGGCGTGGGCCTGCTGATCGCCGTACTGGTGCAGGGCTACAACCACTGGTGGCTGGACACGCCCTGGCTGGCCTGGATGCTGATCGGCTCCATCGTCCTGCTGAGCGTGGCGCTGTACATCGAGCACCACCGCCGCAATCCCATGCTGCAGACGCGCTGGTTCGTGCTGGCGCCCACGGTGCGCTTCGTGATCGGTGCGCTGCTGCTCCGCTTTCTGACCACCGAGCAGACCTATGGCGTGATCGGCATGCAGCGCATGCTGGGCATGACGGTGGACCAGATGCAGCCGCTGTTCATCGTCATCCTGCTGGGCACCATCGCAGGCATTGCCGTGTCGGCGCTGACCTTCGGGCTGGAGAACATGGGCAAGCAGATCGTGGGCTCCATCGTGCTGTTCGCGCTGGCGGCCTGGCTGGACCACAGCCGCACCAGCCTGGCCCGGCCCGAGGACTTCTTCGGCAGCCAGTTCCTCATGGCCGTGGGCGCGGGCCTGTTCATGGGGCCGCTGATGCTGATCGGCGTGGTGCAGGGCCTGAAGTTCGGCGCGCACTACATGCTGACGGCCATCGTCACCATCTCCATGACGCAGGCCATGGGCGCGCTCATGGGCTCGGCCCTGCTGAGCACCTACCAGATGCACCGCGAGCAGGTGTATTCGGCCGCCATCGTGGCCGATGTCGATCCCACCGACCCCATCGTGGCCGACCGCCTGCGCCTGCAGCAGCAAAGCCTGGCCCGCGTCATTGCCGACCCGGCCCTGCGTGCGGCCCAGGGCACGGCCCAGCTGGCGCAGGCCGCACGCCGCGAGGCCAATGTGCGCGCCTACAACGACGTGTTCGCCCTCACGGCCGGCGTGGCCGTGCTCTACCTGCTGTGGATGCTGGCCCTGGCCGGCCGCGCACGCCAGCGCGCCTTCGTGGAGCGCATGCGCGCCGCTGCTGCCGATGCCTCGGCCATGCGCGGCACCGATGCCGCCGCGCCGCAGGACGCGCCGGGCCAGCCGCCCACCCAACCCGTCGCCCGCGCCTGAAACCGTTCGCCCAGAGAAAAGACAACAACATGAGTGACTCCGAAAATTCCAATGGCGGCACGGCCGCCTCTGCCTCGCCTGCGCCGGCTCCCGCTGCGGCGCCTTCGCCTTCGCCTTCGCCATCGCCATCGCCATCGCCATCGCCATCGCCCAAGCTCATCAAGCCCTCGCTGCGCAGCGTGCTGGTGATGCTGGTGGTCGCACTGGCCGGCGTGCTGCTGGTGCTGCGTGCCTGGAACCTGTTCCCCTTCGCGGGCACCGTGGTCAGCACCGACAACGCCTATGTGCGCGGCGCCGTCACCGTGCTCGCGCCCCAGGTCAGCGGCTATGTGACCGAGGTGCTGGTGCAGGACTACGAGAACGTCAAGGCCGGCCAGCCCCTGGTGCGCATCGACGCACGCACCTACGAAGCCGCCCAGGCCCAGGCCCAGGCCCAGCTGGCCAATGCCCGCGCACAGCTGGCCAATGCCGACCAGACCCAGGCCCAGAACCGCGCCACGCTGGGCGCCAGCCGCGCCGGCCTGGCGGCGGCGCAGGCCGAATCCGACCGCGCGGCAGCCGAGCTGCAGCGCGTGCAGGCGCTGTCCGAGCGCGGCTCCGTCTCGCTCAACGAGCGTGACAAGGTGCGTGCCACCGCGCGCCTGGCGTCCACCAACGTGGCCAAGGCCCAGGCCGACATCGAGATCAACGCCCAGAAGATCAAGGCGACGACGGTGAACCGCGCCTCGCTCGAAGCCCAGGTCCAGATGGCCGAGGCCCAGCTGCGCCAGGCCCAGATCAACCTGGACAACACCGTGGTGCACGCGCCCGGCGATGGCCAGGTCAGCGAGGTGGGCGTGCGCCGGGGCCAGTACGTCACGGCCGGCTCCCAGCTCATGTACGTGGTGCCGCACACGCTGTGGGTGGTGGCCAACTTCAAGGAAACCCAGACCGCCCAGGTGCGCATAGGCCAGGCAGTGCGCTTCAGCGTCGATGCGCTGGGCGGCGCCCACCTCACGGGCCGCGTGCTGGAGATCGCGCCTGCCACTGGCTCGGAATTCAGCGTGCTCAAGGCCGACAACGCCACGGGCAACTTCACCAAGGTCGTGCAGCGCCTGCCGGTCAAGATTGCAATCGATCCCGACCAGGAGCTGGCCGCGCGGCTGCGCGCGGGCATGTCGGTGGTGGTGCGGCTGGATACGGCGCAGCCTGAGCCCCAACCCGCACAGCAACCCGCACAGCAGCCCGCACCCCAACCGGAGGCCCGCCCATGACCGCCCGCGCACTGGCCATGGCCATCGCCTGCGCCGCCGCGCTGGCCGGCTGCAGCGTGCCGCCGCTGAGCATCGCGCCTGAAGCGGCCCGGCCCCCCATGCCCGCCCAGTGGAGCGGGGCAGGGCAGGAGCCGGCCGCCGCCGTCCAGGCATCGTGGTGGCAGGCCTTTGGCGATCCGCTGCTCACGCGCTGGGTGGAACTGGCCCAGTCCCGCAACAACGATGTGCTGCTGGCCCTGTCGCGCGTGGATGAGGCGCGGGCCAACCTGGTTGTGGCAGGCGCTGCGGGCCTGCCCCAGCTCTCGGCCACGGCCGGCGCCTCCACAGGCCGCAGCCTGGGCGCGCGGGGCCTGGCGCACACGCGCTCGGTTCAGCCCGGCCTGCAGGCCAGCTGGGAGCCTGATCTGTGGGGCCGCATCGCCCACCTGGAAAAGGCCGCTGCCCTGCGCCTGCAGGCCAGCGAGGCCGACCGCGACGCCGTGGCCCTGGCCGTGGCCGCCACCACGGCCCAGGCCTATGTGGGCCTGCGCTCGCTGCAATCGCAGCTGCAAGTGGCCCAGGCCACGGCCCGCTCGCGCGAACAGGCCCTGCGCCTGGCTGACGATCAGGCGCGCGTGGGCTACACCTCGCAGCTACAGCTCACCCAGGCCCAGGCCGAGCTGCAATCCGTGCAGCAGGCCGTGGAGCAGCTGGAGCTGTCGCTGGCGCGCCAGCGCACGGCGCTCCTGCTGCTGGCCGGCGGCGAGGGTGACGAGCAGGCAGCCGCGCTCATGGCAACAACCGACGGCCAGTCCGCTGCGCTGGGCGCACCGCCGCCTGCGCCGGCGGCCGGCCTGCCTTCGGCCTTGCTGCAGCGCCGCCCCGACATTGCACGGGCGCAGCTGCAGCTGGCGGCCGCCGACGAAAGCCTGGCCGTGCAGCGCACCGCCTTCCTGCCCCAGGTCTCGCTGACGGCCAGTGCCGGCAGCCTGCTGGTCAACGCCCTGCAATACCACCCGGCCACGGTCTGGGCCCTGGGCGGCAGCGTGCTGGCGCCGCTGTTCACGGGCGGCCGGCTGCAAGGGCAGTTCGACGCCGTGACCGCCCAGCGCGACCAGGCCGCCTATGCCTACCGTGGCGTGGTGATCAAGGCCCTGGCCGATGTGGAAAACGCCCTGGTCGGCACCCAGCGCCTGCAGTCGCAGTGGCAGCACGCCAGCGAGCGCGAGGCGGTGCTGCAGCGTTCCCTGGGCTTTGCCAAGGACCGCTACGAGGCCGGCTACGCCAGCTACCTGGAAGAGCTGGACGCCCAGCGCAATCTCTTCCAGGCCCAGCAGGAAGTCATACGCCTGCGCCAGAGCCAGCTGGAAAACGCCATTGCGCTGTACCAGGCGCTGGGGGGCGGCTGGCAGGCCGACGCTGCACCTGTCGCCAGCTCCGCCCGCTGATCAGACCTTCTCGATGCGCGCAGGCAGGCCCTGGCGCACCGTGGCGCCGGACACCCAGTCCACCCACACGTTTTTGCAGCCGGGCCGCGTGGGATCGGCAAAGCCCAGGTCATTGAGGTTCACGCCATTGGCATGCTCGGCGTTCACCGGCATGGGCTGGCCGTCGATGCTGTGGCGGCCCGCGCCCAGCTCGCGGTGGCCGTAGCCGTGCTCGATGGCCACGGTGCCCGGCATCACGCCGTCGCGCACCATGGCCACGGCCGTCACCGCGCCGCCCGGCGTGCGGATGCGCACCGTGTCGCCGTTGGCGATGCCCAGCCGCTCGGCGTCATCGCGGTGCAGGGACACCGGGTTGTGCGGATGCACCTGGCGCAGCCGCGAGACGGCAATCGACATGGAACTCATCAGGTTGGACTTGTACGAGGTCAGCAGCAGCGGCCATTGCTGCTCGCCGAAATGCGTGCGCATGGCGCTGCCGTCGGCCAGCCGCGCCGGATACCAGGTGGGGCAGCCGCTGTAGCGCTCGCCCGTCATGGCGTGGCGCATGCGGGCCAGCTCCTCGCTCCACACTTGCAGGGCAGGCGCGTGGGCCTTGCGGGTGTGGCCGTCCTTCCAGGCGTCCTCGATGCGGTCGAAGCGCCCGCCGCGCGTCAGCAGCATGGCCACCTGACGCCATTCATCGTCCTTCAGGCGCTGGCGCAGCGCGGGCACCAGCCTGTCCACGCCGGTGATGGCGATGTCGTCATCGCTGGCCGCCGGCACGGGCTTGCCGCCTGCCCAGGCCACGTTGGCCAGGGCGTGGATGAAGAAGTCCTCGGCCGAGCGCAGCGCATGGGGCTGGCCCTGGGCGTCCTTGATGGCGGCCTCGCCAAAGCCCGGCAGGCCCAGCCGTTCTGCCACGGCGAAGAGGAAGCTCTCCACGTTCACGGGCTGGCCGCCGGCCGTGCGCGCCACGGCGGGCTGCACCACGGGCCAGCGCACGGTGGAGCTTTTGGCCACCACGTCGGCCCAGGGCGCCGAGATGCCCCAGCTCTCGTAGGTCACGGTATCGGGCACGATGAAATCGGCCAGCGCGCTGGTCTCGTTGATGAAGGGGTCGATGGAGACGATCAGCGGCAGCTTCTTCGGGTCCTTGAGATCGTCCACCAGCGCATTGCGAAAGCCCGCAATGCCGTAGACGGGGTTGCTCATGTGGTTGATCCAGGCCTTGGCGCGGTAGGGGTAGCCGGCCAGCGCGCTGGCCAGCATCTCGCTGGACAGGCCGCCCACGGCCGGATACCACGGGGCCTGGGCGGCGGGGTAGTCCTTCGCGCCCTCGGGCTGGCCCCCGCGCTTGCGCTGGAATTCCGCGCTTTTCTCGTAGGGCTGGCGGTGGCGTGACAGCGCCAGGCCGCGCGGCTTGACCTTGCCGTCGAAGTTGGCGAAGTCGTAGCGCGGGCCGGGGCCGAAGGGGCCGAACGGGCCGGCATCCAGCACCAGCCCGCCTTGCACGTTGAGGTTGCCCACCAGGGTGTTGAGCATGCTGATGGCGTAGGCGGTGTAGAAGCCCGCGCCGCTCATGGTGCCGCCATGCGCATCGGCCACGGCGCGCTTGCCATGGCTGGTGAACTCGCGCGCCAGCGCCTCGATCTCGCCGCGCGCCACGCCGCACAGCGCCGCGTACTCGTCCAGTGTCTTGAGGCTGGCCTGCTCATGCAGCTTGGCCAGCGAGGAGCAGACCGACAGCTCGGGGGCCTGGTCTGCGCCTTCGGCCTTCAGGCCGGGCACGGCCACGCGGGTGCGCACCATCAGCTGTGCAGGCTCGGCCTGGGTGTGCGGCGCCAGGCTGCCATCGGCACGCTGCACCACGAACACATCCTGGGCCGGCTTGCCGTCTTCGGCTGGCGCAGGCAGGGCCCAGCCCAGGTCGGCGCCGCGCAGAAAGCTGCCATGGCGCGGGTGGCCGGGCTCGTTGACCAGCAGGTGCGTGGCATTGCTCCAGGACGCCTCGCCCGCCGCCTGCATGGCGGCCGGGCCGGGCTGGGCGAGAAAGCCCGTGTCATGGCGTGCCTCGTCCAGGATGACGCGGATCAGCGCCATGGCCAGGGCCAGGTCGCTGGCCGGCTTGACGGCCAGCCAGCGGTTGCCGCTGCCTGCAGCCAGGCTGGACGAGGTCGGCAGCACGGGCGAGACCACCACGTAGCGGAAACGGTTGTCCTCGCGCGAGCGGGCCTCGGCCAGTTCGCGGCCCTGGCGCTGGAAGGGGTTGCCGGACTGCGCGGGCGCCGCGCCGATGAACAGGCCGAAGCTGGCATGGCTCCAGTCCGGCTTGCCGTGCGGCATGCCGGGCAGGTCGCCCAGGGCCGCTGCCGCGCCCACGCGAAAGCTCTGGCCGCAGTAGGCGCCGTGGTTGCTGACGTTCACGGTGCCGAAGGACGGCCCCGCAAAGCGGCGCAGCAGCTGGGCGCGGCCTTCGTTGGAGGCGTCGGTCACCAGCAACTGGTTGGAGCGCGGGCCGAACTCGGGGTTGTCGGCGTCCAGCGGCGTCCTGGTGTCCCAGATGGCGCGCAGGCCCTCGACCTGGCCTTCGCCGAACAGATCGCCGCCCTCGCAGACTTCCTGCACCAGCTGCTCGAAGGAAATGCTCTGCCAGCGGCCGCTGCCGCGCGGGCCCACGCGCTTGAGTGGGGTGAGCACGCGGTGCGGCGCGTTCTGGTGCTCCAGCATGGACGAGCCGCGCGCGCAGGCCGTGGCCCGGCCTTCCAGGCCCAGCTCCTTGCCCAGTTTGGCGTAGACCTCGCGCACGGGTTCTTCCATGGCGGCCGGGCGCGTGGTGGCCAGCGGGTGGTAGGGGTTGCCTGCCACGCGCAGGATGCGGTTGCTGGCGGTATCGACACGCACGCGCACGCCGCACTGCGTCCAGCAGCCCAGGCAGCTGGACGGGCTGACCACCTGGCCGGGCTGGGTGGCGAGCGCGCCCGTGGCCGGGTCGATGCGGAACTCCGGCGTCAGCGAATTGCCGCGCGTGGCGCTGGCCGTGGGCGTGCCCGAGGTGCCTGCGACCAGGCCCTTGGCACCGCGCGCCAGTGTTTCACCGTAGCCGGCCGCGAAGGCGGCCAGCCCACCGGCGGTGAGTCCGCCGCGCAGCAGCAGGCGGCGGCGTGTGGCCTCGGCATCCAGGGAATCTTCGGGAGCTTGGGGGAGTTTCTTCTTGTCGGTCATGAAAGGCTTTCTGTGGCGCAGCCGGCCGGTGGCGGGCCGCGCTCCGTGAATGGGTGAGGGGTCGTCAGGGCGGCGTTGTCAGAGGGCGCGGGCCGTGGCCGAACGCGCGGGAAACAGCTCCAGCGCCCAGGTGGCCAGCGTCACCAGCGCGATGCACAGGCCGGCCACGCCCAGCATGCCCAGCAGGCCGTCGCCGCCCAGCGGCATGTGGTAGATGTACAGGCCCGCGCCGTACTTGGGCACGCCCTGCACGCCCATGAACAGCGCCCAGCGGAAGGCCCAGGCCGCGGCGGCCAGGCCCAGCCCCAGGGCCAGCGTGTAGCGCGGGCAGGCCATGCGCTGCCCACCCCGCACCAGCGCCCACAGCAGGGCGGCACCGGCCACGGCCGAGCCCAGCATGCTCAGGCGCCAGACCGGAAACTGCTGCCACAGCTGCAGCGCCGCCTGGAAGGAGCGGCCCTGGCCCAGCCAGCCGGCAACGGCCCAGACCGCCACCATGGCCAGCAGGCACAGCGCCAGCGCCAGGCCCAGCACGCGCAGGGCTTGCAGGGCGCCGGCATCGGGGCGGTGGCGGGCGGGCAGAAAGCGCGCCGTCACCAGCATGCAGCCCACCGTGGCCAGCCAGCCCGTGAGTGCCAGGTTCAGCGGCACCCACAGCGTGTTCCACAGCGGGCGCGAGCGCACGGCCATCAGCTCGGCGCCGGTATAGGCGGTGATGGTCAGCGCAGACACGGCCAGCAGCGGCGCCAGCCAGCGCAGCCACTGCGGCCGGCCCAGCCACCAGGCCAGCACGAAGGCCAGCGCCAGTCCCACGAAGACCGGCAGCAGCAGGGCGCCCACCGACATCCACGACCACGGCGTGAAGTGCGCATAGAAATGCCAGAAGCGCGCAGGCTGGTGCAGGTCGGCCAGCAGCGACACGGGCGCCGCGATGGCGCTGACGGCCAGCACCAGCACGGCGGCCGGCAGCAGGCGCGCCATGGCGCTGGCGCGCGGCGCCCAGGCGCAGGCGGCGGCCAGCAGGGCGGCGCCCGTGGCAATGCCGGCCAGGAAGAAGTACTGCACGGCCCAGGGCAGCCAGGCCGATTCGTAGGCGGGGGTCAGGAGTTCGACGATGTGCATGGGGTGCTCCTTGCGTTCAGTGGGAAGTGACCAGCCGCACGCTGGCCTGCCCGTCCACGCCGTCGACGAAGGCGTCGGGCAATCCCAGGTAGTACACATGCGGGTCCGTGCCCATGGCGGGCTTGAGCACCTTGAGGTCCTTGGCGTGCTCGCGCATGCGCTGGCGGATCTCGCTGCCCTCGTCGTTGAGGTCGCCGATCACGCGGGCGCCGCCCACGCAGCTTTCCACGCAGGCCGGCAGCAGTCCGGCTTCCAGGCGGTGCTCGCAGAAGGTGCACTTGTCGGCGGTCTGCGTCTCGTGGTTGATGAAGCGTGCGTCATAGGGGCAGGCCTGCACGCAGTAGCCGCAGCCCACGCAGCGCTCGTTGTCCACCAGCACGATGCCGTCGCTGCGCTGGAAGGTGGCCTGCACCGGGCAGACCGGCACGCAGGGCGGGTTGTCGCAGTGGTTGCACAGGCGCGGCAGGTTGAGCATGGCCGGCGGCAGGTCCTCGTTGCCCGCGTGCTGCACCTCGTACTGCAGCACCGTGGTGCGGAACTGGCCCAGCGGTGGCAGGTTCTCCATGGAGCAGCTCACCGTGCAGGCTTGGCAGCCTATGCAGCGGCGCAGGTCCACCAGCATGCCGTAGCGCCTGCCGGCCTCGCCGGGACGGCGCGGTGGTTGAAAACCTGGGGTGCCGGGCGTGGCCGCCGCCACGGGCAGGGCCACGGCCGCCATGGCGGCGGCCAGCAGATCCTGCAGGAAGCCGCGCTTGCCGGCGGCGGGCTGCGCATGGGGGACGGTGCGGGCGGGGATGTCCTGGGAGGAGGGCTTGCAGCTGCAGTCGTTGCAGCCGCTGCCGGCGCGGGATGTTTTTGGCATGGCCTGTCTTTCATCGTCCTGCGGCCACGGATCGTGGTCGCTCAAACTCAATAAAGCATTAAAAATATGCTTTTTATATTGAATTTAATATATGAAATTCAGGGCCTTGGCGGCTTGATGTGAGTCAAGTAATGGGCTTGCAAAGTGCCACCGACTGCCTGCCATGGACAGGCGCCCAAGGCAGTCCATAGCGTGTGGCGCAGGGATTAAGACGGGGTTAACAGGGTGACTGCATTCCTCGGGAATGCGGGGCGCGTATCGGAAATCACCCTCTTGTTTCCGTGCGCGGCCCCGGTCTACGCTGCTTGTGTCGCCACTGCCAAGGAGTTCTCCATGAACCATGCCCTGAACAGCCTTGCTTCGGAACTGGACCTTGCCGCCGAAGCCGGCGAGCACCTGAGGCTGCAATTCACACAGGCCTGCGTGGACCGCATCGCGCACCTGCTGGAAGACCCGGACGTCATCCGCTGCGCACAAGGCCTTCGCCGCTACCTGGACGGCCAGATCGACAGGCAGGAGCTGGACCGCCTGGCCCGCGAGGCCGCCAGCCTGGCCAACCACCACCAGGGATCACGCTCCCTCGACGGCTGCGGCCATGCCGCCGTGTCCGCCACCTATGCCACGGCCCATGGGCTGGCGGGCCGGGCGCTGCAGGCGGCCGACTATGCGGCCTACGCCATGGTCTATGGCGAGGGCGGCCACGGCGCCGTCACGGACCGCGAGTCCTTCGAGCCCGAGTACCAATGGCAGGCGCGCTGCCTGGCCTCGCTGGCGCAGGCCGCTCAGCAGCGCACGTAGCACCAGGCCGACTGCTGCAGCAGGGCCAGTGACTCGATGCCGCCCTGCGGCAGCACGCGCATGCCGGCAGGCGCCTCGCGGCCGAGCTTCTTGAGCGTGTTCGGGCAGACCAGCGCATGGGCCAGGGCGGCCGCATCCAGATGCTGCGGCGTGCCCGGCGCGGCGTCCAGCAGCGCCTCGACGGCCGGGCCGTTGATGACGATGCGGACCTCGGCACCGGGCCGGTCCTGGCGCAGGTTGGCCAGATTGCTGCGTGCACGGGCCAGGGCGCCGGGCGTGGGCGCATGCAGCACGATGCGCAGCGGCGGCGCATCCGGCCGGGCGGGGAACAGGTCGCTCCAGTCGCTGGAGGAGGTGGAAGCGGCGGGAGAACGGCTTGTGCTCATGGTCGTCCTCGTCATTTCCTGCCACGCGGCCCCATGACCTCTTCCAGCAGGCCCGGCGGCAGGCCGGTGCGTACCTGCACCACTCCCTTGTCATCCTTCCAGACCAGGGCCGGCGTGGCACGCAGGCCCCAGGTGGACATCAGCGAGGCATGGTTGGCCAGCACCTGCCGCGTGGCCTGCGGCACCGGGGCCAGCGGCGTGGCGCCCGCGCCCTCTGCGCTGGCGCGGCCGGCCTTGGCATAGGCGCGTGCGTGCTCGGCCAGGGCCTGCTCGGGCTGGCGCGCGGTCAGCAAGGCGGCGGCCTTGCCCTCGCTGCTGGGCTTGAGGATGCCCACCAGAATGTGGCGCAACTGCACCTGGCCGCTCTCCACCCAGGGCCGGGCATCGTTCCACAGCTGGTTGCAATAGGGGCAGTTGGGGTCGGTGAACACATAGACCGTACGCGGCGCGTCGGCGCGGCCATCCGGTATGGACTGGGCACGCTGCACATCGCTCCACAGCTGCTCGCCCATGGGCTTTTGCACGGCAGCCTGCAGGGCCTGGGCGTTCACGTCGCGGCCCTGGGCGTCGATCACCGTGCCCAGCACCCAGTGCTTGCCGTCAGGCATGCGGTAGATGGGCACGGGCTGGCGGTCGCGGTAGGCGGCCCAGGCCTTGAGTCCGCCCACGGCCGGCAGCGGTCCCACCAGGGTCAGTCCCTGCTGGGCCAGAAACTCCTCCGATGGCAGCTCGGACGCCGCGGCCGGCAGGGCCAAGGCTGCCGACAGGGCCAGGGCTCCTGCCACTGCAGGCAGGGGAAACAGGGGGGAAGCGCTCATGAACATTCCTTCAGATGCTGGGCCAGGCTGGCGCGCGACAGCTCGCCCATGCGCATGCCGCACAGCCGGCCGTCGGCGCCATAGAAATAGGTGGAAGGCAGGCCCCGCTGGCGCCAGTGCCGGCCGGCCTGCTGCTGCGGGTCGAACAGCACCTGGGCCAGCGGCAGCGGGGCCGTCGCCTGCTCGCGCCGCAGGTAGCCCATCACGGCCTCGGCTGACTCGCCCTGGTTGATCCAGATGAAGCGCACATCGGGCCGTTGCTGCTGGGCCTGGGCCAGCACCGGCATCTCGCGCCGGCAGGGCGGGCACCAGGTGGCCCAGAGGTTGATCACCATGGGTTTGCCGTCGGATTGCTGCAGCTGCTGCAGCGAGACCGGCTGCGCCTGCCCGTTGACCAGGGTGAAGGCCGGCAGGGCCGGTGCATCTGCGGACGGCAGCGCCTGCAGCAGGCTGCCCAGCACCAGCAGGGCCGCCCCCGCGCCCAGCGCCAGCCCTGTGGCGCGGCGCAGCACCGGGGAGCGGCGGCTGCGCCACAGCATGTACAGCAGCGCGGCCAGCAGGCCGGCCCAGAGGTTCCATCCCCCGTCGCGGATATCGACGACACGGCCTGCGAAGGCCGGCATCCCGCTCCAATCCCAGGGGGCCGGCGCGTACTCTGTCCACCACTGCGCGACATAGGCCAGGCGCGCCGCCAGCAGGCCGGCCAGGGTGCTTTGCCACAGCAGCGCATCCACGGCCTGGCCGGTGCGCCTTTCATTCCTGCGCGCCAGCCACTGCGCCAGCAGCCAGGCCAGCATGGCCACCACCACGCCCATCGGCAGGACCAGCGGGCCCAGCGCCAGGCTGGCGGGCAGGTGCAGCCAGGCGCCCAGCGCCGATAGCGCTGACGACCCGCCAGGCTCGGCCGGTCCGGCAAGAACAGGCGAAGGCGCCAGCAGCAGGCCAGCAAGCAAGGGCAGGAAGGACGAAGGAAGAGGGGATGACCGGAGATGCATGGAAGGGAGTTTCAGCCATGCAGGCTGACAGGTCGTGGATGCTGGCAGCGGGGAATTAACGGGGGGTTAACGGCCTCATGGCGTCACGGCCTCACCTGGCTTGCCGGGCGGCAGCGCCACCTCTTGCGCTCGCAGGAAAAGGATTTTCTGCAATCGCAAGAAAATCCATCTCATCGATCGAGGGGGTACGACTCACACTCATAGGTGACACATCAGTACAAGGACATGGGTAACAGATCCAAGCTTGGCAGCTGTAGCCAACAGCAGCCAAGGAGCGATCACCATGCCCTGGAAGGAGTGCGCACCCATGGACGAGAAACTGCTCTTCATAGCCGACCATCTGCGCAGTGGCGTGCCGCTGAGCGAGCTGTGCAGGCGCTACGGCATCAGCCGCAAGACGGCCTACAAGTGGGTTGAGCGTTACCGCCAACTGGGCATGGATGGATTGCAAGAACGCAGTCGCAGGCCCCACGGGAACAATCAGGCGATCAGCTATGCACAGCGCCGGGCCATCATTGAGCTGCGCACGCAGCAAAGGTCACAGATGGGGCCCAAGAAGCTGCACGCTTTGCTCCTGCAGCGTTGGGGCCCACAGGAGACACCCAGCAAAACCACCATCTACAACGTGCTGAAGGCTGAGGGGCTTGTTTGCAGCAGGCGTGTACGCAGACGCTCGGTGCCTACGGCCCAGCCCTTGCGAACGAGCAAGCAGCCCAATGGGGTGTGGAGTGCAGACTACAAAGGCCAGTTCAAGACAGCCGATGGTCACTGGTGCTATCCATTGACCATCATGGACCACGCCAGCCGCTATTTGCTGGCCGTGCATGTCTACGACAGCCCCAACTACGAGGATGCCAAACGCAGCTTTGAACAGGTGTTTCGGCAATACGGACTGCCCGAGCGCATACGCAGTGACAACGGTCCGCCGTTCGCGACTACTGGCGTGGCGGGCCTGTCACGCCTGGCGATATGGTGGATAAGGCTGGGCATCAGGCCGGAGCGCATCGAGAGGGGCAAGCCACAGCAAAACGGTCGCCACGAGCGGATGCACCGCACGCTCAAGCATGCCCTGGGCAAAGAGCCTGCGGCGGACAAAGCGGCATTGCAGATGCAGCTCGATGCCTTTGTGGAGCACTACAACCAGCAGCGCCCGCATGAGGCCTTGCAGCAAAGCATGCCGGCCCAGCACTACAGCGACTCGGCCAGGCCATACCCCTCAAAGCTACCCGAGCTGCAGTACCCGAAGCATTGGGAACGAGTTCGAGTCAGCCACAACGGCCTGATTTACTGGCGAGCGCTGCGGGTCTACATCGGCTACCTGCTGGCGGGGCAGTGGATCGGGATGCAGGAGGTGGCCGCTGGCCAGTGGGATGTGTATCTGGGGCCGGTGCGACTGGGCTGCTTCAACGAAGAGGATGTGCGAGGACCCCAGAAGGACTATGTGAGCTTGAGGTGTTACCCATGTCTGTGAGCTGAGTTGTTACCCATGTCCTTGACACGTACA
>NZ_JFYT01000038.1:0-90057 GCF_000632165.1 Delftia sp. RIT313 | reverse complement strand
CAGCAGCCCCCACCCCCTCGCAAGCCCCATCGCAAGCTGCATCGCAAGCCGCTGCAGGCAACACCGAGGAAAGCCGCCCCGCGCCAGCAGCAGCGCGCCGTGCCGCCCCGACAGCCCGCGAGCGCGCAGCAGCGGCTCCCGCGCCGTCCGAGGCCTCCGAAGTCCGCATCAAGACCGGGGACACGGCAGGCCGCATCGCCGCCGCCCACCTGCCAGCCGGCGTTTCGCTGGACCAGATGCTGGTGGCCATGCTGCGCACCAATCCCAAGGTCTTCATCAACGGCAATGTGAACCGCATGCGCTCCGGTGCCGTGCTCACCGTGCCGGACGAAGCCACGGCCCAGGCCACCTCGCCGCGCGAAGCGCGCCAGATCGTTGCAGCCCAGTCCCGCGATTTCAACCAGTTCCGCCGCCAGCTGGCCAGCGCCGCGCCGGCCGCGCCCGTGGCATCGGCCAATCGTGAAGCATCGGGCAGCGTCCAGGCCCAGGTCGAAGACCGCAAGCCGTCCACCGCAGCACCCGACAAGCTCACCCTGTCCAAGGGCGCCGTCAAGGGCGTGGAGGCCGACGAGCGCCTGGCCAAGCAAAAGCAGTCGGACGACCAGGCATCGCGCACGGCCGAGCTGCAGCGCAACATGTCCGAGCTGAGCCAGATCGCCGCCGCCACCAAGCCGGCCGAAGGTGGTGCAGCAGCACCTGCCTCGGCAGCCAGCGGCACGGCAAACGGCGTCGCTGTGCCGGGCGCGCCGACCGTGCCTGCAGCGCCTGAAGCTGCAGCACCCCAGACAACTCCCGCGGCCCCGGCAGCGCCTGCCGATGCAGCTGCTGCGGCCGCTGCGCCCACCGCTGCTCCAGACGCCGCAGCCAATGCAGCCGGCTCGGCAGCGCCCGCAGCAGAAGCCGCGCCCGCTCCGGCCGAGCCGCCCAAGCCCAAGCCGGCACCCGCCCCCGTCGCGCCGATCGCCGAGCCCAGCTTCATCGATACGCTGCTGGAAGACCCCACCATCCCGCTGGCCGGTGCTGCCCTGCTGGCCCTGCTGCTGGGCTATGGCGGCTACCGCGTCATGCAGCGCCGCCGCGCCGCTGCCGCCTCCAGCGAAAGCGCCTTTGGCGACAGCCAGCTGGCAGCCGACTCCTTCTTTGGCGCCAGCGGCGGCCAACGCGTGGACACCGGCACATCGAGCCAGCTGTCCGGCACCTCCATGCATTACTCGCCCAGCCAGCTTGATGCGGGCGATGTGGACCCCGTGGCCGAGGCCGACGTCTACCTGGCCTATGGCCGCGACCTGCAGGCAGAGGAAATCCTCAAGGAAGCGCTGCGCACCGACCCCAACCGCACCGCACTGCACCAGAAGCTGGCCGACATCTACGCCAAGCGCCATGACCGCAAGGCCTTCGAGGCCGTCGCGCAGACCCTGCATGGCCTGACCCAGGGCAAGGGCGTGGACTGGCAGCGCCTGGCCGACCAGGGCCGCATCCTGGACCCGGAAAACGCCCTCTACCAGCCTGCAGGCGCCCCCCCCCTGTCTGGTGCCGCCGTTGCCGGTGGCGCCGCAGTGGCTGCTGCCGGACTGGCTGCCGCCTCGCTGGCCAGCCGCCCCCTGGACATGGATGCGCACCGCGAAGGCCCTGCCACCCTGCCCATGGACCTGGACATGGACCTCAACATGGACCTGCCCGGCGGCCTGGCCGATGCCAGCCTGCCCGCGCAGCACGCCAGCCCCCTGCCCGCACCGGCCCCCATGCCCAGCGAACAGGACTTCGCAGCGCTGGAGCCCACGCTGCGCGCGCCGCTGGAAGCCACGCCCTCCGCAAAGGACGACACACCTCGCATCGAGCCCCACGTCGAGCCACCCGTTGCATCGCTGGACATGCCCGGCTTCCAGCCCACGGCCCACGCCTCGCTGACGGACGCCCTGAACCACAGCAATGCCATGGACGGCATGCAGCCGACCGAGATGCTGTCGCTGGACATGCCCGGCACGCAGGCGGCCGACAGCTTCCCGGCCACCGAGCCCTCGCCCCTGACCAGCTCCACCACGGACGACAGCCATGCCAAGACCGAGCTGCTGTCGCTGGACGCCATGGAGTTCAACCTGGAAGGCCTGAGCACGGAGGCACCCGCCCCAACGCCGGCAACGCCCCAGGCAGGCGGCGTGCTGGAGACGGCGGCCAAGGCCAAGCCCGAACCGGCCGAGTCGCTGGAATTCGACTTGGGCAGCCTGTCCCTGGACCTGGGCAACGACACCCCTGCCGTGGCAACCCCGCCCTCGGCCCCTGAAGACCCGCTGGCCACCAAGCTCGCACTGGCCCAGGAATTCAACGCCATCGGCGACAGTGACGGAGCCCGTACACTGATCGAGGAAGTGATCGCCGAGGCCCACGGCGATCTCAAGGCCAAGGCCCAGCGCCTGCTGGCCGAGATAGATTGAAGCCCGGCGGCGCCTGCCCAGGCGCCGCACCGGTTTCGCGTGACAGGGTGGTGCAAGCCGCCATGGAAAACTGACAACTTGATGCACACCCAACCCATGCCGGAGGCCTCGCAATGCGCGTAGCCCTCGGCGTCGCCTACAACGGCCAGCGCTACAGCGGCTGGCAAAGCCAGCTGTCTGGCAACACCATTCAAGACCATCTCGAAGCGGCCCTGGGCCGCTTTGCCGCTCAGGAGGTGCACACCCTCTGCGCGGGCCGCACCGATGCCGGCGTGCACGGCCTCATGCAGGTCGTCCACTTCGACACGCCGCTGGACAGGGCCCCGTTCTCCTGGGTCCGTGGCACCAACACCTTCCTGCCGCCGGACATTGCCGTGCAATGGGCCCAGCCCGTGCCCGATGCCTTCCATTCGCGCGCCTGTGCCACGGCAAGGCGCTATGCCTATGTGCTGCTGCAATCGCCCGTGCGCCCCAGCGTGGAGGCCGGGCGCGTGGGCTGGGTGTTCCATGCGCTCGATGGTGATGCCATGCAGGCCGCCGCCCAGCACCTGCTGGGCGAGCACGACTTCAGCTCGTTCCGCGCATCGGGCTGCCAGGCCAAGTCCCCCGTCAAGACGCTGCACCGCCTATCCATCACCCGCCGCATGGCAGGCGATGGCGCCCAGATGGCCGCAGCCAGCTCCATGCGGCCCGGCGACGCGGCCATGGAATGCTGCTACTGGCGCTTCGAGTTCGAAGGCAGCGCCTTCCTCCACCACATGGTGCGCAACATCATGGGCTGCCTGATCGCCATCGGCCAGGGCGCGTATGCGCCGCAGTGGATGCAGCAGGTACTGGACGCCCGTTCCCGCGATGCCGCCGCGCCCACCTTCTCGCCCGACGGCCTGTACTTTCTGGGCCCCGTATACGATCCTTCATGGGGCCTTCCTTCGCGCAGCCCGGCCTATGATTGGCTCCCGTGAACGGACAAGCCCTCCCCCATTCTTCAGTCCCCATGCAGCGCACTCGAATCAAGATCTGCGGACTCACCCGCGAACAGGACGTGGACGCCGCCGTGGCTGCGGGCACCGATGCCGTGGGTTTTGTGCTCTACGCCCCCAGTCCGCGCGCCGTGACGGTGCAGCGCGCTGCAGAACTGGCGCGGCGCCTGCCGCCCTTCGTGACCCCGGTGCTGCTGTTCGTCAATGAAAGCGCCGCCAACGTGATGGTTGCCTGCGCCGCCATCCCGGGCGCCTGCGTGCAGTTCCACGGCGACGAGTCCCCCGAGGACTGCCTTGCCGCCACATCGGGCGGCACCCGCGCCTTCCTGCGCGCCGCACGCATTCCCCTTGGTCCCGACGCCGCGCGCTTCGACCTCGTAGAATATGCCCAGCGTTACTCGAAAGCCCAGGCCATACTGCTCGACGCCCATGTCGACGGCTATGGTGGTGGCGGAAAAGCATTCAATTGGTCACTCCTTCCACCAAACGTCGCCTCTCACCTCGTTTTGTCTGGTGGACTCACGCCTGCAAACGTGACCGATGGCATCTTGCAAGTGCGCCCGCGAGGACTCTCGCTGGCCGTTGATGTCAGTTCCGGCGTCGAGGCCGATGGTCCCGACGGCAAGCCCCTCAGGGGCATCAAGGACGCCGGCAAGATACACCGATTCATCGCCGCCGTGCGCGCGGCCGATGACCAACTTTTGCAGACAAGCCATGTTCGAATACCAGTACCCTGACGCATCCGGCCACTTCGGTCGCTTCGGCGGCAGCTTTGCCAGCGAAACCCTGACACACGCTCTGACCGAGCTGCGCGACGCCTACGCCAAGTACCAGAACGACCCGGAATTCGTTGCCGAATTCCAGTCCGAGCTGGCCCACTTCGTCGGCCGTCCCTCGCCCGTCTACCACGCGGCACGCATGTCGCGCGAGATGGGCGGCGCGCAGATCTACCTCAAGCGCGAAGACCTCAACCACACGGGCGCGCACAAGATCAACAACGTGATCGGCCAGGCCATGCTCGCCCGGCGCATGGGCAAGCCCCGCATCATTGCCGAGACCGGCGCGGGCCAGCACGGCGTGGCCACGGCCACCATCTGCGCACGCTACGGCCTCGAATGCATCGTCTACATGGGTGCCGAGGACGTGAAGCGCCAAAGCCCCAACGTCTACCGCATGCGCCTGCTGGGCGCCACCGTGGTGCCGGTGGAGTCGGGCAGCCGCACGCTCAAGGACGCGCTCAACGAGGCCATGCGCGACTGGGTGGCCAACGTGGACAACACCTTCTACATCATCGGCACCGTGGCCGGCCCCCATCCCTACCCGGCGATGGTGCGCGACTTCCAGAAGGTCATCGGCGAGGAATGCCTGACGCAGATGCCCGAATTCCTGGGCGCCGACCGCCAGCCTGATGCCGTGGTCGCCTGCGTGGGCGGCGGCAGCAATGCCATGGGCATCTTCCACCCCTACATCCCGTTCGAGAACACGCGCCTGATCGGCGTGGAGGCGGCCGGCGAAGGCCTGGACAGCGGCAAGCACTCGGCCTCGCTGCAGCGCGGCAGCAGCGGCGTGCTGCACGGCAACCGCACCTTCATCCTGCAGGACGAGAACGGCCAGATCACCGAGACGCACAGCATCAGCGCCGGCCTCGACTACCCCGGCGTCGGCCCCGAGCACGCCTGGCTGCAGGAACTGGGCCGGGCCCAGTACGTGGGCATCACCGACCAGGAGGCGCTGGACGCCTTCCACTACCTGTGCCGCACCGAAGGCATCATTCCCGCCCTGGAGTCCAGCCATGCCGTGGCCTACGCCATGCAACTGGCCAAGACCATGCGCGCCGACCAGTCCATCCTCGTGAACCTGTCCGGTCGCGGCGACAAGGACATCGGCACCGTGGCCGACCTCTCGGGCGCCGATTACTACGACCGTCCCTCCATGCGCGGGCTCACGGTCAAGGGAGGAGCAGCTCAATGAGCCGCATCACCACGACTTTCGCCAAACTCCAGGAAGAAGGCCGCAAGGCCCTGATCCCGTACATCACCGCAGGCTTCCCGTTCGCGGCCATTACGCCGTCGCTGATGCACGGCATGGTGGAGGCCGGCGCCGACGTGATCGAGCTGGGCGTGCCCTTCTCGGACCCCATGGCCGACGGCCCCACCATCCAGAAGGCAGGCGACCGCGCCATCGCCAATGGCGTGGGCCTGGTGCAGGTGCTGGCCTATGTGCGCGAGTTCCGCCAGAAGAACCAGACCACGCCCGTGGTGCTGATGGGCTACGCCAACCCGGTGGAGCGCTACGACCAGATCCACGGCAATGACCGCTTCGTGGACGATGCGGCCGAGGCCGGCGTCGATGGCCTGCTCATCGTGGACTACCCGCCCGAGGAGTGCGAGGCATTCGCCGCGCAACTGCGTGCGCGCGACATGGACCTCATCTTCCTGCTGGCGCCCACCTCCACCACCGAGCGCATGCAGCAGGTGGCGCGCGTGGCCAGCGGCTATGTCTACTACGTCTCGCTCAAGGGCGTGACCGGAGCAGGCACGCTCGACACGGCGGCCGTGGAAGCCATGCTGCCGCGCATCCGCGAGCATGTGAGCATTCCCGTGGGCGTGGGCTTCGGCATCCGCGACGCGGCCACGGCCCAGGCCATATCCCGCGTGGCTGACGCCGTGGTCATCGGCAGCCGCATCATCGAGATGCTGGACGGCCAGCCCCACGAAAAGATCGTCCCCCTGACCATCGACTTCCTGCGCGGCGTGCGCAAGGCACTCGACGCGTAGGTCGCATAATGCAGCCCTTGCATGCGGCCCGGTGCCGCATGCCCTGCGCCTGAAAAGGAAACACCATGTCCTGGCTTGAAAAACTCCTGCCTGCCAAAATCCAGCAAACCAACCCCACGGATCGCCACCAGCAGATCCCCGAGGGTCTGTGGATCAAGTGCCCGAGCTGCGAGACCGTGCTCTACAAGGCCGATCTGGAGAAAAACCAGAACGTCTGCCCCAGCTGCAGCCACCATCACCGCATCGGCGCCCGCGCCCGCCTGAACCATTTCCTCGATGCCGAAGGCCGCTATGAAATCGGCCAGGAAGTCATCCCCGTCGACGCCCTGAAGTTCAAGGACAGCCGCAAGTACCCCGAGCGCCTCAAGGAAGCGCTGGAGAACACCGGCGAGACCGATGCCCTGGTCGTCATGGGCGGCGCCATCAAGAGCGTCAACGTGGTCGCAGCCTGCTTCGAGTTCGAGTTCATGGGCGGCTCCATGGGCTCCGTGGTCGGCGAGCGCTTCGTGCGCGGTGTCGAGACCGCCATCGAGCAGAAGGTCCCCTTCATCTGCTTCACCGCCACGGGCGGTGCGCGCATGCAGGAAGGCCTGCTGAGCCTGATGCAGATGGCTAAGGCCAATGCAGCGCTCACGCGCCTGGCCAAGAAGGGCCTGCCCTACATCTCGGTGCTGACCGATCCCACCTTCGGTGGCGTCTCCGCCAGCTTCGCCTTCGTGGGCGATATCGTCATTGCCGAGCCCAAGACCCTGGTCGGCTTCGCCGGCCCGCGCGTGATCGAGACCACCGTGCGCGTGAAGCTGCCCGAAGGCTTCCAGCGCGCCGAGTTCCTGCAGGACAAGGGCGCCGTGGACATGATCGTGGACCGCCGCGAGCTGCGCGACCGCATTGCCGCATCGCTTGCCATGCTGCAGCGCCTGCCGGCCGACGCGGTCCAGTAAAGCCTCGCGCAGACACAAAAAAAGCCGCCGCAGGTTGATGCCTGCGGCGGCTTTTTCACGTCCAGGAAACCAGGGAAATCAGGCCAGCAGCATCAGGCCCGATCCCTGGATATACCCCAGCACCATCAGCGCGATCTGCAGCAGCACCAGAGCCACCAGTGCCGACAGATCGATACCGCCGATCAGCGGAACAACACGGCGGATGGGCCGCAGCATGGGCTCGGACAGGCGCTGAAGCACGCCATACATCGGCGACTGCGGCTGCACCCACGACAAGATGGCATAGATCAGCAGCACGCCCACCATGCCCGACAGCGCCACGCGCGCCAGGCCGCACAGCGCCAGCCAGGGCAGGGCAACCACGGTGGACTGCCCACCCATCAACAGCCACAGCAGCACGAACTGCAGCATCTGCAGCAGGAAGGCGGCGATCAGGCTGGACATGTCCCAGCGCCCGGCCGGCTTGATGATGCGGCGCAGCGGCATCACGATCCAGTCGGACAGCGCAAACACCAGCTGCCCCACGGGGTTGCCGAAGGGCACGCGCTGGGCCTGCATGTACATCCGCAACAGGCAGACGCCGGTCAACAGGCCAACGACCACGTCGAGCAAAAAGGAAACGATCTGAAAAAGCATGGCGTTGTAGGACTGCGGGAGGAAGATCGGACCATGGCCATCCGGCCTTGGCACAGCATGGGATGATAGCTGCCGCATCCCGCCCATCACATGACCGCCCCTACCGCACTGCACTCCCTGCCGCTGTTCCCCCTGGGCAGCGTCCTCTTTCCCCAAGGCCTGCTGAGCCTTCGCGTCTTTGAAGTCCGCTACCTGGACATGATCCGCAAGTGCGAGCGCACGGGCGCTCCCTTCGGCGTGGTGGCGCTGCAGGCCGGCAGCGAAGTGCGCAAGGCTGGCGCGGCCGCCGAGCAATTGCACGCCGTGGGCACGCTGGCCCGCATCGTCCAGTTGCAGCAGCCCCAGCCCGGCCTGCTGCACCTGCAGTGCGAAGGCACGCAGCGCTTTCGCATGCAGGAGCACCGCCAGCTGCCCCACGGCCTGTGGGTGGCCGATGTGCAGATGCTGCCTGCCGATGCCGCTGTGCCCATCCCCGGCCACCTGCTCGCCACCGCCCAGGCCCTGGCCCAGGTGCTGATGCAGCTGCACGCGCGCTCCACCGACGCCGACCATGCCCGATTGCCCAGCGCCGAACAGATGGGCGACTGCGGCTGGGTGGCCAACCGCTGGACCGAGCTGCTGCCCATGCCGGTCTCCATCAAACAGCAACTGATGGCGCTGGACAGCCCGCTGGTGCGGCTGGAGCTCGTGGCCGATGTGCTGGAGCGCAGCGGCATAGGCCATGCCCAGGGCCCGGCACCCGGCTCCCCGTCCGCCGGGCACTGACGAATTGGCAGGACTGCGGCGTCATACCGCAGCGGCCTCCGGCACATTGGCAGCACCGCGCACCGAAAGCGCGCCAAAAAACTTAAAATCGCGGATTCAGCCCGCCAGCTGCGGGGCTTGCCGGTGGCATTTGCTGCCGCCGCTGTACCCCTCAGCCCTTTGCGCCTGGCTTTTTTCGGCTTTTCCCGCTTTTTTTCCTCCGGCTTTTTTCCGGCCCCTCGGCGTTTTGCGCTGGCGCTCATTGTCATGACCGAACACAACACCCCATCCGCAGCGGACCAGACCGCTCCCCAGGACGAAAACCAACTCATCGCCGAGCGCCGCGAAAAACTCAAGGCCCTGCGCGAGCAGGTCCGTGAACAGGGCGGCGTGGCCTTCCCCAACGACTTCAAGCCCGCCGACCGCGCCGAGGCGCTGCAGCAGGCCCATGCCGACAAGAGCGCCGAGCAGTTGGACGCCGAAGCCGTGCAGGTCAGCCTGGGCGGCCGCATGATGCTCAAGCGCGTCATGGGCAAGGCCAGCTTTGCCACCATCCAGGACGGATCGCTGGGCCCCACGCACGGCCGCATCCAGCTGTACATCACGCGCGACACCGTGGGCGAGGAGGTCTATGCGGCCTTCAAGCGCTGGGACCTGGGCGACATCCTGGGAGCCGAGGGCACGCTGATGAAGACCAAGACCGGCGAGCTGTCGGTCAAGGTGCAGACGCTGCGCCTGCTCACCAAGAGCCTGCGCCCCATGCCCGACAAGTTCCACGGCATGGCCGACCTGGAGCAGAAGGTGCGCCAGCGCTATGTGGACCTGATGATGGACGAGCAGGCCCGCCGCCGCTTCATCGCACGCAGCAAGGCCGTCTCGGGCATTCGCGAATTCATGGTGGAGCACGGCTTCCTGGAAGTGGAGACGCCCATGCTGCACCCCATTCCCGGCGGCGCCAACGCCAAGCCCTTCGTCACCCACCACAACGCGCTGGACCAGGAGATGTACCTGCGCATCGCGCCCGAGCTGTACCTCAAGCGCCTGGTGGTCGGCGGCTTCGAGCGCGTGTTCGAGATCAACCGCAACTTCCGCAACGAAGGCATCTCGGTTCGCCACAACCCCGAGTTCACCATGATGGAGTTCTACGCGGCCTACTGGAACTACCGCGACCTGATGGACTACACCGAGGCGCTGGTGCGCGACGCCGCGCAAAAGGCCGTGGGCACGCTGCAGCTGACCTACGGCGGCAAGCCCGTGGACCTGTCCCAGCCCTTCCAGCGCCTGACCATTCCCGAGGCCATCGTCAAGTTCACCGAGGCGGGCGACAAGGTGGCCGACCGCGAATGGCTGACCAATGCGCTGCGCAAGCTGGGCATGACGGAAGAAAAGGACCGCCTGTCCGCACGCACCCTGGCCAGCCTGCAGGTGCTGTACTTCGAGGAAGTGGTGGAAGAAAAGCTCTGGCAGCCCACCTTCATCATGGAGCACCCCACCGAGATCTCGCCGCTGGCGCGCGCCAATGACGAGCGCCCCGAGGTCACCGAGCGCTTCGAGCTGTACATCACGGGTCGCGAATTCGGCAACGGTTTCTCCGAGCTCAACGACGCCGAGGACCAGGCCGCGCGCTTCAATGCCCAGGTCCAGGCCAAGGACGGTGGCGACGACGAAGCCATGTACTTCGACCACGACTTCGTGCGTGCCCTCGAGTACGGCATGCCCCCCACGGGCGGCTGCGGCATCGGCATCGACCGCCTGATGATGCTGCTGACCGACAGCGCCAGCATTCGCGACGTGATCCTGTTCCCCGCCCTGCGCCGCGAACAGTAAAACCAACGGCATCCAGCGCCTGCGCGCGTTGCCAACTGAAGCCGCCTGCGTTCCCTTGGGAGCCAGGCGGCTTTTCCCTATACTGGCTCGCCATGCACATCCCCACCTACTGGGCGCAGGCGCGCCTGCGGCATGAAAGCCGCCCCACCCACGGCATCACCGTCCAGCGCTGGGGATGGTCCGACACCAGCCAGGAAGCCGCCCAGGCCCACGCACAGGAGCGTGCTGGCCAGGCCCTGGAAGCCGCCCGCAATGCGGCGCTTCCAAAGGGCGAGCCCCGCATGGAATGGAAGAACGAGTACGCGCTCGACGGCTTCACCACCCCCATCCGCGAAGAAGTCCTGCAGCGCCGCGACGGCACGGTGATGACGCGCAACAGCTACGGCGCCCACTGCCTGAACACCGAGCGCGTGGCCATCGCCGATATCGACCTGCCCGAGCCGCCCAGCGCCGTGCGCTTTCCCGTCGTGACCCTGCTGTTGTTGGCTTCGGTCGCCATCTGGCTGGCCCGGCTGGCACCGCACAAGAACAATTCGCGGATGGTGGCTACGGCACTGGTCGTGCTGCTGCTGTTCCTGGCCATGCGGCGCGTACAGCGCTGGTGGGAAGCACGCCAGGCGCGCCAGCGTGCGGCCACGGACTCGCCGGCCACGCGCGCCATGGAGCGCGTCCAGACCTTCCACCAAAGCCACCCCGACTGGGGACTGCGCGTCTACGAAACACCCAAGGGCCTGCGCGTCATCGTCACGCATGCCGATTTCGCATCGGACGATCCGGCCGTCGGGCGGCTGTTCGATGCCCTGCAGGTGGACCCGCTCTATGCCCTGCTGTGCGAGCGCCAGCAATGCTTTCGCGCACGTGTCTCCGGCAAGCCCTGGCGCATGGGCCTGACCGGCCTATCCACCTCGCTGCGCAGCTGGCCCGTTCCCGAAGACCGGCAGGAGGAGCGCCGCCAGTGGGCACTTGCCTATGACAGCAAAGCCCAGGGCTTTGCTGCCTGCAGGCTGCTGCAGCAACTGGGCAACCCGCGCATCTGCCCGGCTGCCGACGCCTTTGTGCAGTGGCATGACGAGGCCAGCCGCTCCCGCACGGATCTGCCGCTGGCCTAGCAAAAGCCCCGTTGCACACAATCGCACACGGACGCGACACCCGACTTACACTGGCGCCATCCCCCGCCGCGCACTGCGCGGCCCCTTGATCCATTCCTGGTTTCGCAACCATGAAGGCCATGCCCCCCGCCCCACCTCCCCTGCCCACCGACAGCGCCGACTCTCCCGCCATCGAGCCCAGCGGAGCACGCTTCGCCAAGCCGACGGACGAGTCCGCGCCCTTTTGCGTGCTGGTCGTGGAAGACCAGGCCTCGGTGCGCACCAGCCTGGTCAGCGAGCTGCTGCACGCGGGCGTGACCCGCGTGCTGGAGGCTGCCGATGGCCCCAGCGCCCTGGTCCTGTTCCGCGAGCAGCGCCCCGACCTGGTGCTGCTGGACATCCGCCTGCCCGGCGAGGATGGCTACTGGGTCGCCCGCCAGCTGCGCGAGGCCGAGCCCGGCGAGTGGACGCCCGTCATCTTCCTGTCCGGCCTGGACAATGACCTGGATGTGTGGCGCGGCATCGAGGCCGGAGGCGACGACTACCTGGTCAAGCCCGTCAAGCCCATCGTGCTCGTGGCCAAGCTGCGCGCCATGCGCCGCCTGCTGGACATGCGCAGGCGCCTGGTATCGCTGTCGGCCGAGCTGCACGAGGCCAACCAGAAGCTCAACGAAATGGTCGAGCTCGACCAGCTCACGGGCCTGGTCAACCGCCGAGGCTTCGACCGCATCCTGCATGCAGAGATCGCCTCGGCCCGGCGCGAAGGCCAGCCGCTGACGCTGATGCTCTGCGACCTGGACCATTTCAAGCGCTACAACGACACCTATGGCCACGTGCATGGCGATGAATGCCTGAAACAGATCGGACGCCTGCTGCGCGAGGTCTGCGTACGCCCCCGTGACGTGGCGGCCCGCTATGGCGGCGAGGAATTCGCGCTCATCCTGCCGCGCACGCCACGCTCGGGCGCCATGACGTTTGCGCGCGCCGTAGGCCAGATGCTGCGCGTGCTGCGCATACGCCACCCCGATTCGCCCCATGAATCGGGTCTCACGCTGTCGGGCGGCATCACCACCTGCATTCCCGACGAATACACCAGCGCCGAAGCCATGCTCATGCGCGCCGACCAAGCTCTGTACGCGGCCAAGGCGCAGGGACGCGACCGCTTCTTCAGCTTCGAGATGCAGATGGACACGGTGGAGCAGCGCCGCACCTGACTGCCGGGCCTTGCGCCTGCGCTTACGATCGCAGCTCAACGCCGGGCGCGCGCGAGCTGCGCATCCGGGTCCCGAAAGCGGATTCCTGTTTCCTGAATGTTTGAAGTTATGCGTCGTTTTCAAGCGCACCTGCCCACCTGGATGCAGGATTGGCTGGAGTTCATCATCCCCGGTGCCCAGATCCTGCTGATCATCGGTGCGGCCTGGCTGCTCAATCGCCTGGTTCGCCGGCTGATCGCACGCGCAGGCCGGCACTACGGCCTGCCGCCGGAGCTGCTGGTGCCGCTGCGCGGCGTGTTCCGCTGGATTCTCATTGCTGCCACCGTGCCGCTGGTACTGGAGCGCCTGGGCGTCTCGGCCACCGTGCTGTGGACGGCCTTCACCGGCTTTGCCACCGTGGGCGCCGTGGCCTTCTTCGCGGCCTGGAGCGTGCTGTCCAACCTGTTCTGCGCCCTGCTCATCGTCATCGTCGGGCCCTTTCGCCTGGGTGACTACATCGAGGTGCTGGACACGGCTGAAAAGCCCGGCGCCAAGGGCCGCGTGATCGACATCAACATGCTCTACACCACCTTGCAGGACGCCCATGCGCCCGATGGCTCACCCAACCTGCTGCAGATCCCCAACTCGCTGATCTTCCAGCGCGTGGTCCGGCGCTGGAAGGGTGGTCTGGGTGTGGATGGCGAGCATGCCAGCCATGGCGAGGAGGAGCGCGCCATCCGCCTGACCACGCCGCATGATGCCCAGCCCTCGCAGCCGCCCATGCACACGACCAACTAAGCTCACCTTCCCACGAAAAAAGCCGCCGCCCGGTGCAGGGACGGCGGCTTTGTCGTTCAGCAGCGCCTCAGGGCTTGCGCGGCTTGACCTTGCTGGCGGCCAGCTTGGCGTTGGTGCGCGCCTGCTCGACATCCTGGGCGCGCGCCAGGGCCACGCCCATGCGGCGCTTGACGAAGCTCTCAGGCTTGCCGAACAGGCGCAGGTCCGTGCCCGGCACGGCCAGGGCCTCGTCCACGCCGTCGAACACCAGGCCTTCGGCATCCTGCCCGCCATAGATCACGGCGCTGGCTCCGGGGTTGCGCAGCGAGGCATCCACGGGCAGGCCCAGAATGGCGCGCGCATGCAGCTCGAACTCGCTTTGCCACTGCGTGGCCAGCGTGACCAGCCCCGTGTCGTGCGGGCGCGGCGAGACTTCGCTGAACCAGACCTGCTCGCCCTTGACGAACAGCTCCACGCCAAACAGGCCCAGGCCGCCCAGGTCATCGGTCACCGCCTTGGCGATGTCGCGCGACTTCTGCAGCGCCGCCGGGTGCATGGGATGAGGCTGCCAGCTTTCCACATAGTCACCGGACTGCTGGATGTGGCCGATCGGATCGCAGAAATGCGTCTGCACCTGGCCGTCCGCGCCCTTGGCGCGCACCGTGAGCTGGGTGATCTCGTAGTCGAAGTCGATGAAGCCTTCGACGATCACACGGCCATGGCTCACGCGGCCGCCGGCCATGGCGTAGTCCCAGGCCTTGGCCACGTCGTCCGGGCCGTCCAGCTTGCTCTGGCCCTTGCCCGAGCTGCTCATCACGGGCTTGACCACGCAAGGGAAGCCGATGGCGGGCTGGCCATCCGTGCCGTCGATGGCGGCCTGCAGCTCCTGCTGCGAATCACAGAAGCGGTAAGGACTGGTGGCCAGGCCCAGCGCCTCGGCGGCCAGGCGGCGAATGCCTTCGCGGTCCATGGTCAGGCGCGCGGCGCGGGCCGTGGGGATCACGGTGACCACGCCGGCTGCTTCCAGCTCTTCGAGCATGGACGTGGCAATGGCCTCGATCTCGGGCACGACCAGGTCGGGCTTCTCGGCCTCGATCAAGGCCTTGAGCTGGGCCGGATCGCTCATGGTGATGGTGCGCGCGTGGTGGGCCACCTGCTGGCCGGGCGCGTTCTCGTAGCGGTCCACGGCGATCGTCTCCACGCCCAGGCGCTGCAGCGCGATCAGCACTTCCTTGCCGAGTTCGCCGCTGCCCAGCAGCATGACTTTGGTGGCATGGGGGGAGTAAGGGGTTCCAAGGGTGGTCATCTGCGCGTCCGGTGAGCCAGGCAGAGCCTGGGCAAGATAAGAAAGAGAGGGAGGCAGGCCTGCACGGCCCGCAGCAGCCCCCGATCATAGGACGCCGACGCAGGCGCCGCCTACAAACCCAGCGCCTGCGCGAGGTTGCGCCGCGCCCGCGCCTCCAGCCGTTGCCGGAACCAGTCGGTGCAGTAGATGACCTCGCGCTGCATGAAGCCCTGCAGCACCTCGCGGCGCTTGGCGCGGTACAGCGGCAAGGGCACCCATTCGTACTCGGCCCGCACCTGCAGCTCGTATTCGGCAAACCGCAGGGGGTCGGCCGCGAGAATGCCCAGGTCGGCATCCACCAGCAGTTGGGCGTCGATTCCGGATGGCTGTGCAGCGTGGCAGGTCGCCATGATCAGGCCGTGCACGCGCCCGGCCACATCGGCAGGCAGACCCTGCTCACGCAGCACGGCGGCGGCCCAGTCGGCGCTGCGCGCCTCGTTGTCCTTGGCTTGTGTTTGGTAGACAGCGTCATGGAACCACAGCGCCAGTGCCACCTCGCCGGGGTGCTCGGCCAGGCCCAGCGCCGGTTGCAGCAGGCCCATGGCCTCGCCCAGATGCTGCAGCGTGTGGTAGTGGCGCTGGGGCTCGCTGTAGCTTTGCAGCAGCTCGGCCAGCACAGGCGGCGGAGCGCTGGCACCCAGTGCGGACCAGGCGCTCTCCCAAGACGCCTGCCAGGTCTGCAGCGATGCATCGTTTGCGGTGGGCATTTCGGGCCATGGTCCGGCATGGGTCATCGCCAGTTCCTTCAATTTTCAGAAGATGCCGGGCGCCAGCGCCCGCAGCGGCGCACCTGCCGATGACAGCAGCCATGCCAGCAGGCCGCAGTTGAGCACCACGGTGATCCAGAACACCAACTGGAACGAGGCCTTGCTGGACTTGTGCCGCAGCAGCCCCTGCGCGAGCAGCGCGCCGGGCCAGCCGCACAGCAGTGCCAGCAGGTGCAGACGGCTTTCGCTGGTGCGCCAGCGGTCGTTCCTGGCGGCGGACTTGTCGAATCCATAGACCATGAAGGTCACAAAGCTTGCCGCCGCATACAGGCCGACCAGTATCCAGGGCATGCGGCCGCTCCAGGCAACAGCCAGCAGCACGCAGAAGAAGGCAGCGGCCAGGCCCACCGCCACCGGGCCTCGCACAGGCGGCAGAGACCGCGAAGACATGCCGGCACGGCTTCGCCGCGCAGGCTGCGGGCGGCCGGTCCTTGGTTCGTCAATGAAGGCCACATCCTGCGCGCGCCATTTCCCCTGGGCGTTGCGGCTGGGCACGTAGCTGACACGCTCTCCGCCCTCGGGCCTGCGGCGGCGATCGGTGAAGGACTTGATATGGACAAAGACCTGCGCGCCGCCTCCATCGGGTTCGATGAAGCCGAAGCCCTGCTCGTCCTTCCAGCCGGTGAGACGTCCCTGCTGCCGCATGGCGGGCTCAGTGGCTGCCGGCTGCGGCCGGCCGCACATCCTGCTTGCCTGGCTCGCCCAGGCAAATGCCTATGTCGCGCGCCATGGTGAGCAGGCCGTGGTCCAGGGGCACGGTGCGCTGGGTGTTGGCCACGCGTGAGATTTCCACGCTGCCGATCTCGCCACCCTGCAGCGTGACCATGCGGCCGAAGCGCCCCGACAGCACCAGTTGCGCCGCATGGTGGCCGTACTGCGTGGCCAGCACGCGGTCAAAGGGCGTGGGGTCGCCGCCACGCTGTACATGGCCGAGGACCGTGGTGCGCACCTCGCTCCTGAGGTGGGGCTGCAGGCGCTCGCGCAGCACATGGCCGACACCGCCCAGGCGGACCGGGTCGGGGCTTTGCTCGATGCGCTCGCGCACCGTGAGGCTGGCGCCGCTTTCCTTGGCGCCCTCGCCGATGCAGATGATGGTGTAGCGCTGGCGCTGCTCGCGGCCCCGGCAGAAATCGACGATGGCCTGCAGGTCGTAATCGATCTCGGGCAGCAGGATGACGTCGGCCGCACCGGCAATGCCGGCCTCCAGCGCCAGCCATCCGGCATGGCGCCCCATGGTCTCGACGATCATCACGCGGTGGTGGCTGTTGGCCGTGCTCTCGATGCGGCGCAGCGCCTCGGTGGCCGTTGCCACGGCGGTGTCGAAGCCAAAGCTGCGCTCGCAATTGGCAATGTCGTTGTCGATGGTCTTGGGCACGCCCACGCAGGTCAGCCCCACCTGTTCGGCCAGGCCATGCGCCAGGCTCATGGTGCCGTCGCCGCCGATGGCCACCACCACGTCCAGGCCCAGCGCCCGGACATTGCGGCCCACATGCTCCAGCGTGGCCGCATCGCGCAGGGGGTTGGCGCTGTTGCTGGTGCCCAGTATGGTGCCGCCCACATGCAGGATGCCCGAGACCTCGTCCCAGCCCAGCGGCTTGACGCCGGGCGGGTCGAGCATCAGGCCCTCGAAGCCGTCGGCAATGCCCAGCACCTCGCACTGGCCGTGGTTGATCAGGGACTTGGTGACAGCACGGATCACCGCATTCAGGCCGGGGCAGTCGCCACCTCCGGTCAGCACGCCAACGCGCATGGGAAAACTCTCCTGTGAAACACCGGCCGACGCGCCCGTTACGACACGCACATGCCTTTGCAAAGCCCGCCTTGGCCCTCGGAGCGGCCAGCGGCGGCGTCCATCAATCCATCAAGGCAGCAGGTCCAGCGCCTGCAGATAGGCAGGCTGGCGCATGAGGTCGTCCCAGGGCTGGGGCACGGTCTCCGGCAGCAGGGCCACGCGGCGCGATTCGCTGTCGGCATCGGGCTGCCAGCGGCCGCTGCGCTGCGCGGCCTCCATGCCGGCCAGCAGCTCGTCCACATGCTCGCCCAAGCCCAGGCTCTGGTTGCACAGCAGCACCATGTCGCAGCCCGCCTCCAGCGCGGCCAGCGCCGCGTCGGTATAGCCGATGAGCTCGCCGTCGATGCGGCGCGCGCCCTCCATGCTCAGGTCGTCGCTGAAAATGGCGCCGTCGTAGCGCAGGCGGCTGCGCAGGATGTCCTTGAGCCACTTGGCAGAAAAGCCGGCCGGGCGCTTGTCCACCTTGGGGTAGATCACATGGGCCGGCATCACGGCCGTGAGCACGCTGGACAACCAGGGATAGGGCGCGGCGTCCTCGCCCAGGATGGCGGTGAGGCTGCGGCCATCGACCGGAATGTCCACATGCGAATCGGCCTTGACGAAGCCGTGGCCGGGAAAGTGCTTGCCGCAGTTGCCCATGCCGGCCTGCAGCAGGCCGTGCATGAGGCTGCGGGCCAGCGCGGCCACCACGCGCGGGTCGCGGTGGAAGCTGCGGTCGCCGATGACGCTGCTGGCACCGTAGTCAAGGTCCAGCACCGGGGTGAAGCTGAAATCCACGCCGCAGGCACGCAGCTCGGTGCCCAGCACGTAGCCGGCCGCCGTGGCGGCATTCATGGCGGCCAGGGCGCCGCTGCCTTCACGGTGCTTGCTGCCCTTGCCGTCGTCCATCCACATCTGGCCGAAGGCGCGCATGGGCGGCAGGTGCGTGAAGCCGTCAGCGCGAAAACGCTGCACGCGCCCGCCCTCATGGTCCACGCAGATCAGCAAATCGGGCTTGACCGCCTTGATATCGGCGCACAGCTGCACCAGCTGCTCGCGGCTTTCCCAGTTGCGGGCAAAGAGGATGATGCCGCCGACCAGCGGATGCGCCAGGCGCTGGCGGTCCACATCGGTGAGTGCCTTGCCGGCGATGTCGATGATGAGGGGTGCGTGCTCGGTCATGCCGGGAATTCCTATGAATCCTGTGGAGTCAAAAAAGCCAGCGTCACGCTGGCCGGGTATCAGGCGCGGCGCTCGACCACGCAGAAGCTGGCCGCGTAGTCGCTCTCGTCGGTCACGGACAGGTGCACCTGCAGGTTGCGCGCCTCGAACCATTCCTTGAGCGCGCCGTGCAGCACGATGGCAGGCTGGCCACTGGGCAGTTTGATGACCTCGCAACTGCGCCAGGTCATGGGCATGACCATGCCCATGCCTATGGCCTTGGAAAAGGCCTCCTTGGCGGAAAAGCGCGTGGCCACGAAGCGGATGCCGCGCTCAGGCCAGCGCGCGCGGCGGGCACGCCAGGTGGCCAGCTCGCCCTCGGCCAGCACCTTCTCGGCGAAACGGTCGCCATGGCGCTCCAGGCTGGCGCGGATGCGGCGCACGTCGCAGATGTCGGTACCGATGCCGTAGATCATGGATTCGCTCCGCGAAAGCTTCAGGCGCGCGCCGCCATGCCCTGGTCTATGCACTGCTGGTAGGCGCGCACGGTTTCGGCGTAGCCCAGCTCCAGCGCGTCGGCGATCAGCGCATGGCCGATGGAGACTTCGAGCAGGCCCGGCACGCGCGCCACGAAGGCGGCCAGGTTGTCACGGCTGAGGTCGTGGCCGGCATTGATGCCCAGCCCGGCATCCAAAGCCGCCTGGGCCGCCGCCGCATAGGCCTGCAGTTGCGCTTCCTGGTCTGCCGTGCCCCAGGCAGCTGCGTAGGGTTCGGTATACAGCTCGACCCGGTCGGCGCCCACGGCGCGCGCAGCGGCCATCTGGGCGGGCACTGGGTCCATGAACAGGCTGACGCGCACGCCGAGTTGGCGGCATTCGGCAATCAGCGGCTTCAGGCGCTCGGCGTCCTGCGGGAAGTTCCAGCCATGGTCGCTGGTGAACTGGTCCTCGCTGTCGGGCACGAAGGTGGCCTGGTGCGGGCGCGTGTCGCGGATGAAGTCCATGAGGTTCTGCGTCGGGTTGCCCTCGATGTTGAACTCCGCCTGCGGCCACTGTGTCATCAGCGCCTGCAGTTCATAGACATCCTCGCTGCGGATATGGCGCTGGTCGGGACGCGGATGGATGGTGATGCCCTGGGCACCGGCCTCCAGGCAGATGCGCGCGGCGCGCGTCACGCTGGGAATGCCCAGGTGGCGCGTGTTGCGCAGCAGCGCAACCTTGTTGACATTGACCGACAGCGCCGTGCGCTGCGAAGCGTGGGAAAGATTCATAGCGATTGCAGATCCATCATCAGCTGGCGGGTGCGCAGCATGGGACTGCCGCAATGGTATTGCAGCAGGGCCCTCAGTTGGGGCTTGAGGGCCAGCGCCTGCTCAGGTTGGGCCACCACATGCAGCGTGGCATTGAAGGCCTGCCGGGCCTGCAGCGCGCTTTCAATGGCCTGCCATTGCGCAGCGCCCAGCACGGCGCGCTCGCCCTGCAGCGCCGGGCGCAGGCCGCCTTCGGCCACCAGCGCATAGCGGCGGCCTTCGGCCAGCGGCGCCAGCGTGGCGCTTTCCTCATTCAAGGCGGGCAGATGGCCCAGTTCGCGCAGCAGCAGCAGCTCGAAGGTGCGCAGCACGGGCTCGATGGCATCGCCATGCTGGCCCGCCAGCACGCGCACCACGCCGGCATAGATGTCGAACAGCGCCGCATAGGGATCGTCTCGCGCCAGCAGGCGCATCAGCAGCTCGTTGAGGTACAGGCCCGACATTAGGGCGTCGCCCTGGGGCATGACATGCCCGCCCACCCACTCGGCGCCCTTGAGGGTGTGGATCTCGGCATTGCCCTCGCCGCCCAGGCTGTAGCTCAGGCTCAGCGGCTGCAGCGGCAGCAGCACGGGGCGAAAGTTCGAGGTCGGGCGCTTGACGCCCTTGGCCGCCAGCGCCACGCGGCCCCGGTGCCGCGTGAAGACCTCGAGGATCAGGCTGGACTCGCTCCAGTCATAGCTGTGCAGCACATAGGCCGGCTCATCCGAGACACGCTTGGCGCTAGCCATGGACAGAGGGCCTTGCGGGGAGGTTTCTCACTCGTAGCCGAAGGAGCGCACGCGGGCCTCGTCGTCGGCCCAGCCCGAGCGCACCTTGACCCAGACTTCGAGGAAGACCTTGGCATCCATGAGCTTTTCCAGCTCCTGGCGGGCCTCGGTGCTGATGCGCTTGAGGCGCTCGCCCTTCTCTCCGATGATCATGGCCTTGTGTCCGTCGCGCTCGACCACGATGGTGGCCGCCACGCGGATGAAGCGCTTGTGCTGCTTGCTGGCCTCTTCCTCGAACTTGTCGATGACCACCGTGGAGGTGTAGGGCAGCTCGTCGCCCGTGAAGCGGAACAGCTTCTCGCGCACGGTTTCCGAGGCGAGGAACTTCTCGCTGCGGTCGGTCAGCTCGTCGGGCGCATACATCCAGTCCTGCTCGGGCAGGTACTTCTCGCAGATGCCGAACAGGCGCTCGATGTCGCCCTTGCTCTTGGCCGACATGGGCACGAACTCGGCAAACGGATGGCGCTCCTGCATGCTCTTGAGCCAGGGGGCGATCTCGGCACGGCGGCCCACGGTATCGAGCTTGTTGGCGATCAGCAGCGTGGGAATGCCGGGCTTGAACAGCGACAGCACCTTGGCATCGGCCAGCGTGAACTGGCCGGCTTCCACGACGAACAGGATCAGGTCCACGTCGCCGATGGCGCCCATCACGGTCTTGTTGAGCGACTTGTTCAGCGCCGTACTGTGCTTGGTCTGGAAGCCCGGTGTATCGACGAAGATGAACTGCGTCGCGGCACGCGAGCGAATGCCCGTGATGCGGTGGCGCGTGGTCTGCGCCTTGCGCGAGGTGATGCTGATCTTCTGGCCCACCAGCGCATTCATCAGCGTGGACTTGCCCACATTGGGCTTGCCGACGATGGCGATCAGGCCGCAGCGCTGCGGGCCCCTCGGCACCTCGGGTGCCAGGGCTTCATCAGGGGCGGATGCCGTGCGTGCTGCGCCGGCGCCGGGCTTGGCCGCAGCCAGCAGGGCATCGAGTTCGGCGGCGGTCTGTGCCGGCGCCGGAGGTTTGTCTTGGTTCATGCGTGTCTTGCTTTCAATAGTTCCAGCATGGCTGTGGCAGCCGTCTGCTCTGCGGCTCTGCGCGAGGCACCCGTTCCCCGGGCCTGCAATTGCAGCTCTGCAATCGCGCAGGCCACTTCAAAGGTCTGGCGGTGGGCGGCTCCCGTGGTGGCGACCACCTCGTACTGCGGCAGCTTCATGCGCCGTCCCTGCAACCATTCCTGCAGGGCCGTCTTCGCATCCTTTTCGGCTGCGCGCATGTGGGGATTGATGTCCACGCCCTCGAAAAGATGGTGTACCACCTTCTCGCCCGCCGCGTAGCCGGCATCCAGATAGACCGCGCCGATCAGGGCCTCGACCGCATCGGCCAGGATGGAGGGGCGTTGCTTGCCGCCCGACTTGGATTCACCCTCGCCCAGGCGCAGCAGATCGGGCAACTGCAGCCTCAGCGCGATCTGGTGCAGCGTGCCTTCCTTGACCAGGTTGGCGCGCACGCGGGACAGATCGCCCTCGGGCATGGAACTGAGCCGCTGGTAGAGCAGGCTGGAAATGGCAAGGTTCAGCACCGAGTCACCGAGGAATTCCAGGCGCTCGTTGTTGTCTGCCGAGAAGCTGCGGTGCGTGACAGCACGCTGCAGCAATGCAGGCTCGGCAAATTGATGCTGCAGCCTCAGCTGCAGCGCATTCAGTAAGGGAGGCACCTATTGGGTCTACTTCTTAAAACGATAGGTCAGGTAGGCGGGGCCCACGAGGTGTATCTCGCGTGAGTACTCGAACCCAACGACCACACGGTCGTTGATTTTGGTCACTTCGAGGTCAGCCGGCTTCACTGAAGTGAAGTCATCGATGGCGGAGGAACGCTCAAAACTGGCCCTCACTTCAGCCACGGAATTGCCTTCGCTGGCCGCCTTGTTGGCAGCCTTGACGATGGCCTGGTACTCCAGGAAGACAGGCACGGATTGTGCGCCCACGGCCACCACGCCCACGCCCAGGGCAACCACAAACACCAGTCCCAGAAAGGACAGGCCGCGCTGGCGCGAACGCCGGTTGTTCGATGTCAACATGCTTTTTCCTCCTCCGATGCGAATCCCTCGCGCATGCCCGGTCCGATCCGGTCCTCAGGCATGCACCTGATCAATGGAAGCTGCCGATGCGCTTGAAATCCCCGAAGTTCATCCAGACAAAGAAAGCCCGGCCCACGATGTTCTTGTCGGGCACAAAGCCCCAGTAGCGGGAATCCAGCGAGTTGTCGCGGTTGTCGCCCATCATGAAGTACTGGCCCTCCGGCACCTTGCAGGTGATGCCTTCGACGCTGTAGCGGCAGTTCTCGCGGAACTCGAAGCCGCTGGCGCCCTGGATGAAGGCCGGCACGTCCTGGTTCACGATCATGCGGTGCGGCTTGTCGCCCAGCGACTCCTCGTACTGCTTGAAGTAGCGCATCGCATCCTTGTCGAAGAAGTCGGGCAGTGCATTGACCGGGACTTCCTTGCCATTGATCGTCAGCCGCTTGTTCAGGTAGGCGATCTCGTCGCCCGGCAGGCCCACCACCCGCTTGATGTAGTCCAGGCTGGGCTGGGGCGGGTAGCGGAACACCACCACATCGCCACGCTGCAGCGGCGTTCCCTGCGTGATCTTGGTGTTGATCACCGGCAGGCGCACGCCATAGGTGAACTTGTTCACCAGGATCAGGTCGCCCACGAGCAGCGTGGGGATCATGGAGCCAGACGGGATCTTGAATGGCTCGAACAGGAACGAGCGCAGCACGAAGACGATCGCGATCACCGGGAACAGGCCTGCCGTCCAGTCCAGCCACCAGGGCTGCATGAGGATGCGGCCCTTGGCCTCTTCCGACACCTCGATGTCGGTCTTGGCGATGCCCATGCGGTCGAGTTCTGCGCGGCGTGCCACGGCAGCCTCCTCGATGGCCACGGCAGCGCGGCGGCGGCGCGGCAGGAAGTACAGCCGCTCGGCCACCCAGTACAGGCCCGTGACCACGGTGGCCAGGAACAGCAGCAGCGCGAAGTTGCCCTCGATGAAGCCTGTGTACCAGGCACCGATATAGCCCACGAAGGCCGCGAGTACGACGGCCGTAATCCATTGCATGGCTTGCATCAATCCTCCACTTGCAGGATGGCCAGGAAGGCCTCCTGGGGCACTTCCACCGATCCGATCTGCTTCATGCGCTTCTTGCCGGCCTTTTGCTTTTCCAGCAGCTTGCGCTTGCGGGTGATGTCGCCGCCGTAGCACTTGGCCAGCACGTTCTTGCGCATGGCCTTGACGGTTTCCCGCGCAATGATGTTGGCGCCGATGGCGGCCTGGATGGCCACATCGAACATCTGGCGGCTGATGATCTCGCGCATCTTGGCCACCACGGCCCGGCCGCGGTACGTGGCCTGGGAGCGGTGCACGATGATGGACAGCGCATCGACCTTCTCGCCGTTGAGCAGGATGTCCACCTTCACCACGTCGGAGGCGCGGTACTCCTTGAACTCATAGTCCATGGAGGCGTAGCCGCGCGAGACCGACTTGAGCTTGTCGAAGAAGTCCAGCACGATTTCGCCCAGCGGCATCTCATAGGTGAGCATCACCTGGCGGCCGTGGTATTGCATGTTGATCTGCACGCCGCGCTTCTGGTTGGCCAGCGTCATCACCGGGCCCACATAGTCCTGGGGCATGTACAGGTGGACGGTGACGATGGGCTCGCGCACCTCCTCGATACGGCCGGCATCGGGCATCTTGGACGGGTTCTCGACCTGGATGACCTCGCCATCGCCCTTGACCACTTCGTAGACCACGCTGGGCGCGGTGGTGATCAGGTCCTGGTCGAATTCGCGCTCCAGGCGCTCCTGCACGATTTCCATGTGCAGCAGGCCCAGGAAGCCGCAGCGAAAGCCGAAGCCCAGCGCCTGCGAGACTTCAGGCTCGAACTGCAGGGACGAATCGTTGAGCTGCAGCTTCTCCAGCGCATCGCGCAGCTGGTCGTACTCGCTGGCTTCGGTGGGGTACAGACCCGCGAACACCTGGGGCTTGATTTCCTTGAAGCCGGGCAGGGCCTCGGTGGCAGGACCCAGATTGTTGGGAAGCTTCTTTTCCAGCGTGATGGTGTCGCCCACCTTGGCTGCCTTGAGCTCCTTGATGCCGGCAATGATGTAGCCCACCTCGCCGGCGCGCAGCACGTCACGCGGCACGTCGGCCGGGGTGAACACGCCCAGGTTGTTGGCTTCATAGGCAGCGCCCGAGGCCATCATCTTGAAGCGCTCGCCACGCTTGAGTTCACCATCGACCACGCGCACCAGCATCACGACGCCGACATAAGTGTCGAACCAGCTGTCGATGATCATGGCGCGCAGTTGGCCATTGGGATCGCCCTTTGGCGGCGGCACCTTGGCGACCACCGCCTCCAGGATCTCCTCGATGCCCATGCCGGTCTTGGCCGAGCAGGGAATGGCGTCGCTGGCATCGATGCCGATGACATCCTCGATCTCGGCCCTGGCATTTTCGGGATCGGCCTGGGGCAGATCCATCTTGTTGAGAACAGCCGTCACTTCCACGCCGAGTTCCAGCGCGGTGTAGCAGTTGGCCACGGTCTGCGCCTCGACGCCCTGCGAGGCGTCCACCACCAGCAGCGCTCCCTCGCAGGCCGACAGCGAACGCGAGACTTCATAAGAGAAGTCAACGTGGCCGGGCGTGTCGATGAGGTTGAGGTTGTAGACCTGGCCATCCTTGGCCTTGTACTGCAGGGCTGCGGTCTGCGCCTTGATGGTGATGCCGCGCTCTTTCTCGATATCCATCGAGTCCAGCACCTGGGCTTCCATGTCACGGTCAGCCAAGCCTCCGCAACGCTGGATGAGGCGGTCAGCCAGCGTCGACTTGCCATGGTCGATGTGCGCAATGATGGAAAAATTTCTGATGTGGTTCATCAACGGGAAGGACTGCTAGTGAAAGTGGAAAACGACAGGGCCGGCGCGCAAGAAAAAAGGGCGCGTCCATGAACGACGCGCCCCGAACCAACAATCTCTGGCAACTGCGATAGTTGGGACTTTATTGTAGGCAAAACGGGCTGAAAACCAAGCCCTGACAAGGCCTGCAAAGGTCCGGGCTTGATCTGTCACAATTATTTATCAACAGTTTATCAACAGAACCGCCGAGCCATTTCTCGCCCGTCGATCACCGGATAGTGCGGTGCTTTTGCACCGCAACAATCCCCTTTGAAAACAGGTTTCTGACGCCTTGAGCCGTCACGCTTTGGTGGGGCATTTTACCCAATGCCCCAAGGGGCATGGGCGGCTCCGGGTCAGGATTCCGAGGGTATTCCCCAGGATCCGGAAAACCGCCCTCCCCTGCGGCCTCAGCGCGCCGGACGGATCAGCACGTACTGTGCCCATTCCCCACGGCGCACCAGCAGGTTCACCGGCTTGCTCTTGTCCACCTTGGCCAGCGTGGCCTCGAAGCTCTTAAGCCCCGTGATCTCGACATTGGCCAGCTGCAGGATCACGTCGCCTTCGCGCAGGCCCGCACGTGCCGCAGCCTCGACGGCCGCCGTCACGCGCACGCCGCCCTTGATGCCCAGCTCCTTCTTCTGGGCATCCGTGAGCTCGGCCAGCGTCAGGCCCAGCGGCTGGGAAACCAGGGTGCTGCCCTTGCCGGTGGCCTTGGCCTGCGGAGCCGCGCCGTCGGGCTCGACCTCGGCGATCACCATGGTCAGATCCTTGGCTGCGCCGCGACGGAAGACGGTGATGGTGCTGCGTGTGCCGGGCTTGGTATTGCCCACCAGGCGCGGCAGGTCGGCCACCTTGTCGATGGCCTTGCCGTCGAACTTGATGATCACGTCACCGGCCTCGACGCCCGCCTTGGCAGCAGGCGAATCCGGCTCGACGGCCGAGACCAGTGCGCCCTGCGCCTTGCCCAGGCCAATGGATTCGGCAATGTCCTTGGTGACCGGACCGATCTGCACGCCAATGCGGCCCCGCGTGACCTTGCCAGTGGCGCGCAGCTGGTCGCTGACACGCACGGCCTCATCGATCGGAATCGCGAAGCTGATACCCATGAAGCCGCCGGAGCGCGAATAGATCTGGCTGTTGATGCCCACGACCTCGCCGCGCATGTTCAGCAACGGGCCGCCCGAGTTGCCGGGGTTGATGGCCACATCGGTCTGGATGAACGGCAGATAGTCGCCCGTATCGCGCTGCTTGGCACTGACGATGCCCGCCGTGACGGAGTTGTCGAGGCCGAAGGGCGAGCCGATGGCCATCACCCACTCGCCGACCTTGAGGCGGTTCACATCGCCGATCTTCACGGCCGGCAGCCCTGTGGCGTCGATCTTGACCACGGCCACGTCGGTGCGCTTGTCGCTGCCCACGATCTTGGCCTTGAACTCACGCTTGTCGGTCAGCGTGACGATCACCTCGTCAGCTCCTTCGACCACGTGGGCATTGGTCATCACAAAGCCATCGGCCGTCAGGATGAAGCCGGAGCCCACGCCGCGCGGCTGCTCCTCGTCAGGCTGTGAACGCGGCTGTGGGCGCTGGCGCGGCACATTGGGCACGGGCAGGCCAAAGCGGCGGAAGAATTCGAGCATGTCCTCGTCCATGCCCAGCGCCTCGGCGGAGTTGGCGGACACCTTCTCCAACGTGCGGATGTTGACCACGGACGGCCCGACCTGCTCGACCAGATCGGTGAAGTCCGGCAGCCCCCGCACCACGGCGCCACTTTGCGCATGGGCGGCACTCACCGGCACCAGCATTCCTGCGCTGCCTGCGGCCAGCGCCAGAACGCCGGCCAGTGTGCAGGACTGCAGCGTCTTCCATCGAACAGTGGTCATGGTCATCCTTTCCATCTCAATCATTACGTTGCCCCGACGCCATCGCGCCCAGGCGGTTTGTTCGGACACATGGCAGCCGACTTGCTTTCGGACGAACGTCACATTCTGGCGCAGTCCTGGCGAGCATCGGCCAGACGATGGCTCAGAAGCCTGAAAGACGCGGTTAGTTCCCGAATCGGCAGCATGCATGGGGCACAAGCCGCCGTGCATGGAGCACAAATGACTGCACCCGCGTCCACTTCAATGCCGAAAGGCTGGACGCGGGTGCAAAAGAAGGCAGGAGAGCAATGCTCTCCTGTGAGATTCAGCGCTGGTTGGCGCGCGGTGCCGAGGCGAAGTTGGCGTTGCGCAAGAAGCTGGCAGGCATCTGCAACGTGGCCGGCCCACTGTATTGCGGATGGGAGGCCAGCAGCGCATCCAGGCGCGGATCACGCAGCATCACGCTCTGCCCGTAGGGTCCGGCCACCGCCACGACCGAGGAAGACTGGGCCGTATCGCCAAGCGGGAAGTCCTGGGCATTGCCAGCCACCGCAACCGGCGCCGACGGAGCACCTGTCTCAAGGGCCGCCAGGGCGCGGCCCGGCGCCGCGCCGGGACCGGCAGGCGCGCCCAGCATCACGCTCCAGCCAATGGCAGCCACGGCCGCCACGGAGGCAAAGCCCGCCGCCATCTTCCAGCGGAATACCGAGGCATTGGCCGCATCGCGCAGCGGCGCTCCATTGATCACGGCCCGGTCCTGCGCCGGATGCGCAATTTGCGCCAGCTCTTCGGTGGCCACGGAAACCAGCGGACGGCGAGGCTCGTTGGCCAGTTGGGCGCGGATTCCGGAGAGCACATCATGCCGGCTGTGATGGGCCAATTCCGGGGAACGCAGCACATCGCCCACGAGGTGGTACATGCGCCACTCCTGCTGGCCTGCGTCGCTTTCCGCATAGGCCAGCACGGCCTGCAACTCTGCGGCAGAGAGTTCACCATCAGCCAATGCCGACAATTGTTCGCGCTTCGTCAGATCGTCATTCATGATCAATCACCTGCTTGTCTGCTTTGAGACCCTGTACCCAAAAAATGCACCACCCGGCGGCCACAACCCCGTCACGCCTACCAACGCTTGCCCGACTGGCGCTCCAGCAAAGGCTTGACCCTGGCTGAAATCGCTTCCCGTGCGCGAAAAATCCGTGAGCGCACGGTGCCGATGGGGCAACCCATGGCGTTCGAGATTTCCTCGTAGCTCAGGCCTTCGATTTCCCGCAACGTGACAGCCTGTCGGAGATCCTCGGGCAAAGCCTCCATGGCGGCGTTGACTGCCTGGGCAATTTCCTGGGCTGCCAGGATCGTTTCGGGCGTTTCTTCGGTGGTTAGTTCCTGGCTGACCCGGGAAGTTTCATCATCGTCATCCCCGTTGTGTAACGCGCTTTCGGTGATCAGCGGCGAGCGCTTCATGTCCAGCAGCGCCTTCTTGGCAGTATTCACGGCAATGCGGTACAGCCAGGTATAGAACTGGGCATCGCCCCTAAACTGGTGCAGGGCACGATAGGCGCGGATGAAGGTTTCCTGCGCAATGTCCGGCACCAGGTCCACGTCGCGCACCATGCGGCCGATGAGGCGCTCGATGCGGCGCTGGTACTTGATGACCAGTAGCTCGAAGGCCCGCATGTCTCCTGCGTTGGTGCGCTCGACCAGAGCCAGGTCGCTATCGGCAGAAGAAGGCGGGAATTCGGGAGGCGTCATGAAATCGGTGAAGACGGGCCACGGCGGCCCTGGCGCAGTCATTGCGCCCGTTCTGTAGGTCTGGCCGGGGAATATACAGCACGCCGCAAATCACCCCAGGTTTCCGGACTCTGCCTGCACAACAGGAGAAGCCAGCGGGAGCTGCGCCAACGCAAGGGCCCCGCCGGCACCATGGAACCCAGGGGACGGACCTGCACCCACAACCACGATCCACCATCGGCTCGCACCTGCAGCAGCACCGGCTGCGCAGCCTGGCCTGGATCCGCCTCGTCGATCGACCACTGCACGCCATCCCAGGCGATGAAACCTTTACCCAGGCTGTGCCATCCATGCCACATGCCTGCAGCAGCAACCAGGCAAACCGCAACGGCCACGGCTGCAGGCCACCACCCTGACTGGAGATTCAAGGCCCATGCCAGCAAAAGCATGGCGGCCAGCAGCCAAAGCGCACAAAGACACACTGCCACGGTGCGCGATGGCTTCAGCGGATGGCGAACTGCGGGCGGCGCATGGCGAGACGGCATGCCTGCAGTGTCGCAAAACCGCAGCATGACCGACATTTATCCTGCTTTCACCTGGCACATGCGCGAAATAAAAAAGCCCGCTCCCTTGCGGGGCGGGCTTTTCATGTGCGTTGCGCAGGCCTCAGATCCGCTTGAACACCAGCGTTCCGTTGGTGCCTCCGAAGCCGAAGTTGTTCTTCACCGCCACCTCGATCGTCGCGTCCCGCGCCGTATTGGCGCAGTAGTCGAGATCGCACTCCGGGTCCTGGTTGTCCAGGTTGATGGTCGGAGGAATCTTTTGCTCGTGCAGTGCCAGCACGGTGAAGACGCTCTCGATGCCACCAGCACCGCCCAGCAGGTGACCTGTCATGGACTTGGTCGAACTGACAACGATTTTCTTGGCGTGATCGCCCAGAGCCGCCTTGATGGCGTTGGTCTCGTTGAGGTCGCCCAGCGGCGTGGAAGTGCCGTGCGCGTTCAGATAGTCGATCTGGTCGGCATTGATGCCGGCATTTCGCAAAGCTGCCAGCATGGCGCGGCGCGGGCCGTCCATGTTGGGTGCCGTCATGTGGCCGGCATCGGCACTCATGCCGTAGCCGCACAGTTCGGCGTAGATCTTGGCACCGCGGGCCTTGGCATGCTCGTACTCTTCCAGCACCAGCACGCCCGCGCCTTCGCCCAGCACGAAGCCGTCGCGGTCCTTGTCCCAGGGGCGCGAAGCGGCCTTGGGATCATCATTGCGCGTGGACAGGGCGCGCATGGCGGCAAAGCCGCCGACGCCCAGGGGGGAGACCGTGGCTTCCGTGCCACCAGCCACCACCACATCGGCATCGCCGTATTCGATCATGCGTCCCGCCTCGCCTATGCAGTGCAGCCCGGTCGTGCAGGCAGTCACCACGGCAAGATTCGGCCCCTTGAAGCCGAAGCGCATGGACACATGGCCAGCCACCATGTTGATGATGGAGGCAGGCACGAAGAACGGCGTGATGCGGCGCGGTCCGCGCGCAGCCAGTTCCGCGTGGGTGTTCTCGATCAGCGGCAAGCCGCCGATGCCCGAACCGATCACACAGCCGATGCGCGTGGCCAGATCATCCGACAAGGCCTCGCCCGTGGGCAGACCTGAGTCCTGCACGGCTTGCGCCGCAGCAGCGATGCCGTAATGGATGAAGGTGTCCATGGAGCGCGCATCCTTGGCGCTCATGTACGACTCCACATCGAATCCCTTGACCTCGCCCGCAATCTTGCAGGCAAAGTTCGAGGCATCGAACTTGGTGATGAGGTCAATGCCGGACTGGCCGGCCAAAAGATTGGCCCAGGCGTCGCCCACCGTGTTACCCACGGGGGAGATGCAACCCAGGCCGGTCACGACAACGCGACGACGGCTCATGCGTAAAACCTTCTGCTGATCGCTCGGGTCAGGGCCCTATCAGGCCTTCTGGTGGGTGTTGGCGTAGTCGATGGCGTTTTGCACCGTCGTGATCTTTTCCGCGTCTTCGTCGGGGATCTCGATGCCGAATTCATCTTCCAGGGCCATCACCAGCTCCACCGTGTCCAGGGAGTCAGCACCCAGATCAGCCACGAAGGCCTTTTCGTTGGTGACTTGAGACTCTTCAACGCCGAGTTGTTCGGCAATGATTTTTTTGACACGTGCTTCGATATCGCTCATGGTTTCCCTCTGGGGGTTGTGAATGAACCCGCGATTCTAGCTGCTTCGGGCCTCAGGCCCTCTTCAGCCGGCCGTCGCGAGGAAACGGCCTCTTCTGTTGCAAGCAACGCCGGCTTCTGGCAGGGGTCTGCCCGAAGCCGCCGCTGCACTTACATGTACATGCCGCCGTTGACGTGCAATTCCTGGCCGGTGACGTATCCCGCACCCGCAGATGCGAGGTAGGCCACGGCATGGGCGATATCGCTGGGCTGGCCCAGATCGCCCATGGCGATCTGCGATTTGAGCGCGTTCTTCTGCTCTTCGGGCAGCTCCGCCGTCATGTCGGTGGCAATGAAGCCAGGCGCCACGCAGTTGACCGTGATGCCGCGGCTGCCCAGTTCACGGGCCAGCGCACGCGTCATGCCGGCAACGCCGGCCTTGGCGGCTGCATAGTTGGCCTGACCGGGGTTGCCGGAGGCTCCAACGACGCTGGTGATGTTGATGATGCGGCCAAAACGCTGCTTCATCATGGGCCGAATGGCCGTACGGCTGACTCGGAAAACGGCCTTGAGATTGGTGTCGATCACCGCATCCCAGTCGTCGTCCTTCATGCGCATGGCCAGGGTGTCGCGTGTGATGCCGGCGTTGTTGACCAGCACATGCAGGCCGCCGTCATTCTTGACGATGCTGTCGATCAAGGCATCGACGGCCGCCCCATCCGTGACATTGAGGTTCACGCCGCGGCAGCCCTCATGGGCCGACAGGGCCTGGCCGATCTTTTCCGCGCCACCGTCGGTGGTGGCCGTGCCGATCACGCGGTAGCCGCGCGCTGCCAGCTCCTGGGCAATGGCAGCACCAATGCCACGCGAGGCGCCCGTCACCAGGGCAACCTGGGGCTTGTTCTGGTTGTCAGTCATGCGAGGGATTCTTTCACGTCGGCCAGCGTGGCCGGATCATAGAGGGCAGCGGCCGTCAGGTCCGCGTCAATCCGCTTGGTCAGGCCCATGAGCACCTTGCCGGGACCGCACTCGACGAGATGCACGATGCCGCGCGCCTTCATGGCCTGAACGCATTCCACCCAGCGCACCGGGCCAAAGGCCTGGCGATACAGCGCATCGCGGATGGCGTCGGCGTCTTGCTCGACCGCCACGTCGATGTTGTTGAGCACGGGAATCTGCGGCGCAGCCAGCGCCGTGGCAGCCAGCGCCGCCTTGAGCTTTTCGGCCGCAGGCTTCATCAGGCTGGAATGGAACGGCGCCGACACGGGCAACGGCAGGGCACGCTTGGCGCCTGCGGCCTTGAGGGCTTCGCAGGCCTTTTCGACAGCAGCCTTGCTGCCGGCGATCACGGTCTGCGAAGGATCGTTGAAATTGACAGCTTCGACGACTTCAGCGCCACCCAGGGCAGCCGTGACCTCGGCGCAGCCTGCGCGCACCTTGTCGGCGTCCAGACCCAGGATGGCCGCCATGGCGCCCGTGCCCACGGGCACGGCCTCCTGCATGGCTGCAGCACGCAGGCGCACCAGCGGGGCAGCCTGGGCCAGCGTCAGCACGCCCGAGGCGACCAGGGCGGAATACTCGCCCAGCGAATGGCCTGCCACGACATCGGGCAGCGCGCCGCCTTCGGCCTGCCACACGCGCCAGGCGGCCACACCGGCCACCAGCATCACGGGCTGGGTGTTGGTGGTGAGCGCCAGGGCTTCCTTCGGTCCTTGCTGGATCAGCTGGCCGATGTTTTCACCCAGCGCCTCGGAAGCTTCGGCCAGCGTCTGCGCCACGACAGGATGGTCACCCCATCCGTCGAGCATGCCCACCGATTGCGAGCCCTGGCCGGGAAAGACGAATGCAAACTTCTTCATATTTTCAAAAATAAAAGCCGCGCCATGGGAGCCTGCCGACAGGCAGGCATCCCGCATCACATCTTGAGAAGCACCGCACCCCAGGTGAAGCCACCGCCCACGCCTTCCAGCAGCACGGTCTGCCCAGGCTTGACCTGGCCATTGCGCACGCCGTGGTCCAGCGCCAGCGGGATCGAGGCGGCCGAGGTATTGCCATGCTGGTCCACGGTCACCACCACCTTGTCCATGGACAGCTTGAGCTTGCGCGCCGTGCTTTGCATGATGCGGATGTTGGCCTGGTGAGGGATCAGCCAGTCGATGTCGGCATCGGTGAGCCCGGCCTTGTCCAGCGTAGCGCGGGCGGCCTTTTCCAGCACGCCGACCGCCAGCTTGAACACGGCCTGTCCATCCATCTTCAGCAGCGGATCGCCGAGCACCTGGCCGCCGGACACATTGCCCGGCACGCAGAGGATGCCGACATGCTTGCCATCGGCATGCAGGTCGGACGCCAGGATCCCAGGCTGCTCGGACGCCTCCAGCACCACCGCGCCGGCGCCGTCGCCGAACAGCACGCAGGTCGTGCGGTCGTTGAAATCAAGGATGCGGCTGAAGACTTCGGAACCCACCACCAGCGCGCGGCTTGCGGCGCCGGACTGGATCATGGCATCGGCCACCGTGAGAGCGTAGACAAAGCCGCTGCACACAGCCTGCACGTCAAAGGCCGCGCAGCCATTGGCGCCAAGCTTGTTCTGCAGGATGCAGGCCGTGGACGGGAAGACCATGTCGGGCGTCGAGGTGGCGACGATGATCAGGTCGATGTCCTGCGGCTGGCAACCAGCGGCCTCCAGCGCCCTCTTCGACGCCTCCAGGGCCAGATCGCTGCTGGCCACGTCGGGCGCGGCAAAGTGACGGGCATGGATGCCGGTGCGCTCGACGATCCACTCGTCCGAGGTCTCGATGCCACGCTGGGCCAGTTCGGCTGCCAGATCGTGATTGGTGAGTCGGCGGGGTGGCAGGTAGCTGCCCGTGCCGGTGATGCGTGCGTAGCGTCTCATCTGTATTAGGGCGCCGACGGTCCCGATTCCGACTGCGCAGCCAGCAAAAGAGGCAGGACTGCGGAGATGCGGGTACGGACACGGTCGAGCAGGTTGTTGCGGGCCGCATCATACGCGCGGTTCAGCGCGTGCTCGAAAGCCAAGGCATCGGCTGACCCATGGCTTTTGAACACCAGCCCACGAAGGCCCAGCAGCGCCGCACCGTTGTGACGCCGATGGTCCACGCGATTCATCAGCGCAGTTAGCACCGGATAGGCAACGATTGCAGCCATTTTGGTGAAGATGTTGCGCTTGAACTCCTGCTTGAGGGCATTGGAGATCATGGACGCCACCCCCTCGGAAGACTTGAGGGCCACGTTGCCCACAAAGCCGTCGCAGACCACGACCTGGGTCGTGCCCTTGAAGATATCGTTGCCTTCGACGTTTCCGTAGAAGTTCAGGTGACCGGCCTTGCCTGCCGCGCGCAACAGTTCGCCCGCACGCTTGATGACTTCACTGCCCTTGATCTGCTCTTCGCCGATATTGAGCAGGCCCACCGAAGGCGCCTCTTCGTTGTTCAGCGCAGACACCAGAGCCGAGCCCATGACGGCGAACTGCAGCAGATGCTCAGCCGAGCAATCCACGTTGGCACCCAGGTCCAGCACCGTGGTGGCACCACCCTTGGCATTGGGCAACTGGGGAGCGATGGCGGGACGATCGATGCCATCCAGCGTCTTGAGCAGGTAGCGCGAGATGGCCATCAGCGCACCCGTATTCCCAGCCGACACGGCAGCAGCAGCCTGGCCATCCTTGACCTGCTGGATGGCGACGCGCATCGAGGAATCCTTCTTCCTGCGCAGCGCCACCTCGATCGGGTCATCCATGCCGACGACTTCCGAGGCCGGCACCACGCTGGCGCGCTCATGCGCAAAGCCAGCCAGCGCATCGGGCTGGCCGACCAGCAGCAGCCGGGCGTCGGAATGGGAATCGAGGAACTGGCGGCACGCCGCGAGCGTGACGCGGGGGCCGTGATCACCCCCCATGCAGTCAACGGCCAAAGTGATCATGAGCGACTGGCAAGCCTGTTGCGAGGCCTGGAAAGATAGGAACGGCCATCAGAAAAAACAAAAGCCCGCGCTACGAAAACTGTAGCCGCGGGCTCTGCGGGAACGGTCGAAGGTCAGGCTTCGGACTTGTTCTTCAGCACTTGACGGCCGCGGTACACGCCGTTGGGGCTGATGTGGTGACGCAGGTGGGTTTCACCCGTGGTGGGTTCCACGGCGATGCCAGGCACATTCAGTGCATTGTGCGAACGGTGCATACCGCGCTTGGAGGGGGACTTCTTGTTCTGCTGAACAGCCATGATGGCTCCTGTGTATCTGAAAAGGGTTGGTAAAAAACGCGATCAGCCCATTAAAGACACGAGGGGGTTTCGCGCGAAGCCCTTGATTATAGCGCAATCGCTTTTCCCGGCCTCGACCTTTTTTCCGGGCATCTCGATCAGTCTGCGGATTTGCCCACATCCAGGCCGCGAAGGACGGCGAACGGGTTGGGCTTGTCCTCGATGGCCTGCTCGAAGTCCGCGTCGCTGGACTGCAAGCTCACAGACTCGGGGCAGACATCGTGACGCGGCACCACGGGCAGTTCCATGAGCAACTCGTCCTCTATGAGTTCGAGCAGATTGAACTCGCGGCTGAGCACCAGCAGGTCCTCATCGCTTTCGTCGTCCTCGGACTCGGCTGTGGCTTCATCCGCAACAAAGCGAAAAGACCGATCAACCTGCAGGGTGATGGGCGCCAGGGCCAGGCAGCGCTGGCACACCATGGGCACGACGGCATCGGCCTGCAGATGCAGCCACACCTGACCGGGGCCGCCGGTCTGCTCGACCAGCTCGCCGTCCGCCTGCCAGTGCACCTGGCCGTGCGTATCACCGGCATCCGGCTGCGCATCCTGGGCCAGACGCGGGAAGACTGACAGTGTTGTCTGGTCCTGAAGATGGCCCTGCGATTGCGCGAAAGCGCGAACATCGAGGCGGGCCGCAGAAAATTCCTTGCTCATGCGGGCAGTGTAAGAGAATCCGGGCATGCAAGCTCCCCACCCCGCCTTAGCCCAGGCTCCCGGCCTGGCGCGTCCCCTGATCCTTGGCTCCACCTCACGCTACCGCCGCGAACTCCTGGAGCGGCTGCGGCTGCCATTCCAGACCGTCTCCCCGGAAGTCGATGAAACACCTCTGACCGGAGAGACACCGCACGCCCTTTCCCTGCGCCTGGCCCTGGCCAAGGCCCAGGCCGTGGCTGCGCTGCACCCCGGCGCCGTTGTCATCGGCTCCGACCAGGTGCCCGAGCTCGATGGCCTGCCGCTGTCCAAGCCCGGCAACCATGAACGCGCCACCGAACAGTTGCGCCAGATGAGCGGGCGCCAGATGAATTTCCACACTGCCGTGAGCGTGGTCTGCCAGGAAACCGGCTTTTCCGAGACCGACGTGGTGACGGTTCAGGTGCGCTTTCGCGATCTCAACGATGCGGAAATCGAGCGCTACCTGCGCGCCGAGCAGCCTTATGACTGCGCAGGCAGCGCCAAGAGCGAGGGCCTGGGCATTGCCCTGCTCGACGCCATCGTCAGCGACGACCCCACGGCACTGATCGGCCTTCCGCTGATCCGCACATGCCAGTTGCTGCGCGCCGCAGGAGCCGTGCTGCCATGAGCGATGCCATCACCAAGCCCCTGACAGGAACGCTCTACCTGGTGCCCGCGCCGCTGGACTTCGGCTGCGATGAGCAAACGCCGCTGACGCAGGTCCTGCCCGATGGGACACTGCGCACCGCTGCACGGTTGACCCACTGGATCTGCGAAAACGCCAAGAGCACACGCGCCTATCTCAAGCGCATCGACGCGCTGCATGCACTGGCCCAGCCCTTGCAGACACAGCAGATCACCGAGCTGCCGCGCGAGGCCCACAAGAAGGGGGACCATGGCGACAAGGGTGCCGCCGTCTTTGACGCCAAGCCACTGCTCGCCCCCTTGCTGGCCGGACACGACATGGGACTGGTCAGCGAGGCCGGAATGCCCGCCGTGGCCGACCCCGGCAGCTCCATCGTGCGCGCCGCGCACGATTTGGGCATACGTGTCGTGCCGCTGATCGGACCCGTATCGCTGCTGCTGGCACTGGCCGCCAGCGGGCTCAACGGACAGAACTATGCCTTTGTGGGCTACCTGCCCCAGGATGCCGGCGGACGGGTACAGCGCATCAAGGAGCTTGAAGCCCTGGCATTGCGCCAAGGCCAGACCCAGCAGTTCATCGAGACGCCCTACCGCAACGCCGCGCTTTGGCAAGCCCTGCTGCAGACGCTGCAACCCCATACCCGTTTGGCGTTGGCCTGCGGCTTGACGCTGGAAAGCGCCCGCATCGAAAGCCGGCTGGTGCGCGAATGGCGCCAGCACAAGGACGCGCCGGACAACCGCACGCCGGTGGTGTTCTCCATCGGCCGCTGAAGCCGCCCACCAGCGAAAAAGCCCGCCTTCGACAGGAAGGCGGGCTTTTTCGTCTTGGCAGGCCGAGCGGGAAACCCCGCAAGAATCAGCGCAGAGCCGGGAGGCTGGAACGCAGTGCCTGCACCGCACCACCGCCAAAGGCCGCGCCGAAACGCTTGGCCAGGCGCTCGGCCACGTTGTCGCGGCGCGTGTAATCCACCACCTCTTCCGCCTTGACCACTTCACGGGCCACATAGTCAAGACTGCCCAGCTTGTCGGCCAGGCCCATCTCCACCGCCTGCTGGCCGGTCCAGAACAGGCCGCTGAAAGTCTCGGGCGTCTCATGCAGGCGGTCACCACGGCCAGCCTTGACCACGTTGATGAACTGCGAGTGGATCTGGCCCAGCATCTTGTGGGCATGTTCGCGCTGCCCTTCGGACATGGGGCTGAACGGGTCCAGGAAACCCTTGTTCTCGCCAGCCGTCAGCAGGCGGCGCTCCACGCCGAGCTTTTCCATGGCGCCGGTGAAGCCAAAGCCATCCATGAGCACGCCGATGCTGCCCACGATGCTGGCCTTGTCCACAAAGATCTCATCGGCGGCAGCAGCAATGTAGTAGGCGGCCGAAGCGCAGGTCTCTTCCACCACGGCATACAGGGGCTTGTCGTACTTGCCCTTGAGCCGCACGATTTCGTCATTGATGATGCCGGCCTGCACAGGGCTGCCGCCCGGCGAGTTGATCAGCAGCACCACGGCGCGCGAGCCCGAATCCTCGAAGGCACTGCGCATGGCGGCCACCACGAATTCCGCGCTGGCGTCGGCACCTGCGGCGATCTCGCCCTTGACCTCGACCACGGCCGTGTGCGGGGAGGAACTGGTCGTGGTCGCCGTGTCCTTGGCAAACAGCACCCACAGCACCACGAGGATGAGCGCCGTCCACAGCAGGCGGCCAAACAGGCGCCAGCGGCGCGAGGCACGCTGCTCGTTGATGGTGGCGAAGACCAGCTTTTCCAGCACCTCCCGCTCCCAGCCGCTCGATGCCGCCGTGCGCGCATCGGCAGCCGCCGTGGCGGGCGTGGCCCGGGCCCACAGGTCCGCCCCCGGGGATGGGTGCGATGCGGAGCCAGGATTTTCCGGAGGTATGGGGGAAGTCATGTCAGAACTCGACGGGTTTCAGGTTATCGGCAGTATGCCAGTGCACCACCCCCGCGCTTTCGCTCAGGGAGATTTTCACAAGGCCGCCACGGCAGGGCCCGCCAGCGCAGGCGCCGCTGTCGGGCGCGTAGGCCGCTCCATGGGTTGCGCACAGCAGCCAGCGTCCGGTGTCATCGAAAAAGCGGTCCGGCTGGTAGTCCATCTCCATGGCCACATGGGTGCAGCGATTCAGATAGGCGTGCACCTGTCCCTCGAAGCGGATGGCGAATGCGCGGCAGGCATGACCCGCGTAGACCACGTCGAAAGGCACGGCATTCGCCCCTTCCTGCAGGGCATCGCTGGCGCACAGAACGATGCGTTCAACGGTCAACGGCACACCTCACGAGCATGAATCCACGCGCTGACGCGGGCATGACGACTCAGCCATGGGCCAACAGCCACTGATGCAAATCCGCAACACTCTGCGCCACATGCAACGGCTTCAGCACGCCAAAGCCGTCGGTGGGATGCGCGCCATAGCCCACGCCTACGCTGGCACAGCCTGCATTGCGGGCCAGTTCCAGGTCGTGCGTGGTGTCGCCGATCATCAGCACCCGCGAAGGGTCCGCACCAAATTCGGCCATCAGCTCCTGCAGCATCAGCGGATTCGGCTTGCCGGCGGTCTCGTCCGCCGTGCGCGAGCTGTCGAACATGCCGCGCAGCTGCGGGTCCTGCAGCGCATCGTTCAGACCACGGCGGCTCTTGCCCGTGGCCACGGCCAGCAGGTGCCCTCGCTCGCGCAGCGCCGCCAGCATGGGCAGCACGCCGGCGAACAGGCTGATGTCGTCCTGGTGCTTGATGAAATGGTGGCGATAGCGGTTGCCCAGCTCGGGGTATTTTTCGGGCGGCACATCGGGAGCTGCACGCGCCAATGCGGGCATCAGCGCCATGCCGATCACATAGGACGCCGCCTCATCGCTGGGAGGCGCGCCCCCCACATCGGCCACGGCCGCCTGAATGCACTTGACGATCACCGCGGTGGAATCCGACAGCGTCCCATCCCAGTCGAAGGCAATGAGATCGAAGCGGCGCGCACGGTGCATCTCGGAAGAACCAGGATTTGTCATATTTACAAGGAGTCGGAGCCAGCGTCAGCCGGCGAAACGGGCCAGTTCTTCGGGAAGCTCGGCGCGCAGCTCCACCCGCTCGCCACTGGCCGGGTGGGTGAACTGTAGCCGCCATGCGTGCAGGAACATGCGTTTGAGCCCCTGTTTCTGCAGGCGTCGGTTCAGGTCGAAGTCGCCATATTTGTCATCGCCCGCAATCGGGTGCCCCTGGCTGGACAGGTGCACGCGGATCTGGTGCGTGCGCCCGGTCTTGATGGTCACCTCCAGCAGGCTCATGGCCGGCAGTCCCAGCAGAGGCTGGGGCGCCAGCGTGCTGCGAACGCGCACCAGCGTGACGGAGCGCATGCCGTCAGGATCATCGGCCGTGGTCACCCGCACGCGGCGTTCGCCGTCGGCCTGCAGGTATTTGTGCAGCGGCAGATCAATCACCTTGTGGTTGGCCGGCCAGGTGCCCTGGACCAGGGCCAGATAGGTCTTGCCGGTCTCGCGTTCGCGGAACTGGTCCTGCAGATGCGTCAGCGCCGAGCGCTTCTTGGCCACCAGCAAGATGCCGGATGTCTCGCGGTCGAGCCGATGCACCAGCTCCAGAAAACGGCTTTGCGGCCGCGCCTGGCGCAGTTGCTCGATGACACCAAAACTCACACCCGAGCCGCCATGCACGGCCACACCGGCGGGCTTGTCGATGGCGATCAGGTGCTCGTCTTCCAGCAGACTGGGGAAATCCCTCGCTGGCGCTGGCCGCTCGGCCTTTTCGGCGACTTTTTCGGAAATGCGCACGGGCGGTATGCGGACGATATCGCCGGTAGAAACGCGGGTTTCCGCACTGACGCGCCCTTTGTTGATGCGCACTTCTCCACTGCGGATGATGCGATAGACATGGGTCTTGGGAACGCCCTTGAGATGGCGTATGAGAAAGTTGTCCAACCGCTGTCCGGCCGAATCGTCATCGACTTCGATCAGCCGCACTGCGGCAGTGGCTGCGTTCAGGGAACGGTCGTCTGCCGGTTTGCCCTCTATAATGTGTTTCACCTGTGCCGAACTATTTATAAGTGGTTGATTCTCATGGAGTTTAGTCCAAACAACCATTTCCCCGCACAGGCAGGTCGATGCCATCCGGTGTCATGCACGCGAAACAGCAGGAAAAGATGGCCTGCGAAGTTCGTCGTTGCATCGGTTGTGGCTGACGAATTGAAACACTGATACGGAATCTCAAGCTGGCAGAAGGGGTCGGACCCGGCGTCCACCGCTGCCAGCGGATCAAAAGCGAGCATGTGGATCTTTTGGGCATGGATGGTCACGCTGTGGAGCAGGAAAACGCCTGCGCCCAGGATCATTGCCGCCCCCAAGCCTCCCGCCTGCCCCGCACGTGCAGCAGCTTCGCTTGAAGCTGGACGGCGTGCCTCTCTCATCGCTCTCGTCCCCCTGCCCTTGCCCCCATTGCTGACTTGAGCCAGGTCTCAAGCATCAAGGCATCCGGCGATTCCTTTCGTTTCGACGCGTCAGTCCGGCATCTCGGCTCCCTCGCGAGCCTGTCTTTGATTACGAGTCAAAGGCGTGACGGTCTGGCAGCAGAGGCTGCACTCCGGCGCGCCCCAGAGAAAACGAATAAAGGAAACGCATCATGAAACGGATGCTCATCAACGCCACGCAGTCGGAAGAACGTCGCCTTGCCATCGTCGATGGCCAGAAGCTGCTCGACTACGAAATCGAAATCGAAGGGCGCGAGCAGCGCAAGGGCAACATCTACAAGGCCGTGGTCACGCGCGTGGAGCCCAGCCTTGAGGCCTGCTTCGTCGACTACGGCGAGGACCGCCACGGCTTCCTGCCCTTCAAGGAAATCTCCAAGCAGTATTTCGCCGAAGGCGTCTCCCCCAGCCAGGCCCGCATCAACGAAGTCATCCGCGAAGGCCAGGAACTGATCGTCCAGGTCGAGAAGGAAGAGCGCGGCAACAAGGGCGCGGCCCTGACCACCTTCATCTCGCTGGCTGGCCGCTACGTGGTGCTGATGCCCAACAACCCGCGCGGCGGTGGCGTCTCGCGCCGCATCGAGGGCGAGGACCGCGCCGAACTCAAGGAGGCAATGGACCAGCTTGAGTACCCCAAGGGCATGTCCATCATTGCGCGCACCGCCGGCATCGGCCGCACCGCACCCGAGCTGCAGTGGGACCTGAACTACCTGCTCAAGCTGTGGAACGCCATCGATGGCGCCGCCAAGTCGGCCAAGGGCGCCTTCCTGATCTACCAGGAATCGAGCCTGGTGATCCGCGCCATCCGCGACTACTTCAACGGCGACATCGGCGACATCCTCATCGACACCGACGACATCTACGAGCAGGCGCAGCAGTTCATGCAGCACGTCATGCCCGAGCATGCCGCCCGCGTCAAACGCTACCGTGACGACGCCCCGCTGTTCAGCCGCTTCCAGATCGAGCACCAGATCGAATCGGCCTACGCACGCACCGTGACCCTGCCCTCGGGCGGCGCCATCGTCATCGACCACACCGAAGCGCTGGTCTCCATCGACGTGAACTCGGCCCGCGCCATCAAGGGCGGCGACATCGAGGAAACCGCCACACGCACCAACCTGGAAGCCGCCGACGAAGTCGCGCGCCAGATGCGCCTGCGTGACCTGGGCGGCCTGATCGTCATCGACTTCATCGACATGGAGGAGAGCAAGAACCGCCGCGAGGTCGAGAACCGCCTGCGCGACGCGCTGCGCCAGGACCGTGCCCGCGTGCAGTTCGGCACCATCAGCAAGTTCGGCCTCATGGAGATGAGCCGCCAGCGCCTCAAGCCCGCCCTGTCCGAAGGCGCGCACATCAACTGCCCGCGCTGTGGTGGCTCCGGCCACGTGCGTGACACGGAAAGCTCGGCGCTGCAGATCCTGCGCATCATCCAGGAAGAGTCCATGAAGGACAACACGGCCGCCGTGCACTGCCAGGTGCCCGTGGAAGTGGCCAGCTTCCTGCTCAACGAAAAGCGCGGCGAGATCACCAAGATCGAACTCAAGCAGCGCGTCAACGTGATCATGGTTCCCAACAAGTCCATGGACACGCCGCACTACAAGCTCGAGCGCCTCAAGCACGACGACGTGCGCCTGGAAAGCATGGAAGCCAGCTACAAGCTGGCCGAGGAGCTGGACGCGGAAACCACGGTGACGCGCCGCTCGCAGGAGCCCACCAACAAGCAGACGCCCATGATCAAGGGCGTGCTGCCCGACATGCCGGCCCCCATCGCCGAGCCCCGTCCCGAAGGCAGCCGCAACCGCCCGGCCAACGGCCAGCAGCGCGATGCCAAGCCTGCGGCAACCGCTGCAGCGCCCGCACCGGCCGTCGCCCCCGTCGTGGTACGCGAGCAAGGCTTCTTTGCCTGGCTCAAGAGCCTGTTCGGCTTTAGCGCGGCACCTGCGCCGGTCGCAGCGCCCGCTCCGGCCGCCGAAGCCCCCGCTCGCGAAGCACGCCGTGACGGCCGCAACGACAACCGTGGCCGCCGCAACGAACGCAATGGTGAGCGTGGCGAGCGCTCGGAGCGCAATGGCGAGCGCGCTGGCGCCCCCAATGCCGAACGCCAGGCCGGCAACGGTGACCGCAACCGCCGCAATGCCGAGCGTGGTGAGCGCACTGAACGCGGTGAACGCCCGGAGCGTGGAGAGCGCCCGGATCGTGGCGAGCGCGGTGAGCGCGCCGACCGCGGCGAACGCCGTGGCCGTGGTGAACGCAGCCGTGACGGTGAAAGCCGCCAGCCGCTGGAAGCCGTGAACGGCGTGGCCGCTGTCGCTGCAGATGGCAGCACCATCGAGCAGCGTCCCGAGCGCGCCCCGCGTGGCGAGCGCCAGGAGCGCGGTGAAGGCCGCCGCGAACGTGGCGAGCGCGGTGAACGCGCCGAACGCAGCGAGCGCCAGCCCCGCCAGTTCGAAGTCGCTCCCGAGACCGAAGAGAACCTGGACAACCAGGCCCAGCAACAGGACCCGTCCCTGGACAACGCTGCCCCCGCCTCCGGCGAAGAGCAGCCGCGCCAGCGCCGTTCGCGCGACCGCTATGGCCGTGACCGCCGCGAGCGTGGCGATCGCGGTGACCGTGCAGAGCGCGCACCGCGCGAAGCGGAGGGCGAAGCCGTCCAGTCCTTCGAAGCCGCCGCTCCCGAGCAGGACCAGCCTGCCCGCCGCAGCTACTTCAACGCAGCCAGCCCTGCCGCCGAAGCCCAGGCTTCTGAAGCCATGGCCGAAGCGCAAGTGCCTGCGCAGCCCGCAGCAGCTGCAGCAGCCCAAGCGGTGCAGCAACCCGTCGCGGCCCCCGTGCCCGAGCAGCAGGTTGCCGCTCCCGTGCCCGTGGCTGCGGTGACCCCCGCGCCGGTCGCACCCGCCCCCGTGGTGGCACCCGTGGCAGCACCTGCACCCGTGGCCGCTCCTGCCGCAGTGGCAGTCGCGCCCGCAGCAGCCAAGGCCGTTGAAGCAACCGCCGAACGCGGCCTGCCCAAGGTCCAGGCCTACCAGTTGCCCATGTCCGAGTTGCAGGCGCTGGCCGCCGCTTCGGGTCTGCAATGGGTGGGCTCCGATGCCGACAAGGTGGCGGCAGCCCAGGCAGCCATCGCCGCCGAACCGCAGCCCGAGCGCGTCGTGCGCGAGCGCCCGCCCGTCGTCGCTCTGGATGACGGCCCGCTGATCCTCGTGGAAACACGCAAGGACCTCAGCGAGCTGCAACTGCCGTTCGAGCAGCAGCCGCAGCCACAGGGCGCGGCCCAGGTCTGACCACAGACAGTGACAACACAGGGGCCCTCGCGGCCCCTGTTTGTTTCCGCCTCCGCCCTCACCTCATCCGTCTCCCCACGCCTTCCGTCCACCTCTTTCCAGGAGCTTCCGTCCCGCCATGCTGTTGCTGCTCTCCCCCGCCAAATCGCTGGACTACGACACCCCACTGCCCCCGAAACTGCCGCACACGCTGCCCGTCTTCTCCGAACAGCCGCTGGAGCTGATCGAAGTGCTGCGCCGCCAGTCGCCCCAGCAACTGTCGGAACTGATGGGTATCAGCGACAAGCTGGCCGCGCTCAACGTGGCGCGCTACGAGGCCTTCAGCCCGCGCTTCACGGCCACCAACGCCCGGCAGGCGCTGCTGGCCTTCAACGGCGATGTCTACGAAGGCCTGCAGGCACGCAGCCTGGATGCCGAGGACCTGGACTGGGCACAGCAGCACCTGGCCATCCTCAGCGGCCTGTACGGCGTGCTGCGCCCGCTGGACCGCATGCAGCCCTACCGCCTGGAAATGGGCTCCCGGCTGGAAACCGCGCATGGCAGCAACCTCTACCAGTTCTGGGGCAGCCGCATTGCCGAGCACCTGAACCAGCGCGCGGCCAAGCAGCCGGCGGGCGAACGCGTCATCGTCAACCTGGCTTCGCAGGAATACTTCAAATCGGTAGACTTGAAGCACCTCAAGCCCCCGGTGGTGGAATGCGCATTCGAGGATTACAAGAACGGCGCCTACAAGATCATCAGCTTCCATGCCAAACGTGCGCGCGGGCTGATGGCACGATTTGCCATACAACGACGCGCTCGCAGCGCGGCTGAACTCGAAGCCTTCGATCTGGAGGGCTACGCGCTGGCGCCAGCTTCCTCGACGCCTGCGCGCCTGGTGTTCCGTCGCAAGACCGCTGACTGAGCCTCGCCGGCCACCGGCCGGCCCCGGCCTCGATGCCTTTGGAGTCCATTCACTGCGGCAAGGGCCGCACTGCACGCCATGAGCCTCAAATCCTCACCAGATTCCCAGACCACCGCGCAGGATCTGCCCGTCGGTCTCACGCCTGAACTCATGCAATGGGTGCGCGACCAGCGCGCATCCGGCATAGGGCCTGCGGCCCTGCTGCGCTCCATGCGCGACGTGGGCTGGAGCGAAGAACTGGCAAGGCGGGCGCTGGACCTGCCCGAACAGGGCGAGGTGTCGCCACCGGCCGTCGTCGTCTCGGCCTCGAGCCTGCCCGAACCGGACCTTGCCCAGGACCCCAGCAGCATCGATGTCGGCGACCGCCAGGTCCAGGTACTGGTCAGCATGCGCAACCCGCGCATCGTGGTCTTCGGCAACCTGCTCTCGCATGAGGAGTGCGACGCCATCATCGCTGCCGCACGTCCGCGCATGGCGCGCTCGCTCACCGTGGCCACGCAAAGCGGCGGCGAAGAGATCAATGACGACCGAACCAGCAACGGCATGTTCTTCCAGCGCGGGGAAACCGGCATCGTCAGCCAGCTGGAAGAACGCATTGCCCGCCTGTTGCGCTGGCCGCTGGACCATGGCGAGGGCCTGCAGGTGCTGCACTACGGCCCGGGCGCCGAATACAAGCCCCACCACGACTACTTCGCGCCTGGCGAACCCGGCACGCCCACCATCCTAAAGCGCGGCGGCCAGCGCGTGGGCACCCTGGTCATCTACCTGAACGAGCCCGAGCGGGGCGGCGCAACCATCTTCCCAGAAGTGCCGCTGCAAGTGGTGCCGCGCCGGGGCAACGCCGTCTTCTTCAGCTATGAGCGCCCCGACCCCTCCACGCGTACCCTGCACGGCGGCGCGCCCGTGCTGGCCGGCGAAAAATGGATCGCCACCAAATGGCTGCGCGAGCGCGAATTCCACTGAATAGCCAGCGAACCCGGGCGCACCGACCCTTATTGACCTTATATGGCCGCCCATGCCTGCGGGCATGGAAATTCAGTTAGCTTCAAAGCCTGGGTCCACGCGCTCCGCGCGGACCGTCCAGGCTTGACCAGCGCCGGCACGGCCGGCCCTTTTTCCATGAACACTCCCGAACAATCCCAGCTGGGCAAAAGCTCCGCCTACATCGACCAGTACGACCCCTCGCTGCTGTTCCCGTTGCCGCGTGCGCCCAAGCGCGAAGAGATCGGCCTGCAGGGCGGCCAGATGCCCTTCTTCGGCGCCGACCTGTGGACGGCGTTCGAGCTGTCCTGGCTCAACCTGCGCGGCAAGCCGCAGGTGGCGCTTGTGCATTTCACGATTCCCTGCGAGACCCCCAATCTCATCGAAAGCAAGTCCTTCAAGCTCTACCTCAACAGCTTCAACAACACCCGCCTGGCCGACGCGGCCGAAGTCCAGGCACGCCTGCGCACCGACCTGGCCGAAGCGCTGTGGCGCGGCAGCGAGCAAAAGGGCAGCATCGGCGTGAAGATCATCGGCCTGGACCGCTTCGACCAGGAAATGGTGCAGGAGCTCGACGGCCTGCTGCTGGACCGCCTGGATGTGGAGTGCACGCAATACCAGCCCGCCCCGGAGCTGCTGCGCGCCAACCATGAAGAAGGCCCCGTCACCGAGACCCTGGTCAGCCACCTGCTCAAGAGCAACTGCCTGGTCACGGGCCAGCCCGACTGGGGCAGCGTGCAGATCCGCTACAGCGGCGCGCAGATCGACCAGGAAGGCCTGCTGCAATACCTGGTGAGCTTCCGCAACCACAACGAATTCCATGAGCAATGCGTGGAACGCATCTTCATGGACATCTGGACCCGCTGCCGCCCCCTCAAGCTCTCGGTCTACGCACGCTACACGCGCCGTGGCGGCCTGGACATCAACCCGTTCCGCACCAGCCATCCTGGCGCCTTGCCGGCCAACGTGCGCTCGGCGCGGCAGTAAAAGAGGCGGCCGGCCCCTTCCCCTCACCGCAACGTAAACACCTCCAGCGACCGCTCCAGCGACTGGGCGCTGGCGCGCAGCGAGCCCGCCGCGCCGGCCGATTGTTCGACCAGGGCGGCGTTTTGCTGGGTGACGGAGTCGAGCTGGGCCACGGCGTCGTTGACCTGGGCGATGCCTACGGATTGTTCACGCGTGGCGATGCTGATCTGGTGGACCAGGTCGCTGACGCGGCCCACGGCGTCGACCATGCCGTCGATGGTGCGGCCGGCGGCATCCATGCGGGCGTTGCCGTCGTTGATGCCGTCCACGGTGCGGTTGATGAGGCCGCTGATTTCCTTGGCGGCGGAGGCGCTGCGCTGGGCGAGGGCGCGCACTTCGCCGGCCACGACGGCAAAGCCGCGGCCCTGCTCGCCTGCGCGTGCCGCTTCGACGGCGGCATTCAGGGCCAGCAGGTTGGTCTGGAAGGCAATGCTTTCGATGACGCCGATGATCTCGCCCATGCGGCGCGAAGAGCCGCGGATGTGCTCCATGGCAGAGCCCACTTCCTGGATGGCGGCGCCGCTCTTGCCGGCAACCTGGCGGCTCTGGTCGCTTTCATGGGCCATGAGCTGGGCCGTGTCGGCGGTCTGCGCCACGGTGCCCGATATCTCTTCCATCGAGGCCGCCGTCTGCTGCAGGCTGGTGGCCTGGGATTCTGTGCGCTGCGCGAGGTCGAAGCTGCCCTGGGCGATCTCGTGGGCGGTGGTGGCAAAGCCGCGCATTTCGGTACGCACGTCGCCGACCACGGCGCGCAGGTTGATCTGAATCTGCTGCAGCCGCTGCATCATGGCGCCCATGGGGCCGCTGTAGTCGTGCTGCATGTTGGTGCCCAGCTGGCAGCTGGCAATGTCGGCGGCAAAGCCGCTGGCCTGCTCCAGGCCCGCCACGCAGCGCTGCTGGAAGCGCCACAGCACAAAGCTGCCTCCCGCCAGCAAGGCGGCCAGGCGCGTGCCCCAGGCTGCGGCGCCCTGCCAGCCCAGCAGGTCGGGCAGCATGGCGGCCAGGCCCACGCCGCCCAGCATCAGCGCCATGCGGGCTGTCAGGCCCAGGTCGCTGCGGCGGTCCCACAGGCCTGCCAGGCCCAGGCGGCGCAGTTCGCCGCCGCGCAGTCGCAGGGTTTCCTGGCCGGCATCGGCTTCGGCGCGCATGCGGGCATAGAGGGCTTCGGCGGCCTCGATCTCGTCCGGCCGGGGCTTGGTGCGCACCGACAGGTAGCCGCGTGGCCGGCCGCCTTCCATGATGGGCGTGACGTTGGCGCGCACCCAGTAGTGGTCGCCGTTCTTGCGCCGGTTCTTGACCAGGGCAGTCCACGGGTAGCCGTGGGCGATGGTGCGCCACATGTCCTTGAAGGCGGCGGCCGGCATGTCCGGGTGGCGGATCAGGTTGTGCGGCTGCTCGATCAGTTCCTCGTAGGAATAGCCGCTGACCCGCACGAAGGCCGGGTTGCAATGGGTGATCTCGCCCTTGGTGTTGGTGACGGATACCAGCAGCTCATCGCCCGGAAAGTCGTAGTTGAGCTGGCTGACGGGCAAATTCACGCGCATGGGTACCACTCCTTTGGGATGTCTCTTGTTCTTGTGAAATGGCATGGCAAAACGCTCAGAAGCCACCGGAATCCATCAAACGGAAACACAAATTCACATTTCCAAATCATCTCACAGCACGGCAACCGCAGTCCCATGCTCGGAACTGGTGCATGGTTTTACAGCGTGTGCGCCAGATTCGTGGTGATGATTCAGAACAGTTGAGGTGTAAAGGGATCGCTGTCCGGCGCGGGCTGGGCCGGACCCCTGAGCAGTTGCTCGCGCGCCAGCGGGTCGTGGGCGGTGGCATTCCAGTCGGCCGTGCGAACGAGGTTGCCCACGCGCACGCCCAGCAGGCGCAGCCGCTTGGCCAGGGGCACGCGCTTGAGGCATTGGCCTGCGGCGCGGCGCAGGGTGGCGGCATCGGCCATGGGCAGCTCCAGCGTGTGGTCGCGCGTGGCGGTCTTGAAGTCGTCGTAGCGCAGCTTGATGCCGACGGTGCGGCCCATGTAGCCCTTGCGCTGCAGGTCCTGGGCCAGGCGTTCGCACAGGTCGGTGAAGATGGCGCTCAGTTCGGCCCGGTCGCGCACGGCGTGCAGGTCGCGCTCGAAGGTGGTTTCGCGGCTCATGGAGACGGGCTCGCTGTGCGTGACCACGGGCCGCTCGTCGCGCCCCCAGGACACGCCATGCAGCCAGTTGCCGTAGGCGCGGCCGAACCACTGCACGAGCTGGGGCAGGCTTTGCGTGGCCAGCTCGCCAATCGTCTGTATGCCCAGCGATTGCAGCTTGGCATCGGCCTTGGGGCCTATGCCGTTGATCTTGCGGCAGGCCAGCGGCCAGATCACGGCCTGCAGATCGTCGGGCTGGACGATGGAGATGCCGTTGGGCTTGTTGAATTCGCTGGCCATCTTGGCCAGCAGCTTGTTGGGCGCCACGCCGATGGAGCAGGTCAGGCCCGTGGCGTCGGTGATGGTTTTCTGGATCAGCCGAGCCAGCACGCGCCCGCCCTCGCGCTGGCCGCCAGGCACGTCGGTGAAGTCGATGTAGACCTCGTCCACGCCGCGGTCCTCCATCAGCGGGGCGATGGAGACGATGATTTCCTTGAACATGCGCGAGAAGCGCCGCACCTCGGCAAAGTCCACGGGCAGCAGGATGGCCTGGGGACACAGGCGTGCGGCCTTCATCATGCCCATGGCCGAGCCCACGCCGAACTGGCGCGCCGGGTAGGTGGCCGTGGTGATCACGCCCCGGCCCACGTAGTCCTTGAGGCGCGAGAACTCGTCCACCGGAATCTCGTGCAGCCGGCCGGCGTAGCGCGCATCCAGCGCCTCGTCGTGCGCGCGGCGTCCGCCGCCGATGACCACGGGCAGTCCCTTGAGCTGCGGATAGCGCAGCAGCTCCACCGAGGCATAGAAGGCGTCCATGTCCAGGTGGGCGATGCGGCGCGGGAGCGCAGCATCGGCAGGGCTTGCGGGTGTGGATGTCGTTGGTGTCGTTTCAGGCACGCCGCCATTATTGCGGCAACTGTGCATTCATACAGCCCACAGGGCTTGTCACACAGGCCCCGGACCATTCATCCCTGCAGGCAGATGAGGACCAGTCCGAGCACCATCAGAGCCATGCCGATCATTTCCTGGCGGCTCAGGCTTTCGCTGAGCACGCGGCGCGAGACGATGTAGCTGAACACCACCTCGACCATGCCCAGCGTGCGCACGGGTGCCGCGCCCTGCATGGCGTAGGCGGTGAACCAGGCCAGCGAGGCGGCCGCGCCCATGCCACCGGCCAGCAGCGAGACGCGCCAGGCGCGGAAGATGGGGCGCAGGCCCTGCGCGTGGGTGCGCGCGATCCAGGCGCCCAGGCCCAGGGTCTGCATGAGCTGGGCGATCAGCACGCCCCAGGCGCCTGACAGCCAGGGAGATATCTCGCCCAGGCGCGCCAGTTCCACGGCGCCGCCCCGATATCCCACGGTGGCGATGGCAAAGCAGGCACCGCAGGCCAGGCCGTAGAGCGCCGATCGGCTGGCCCAGGCCGACAGCGACAGCATCTGGCCGCGCGGCGGCAGCGACAGGATGAGCACGCCGAAGGTGGCCAGCGCCATGGCCGCCAGCGCCACGGCGGTGGGCAACTCATGCAGGAAGATGCCGGCGAACAGGGCCACCTGCAGCACCTCGGTCTTGGACAGGGTGACGGCCACGGCGAAGTTGCGCTCCTTCATGGCCAGCAGCAGCGCCGCCGTAGCCGCGACCTGGAAGAAGGCCCCCAGCGCGATCCAGCCCAGGTAGGCCCATGAGAACCGGGGCAGCGACCAGGCGCCATCGCCTCCCAGGTACAGCGCCAGCAGGTAGATGCCGGCAAACGGCAGGCCGTACAGAAAGCGCACCAGGGTGGCCGGCAGGGTGCCGAGCTCGGCGGTCAGCGAGCGCTGCGCCGTGTTGCGCACGGTCTGGGCGGCTGCGGCGAACAGCACCACGGGCACCCACAGCCAGGTCAGGTCTTGGAGGGAAGAAAGCATGTCGGCAAAAAAGGGAAGGCACCGCCGGCAAGGCGCGGGCGACTGAGTGCCGGCCAGCATAGCCGCCGGTTTGGCACCAGGCGCACGCGCTTGGAGAAGGCTGCCGCGCCCGGCAGCGAAACAGAGGCCGGCCAGCCAGCACTGCACGCGCGCCCTGCTCTGGCCAGGGCAAGCAGGCTGCGTTGTGCAGCAGCACGGCCGTCGCCAATGGCGAGCGGGCCTGCGCTGCGCGCTACAGGTCGCGCCGGATCAAAGCGCCCTTGAACAGCACCGGCCCCGTGGGCCCGGTCTGGCTGGGCACGCCGCCCTTGGGCTCCAGGCTGATGGCCAGGGCAGGTACGCCCTGGACCTCGGCGGCCGCGGCGGTCAGCTTGACCAGCTTGTCGCGTCCCAGCACGCCCAGCGATTGCGGGCCGCCCTGGGGCGGCAGGGCCCACAGCTGCAGTGATTTGTCGGAGGCCTCATGGAAGTCGCCCACGCGCTGCAGCACCAGGGTGTTCTTGCCGGGGTCGAAGGTCACGAGCATGGAGGCATCGGCCTTGTCGTCGGCCAGCACGGCCACGTACTGGATCTGGGGCGCGGCCTGCAGCGCAGCCTGGGTGGCCTGCAGCTGGTTGTTCAGCACGGCCAGCTGGCGCTCGCCGCTTTGGCGCAGGTCCTGGTGCGACCACAGCCCCACGGCCACGGCCGCCACGGTGGCGCAGGCGCCCAGCACGGCGGCGCCGCGCCACCAGGCCAGGGCGCGGCCCACGGCGGATTCCGTGCGCCGGGCCATGCCAGGCGCATCGTCGGCGCGCCGCCGGTGCGCCTGGGCGGCGCGGGCCTTTTCGGCCTGCAGCAGGTTGTCGATACGGACCCAGACCGCATCGTCAGGGCGTACGGGCGCCTGCATTTCGGACAGGGCCGACCAGCGGCCCTGCCACAGCAGGGCGGCGGCGCGCACCGGGGCCTGGTCACGGGCCAGTTGCTCGAAGCGGCGGCGCGCCGCGCCCCGCAGCGTGCCCAGGGCGTAAGCGGCGGCCAGCCGGTCCAGCAGTTCGGGGTGTCGGGAAATATTCATGGCAAATCCTTTGGCCGCTCAGAGCATGTCAACTGCTTCACGCATGGCGTGACAGGCAGCGGCGCAGCTGCTCCAGGCCGCGCCGTATCCAGGTCTTGACCGTGCCCAGCGGCAGTTGCAGCTGGCCCGCCAGCTCGCCATGGCTGAGGTCGCGCAGATAGGCCAGGCTGACCACCTCACGCTGGCGGCCTTCCAGCCGCTCCAGGCACTGGTACAGCGCCACGGCCTGTTCGCTGGCCTCGGCCAGTTGCAGCGGGCCCTGGCTTTCATCGTCCCCGCCGCCATGGGCCGCCAGTTGCGCCTCGTCGAACTCTTCGTTCAGGTGCAGGCGTTCGGCGCGGCGCCGGCGCAGAAAGTCCAGGGCCCGGCTGCGCACCACCAGGCCCATCCAGGCCAGCGGCGGGCTGAGCGTGCCCCGGTAGCCCGAGGCGCTGCGCCAGATGTGCAGGTAGCTGTCCTGCAGCACGTCTTCGGCCCAGTCCTTGTGCCGCAGGATGCGCAACGCCAACCCGTACAGCCGGGACGAGGTGGCCTCGTACAGGCTGCGGAGCGCGGGCTCGTCCTGCGCTGCGATGCGGTCCAGAAGGTCCATCAGCTCTTGGTCGGTTGGTGTGGTGCCCATGCACGCATTGTGGGCGAGCGGGCGGCCCCGTGGCCCGCACTGTTGCGTGGCCGCCCGGGGGCTTGTTCTGTCTTTCGATCGGATTCAAGGGGCATATCGGTGCTCAGCCGGGGGGTTGCAGAAGGTCTGGCATGGGTCTCCCGGCTTGCACCGGCCCTCCGTGAGCAATACGCAGCGCATTGCGAACCGGATGCGGATAAATTTTTTTTCCATTCAGGTGAATCCAGCCGCTGCCTTGCTGCGTATTCCCTGTGTCGCGCCCCGGAAAGCGGTCCAAGGCGACACCCCTCAACCCATCGACCTGGAGACCTTCATGAGCTACATCCTCCCCCTCGGCCTGGCCACCATGGCCGCACTGACCCTTGGCGCCTGCTCCTCCATGGACGTGGGCAAGAGCTATTCCCAGTCCGACCTGCCGGCCGCCGTGCAGGTGCCCGCAGGCCACAAGGTTGCCATGGAGACGGTGGGCATAGGCCAGATCACCTATGAATGCCGCGCCAAGAAGGACCAGGCGATGGAGCAGGAATGGGCCTTTGTCGGCCCCGATGCGCGTTTGACGGACCGCCAGGGCCGCGTCATCGGCCGCTACTTCGGCCCGCCCGCCACCTGGGCGCACCAGGACGGCTCCAAGGTCACGGCCACCCAGGTCGCCGTGGCGCCGTCCAGCGCGGGCAACATCCCCATGCAGCTGGTCAAGGCCGAGCCCGCCACCGGCATGGGCGCCATGCAGGGCGTGACCTATATCCAGCGCGTGGCCACGCGCGGTGGCGTGGCCCCTGCCATGGCCTGCAACAGCTCCACGCTGGGCCAGAAGCAGGTCGTGCAGTACCAGGCCGACTACATCATCTGGAAGGCCGCCTGACGCGGCCCGGCCCCCCCCTACGGCCTGTCGCCCCTGGCCCCGAAGGCCGAGGGCGGCATGCCGAACTGGCGCCTGAAGGCCAGCGAATAGGCGCTGTGGCTTTCATAGCCGGCCTCCAGCGCCACCTGCACGATGGGCCTTCCGGCCAGCAGCGCCTGCATGGATGACAGCAGCCGTGCGCGCTGTCGCCAGCGGCCAAAACTCATTCCCGTGGCCTGCAGAAAGTGGCGATGGAAGGTCTTCTCGCCCATGGCCAGACGTGCGGCCCAGTCGGCGGCTGTGGCAGTTGCGGCGGCTGCGGCGGCAAAGCCATCCGCCCCGTCTCCTTCGGCCAGCGCATGGCAGACAGCAGCCATGCGCGCATCCTGCGGCCAGGGCAGATGAAACGGCACCACGGGCGGCTGGCGCAGCTCCTGCAGCAATAGCTCGACCACCATGGATTCACGCCGCCCCGGCGGTATCGATGCAGGCCAGCGCGCCACCTCGCTGATGAGCTCGCGCAGCAGGGGAGAGACCTCGATCACGCAGTCCGTACCCGGCAGGTCTGCAGCGGCCTGCGCATCGACGAACAGGCTGCGCACCTGTACCGCGCCGCGCATGCGCAGGCCGTGGGGCACGCCCGAGCGCAGCCAGACGCCGCGCGTGGGCGGCACCACCCAGCGCCCGCTGCCTGCGCGCACCTCCAGCACCCCCTGCACGGCGTAGAGCAACTGGCAGCATTCGTGGGAGTGTTCCTCCACCTCCAGCCCCGCCGGATAGTCGGCGGCCACGCCCGTGACCGGCAGCGGTGCGGCGGCCTGCAGCTCGGGCAGCCCGGTATGGCTGCAGGGAACGGCGGCTGCCGAAGCCGGGGCATGGGTCGTGCGCATATTGTCCAGATCCATATAGAAAATGAGAAATTCTATAAAGACAGACAAGCACCCTGCCCGCAAACTGGCATCCGTTCCCTGTGATTCACCGCCATCGCACCATGCACTGCCTGCCCTCGCCCTCCCTACTATCCCTGGCCCATGGCCGGGGTCCGGGCGCCTGCGCAGGCGCCGCATTTCGCACCGACTCTCCCTGATCCCGGCCTGGCGCAGCTTCCCCCCCACCGGGAAGCCAGGAGAGCGGGGCCGCCGGCCGATCCGGTGGCTGCAAACCCCAGCGTTTCCTGCGAGGCCCGCATGCTGAAGAATCCCGCGTCCAGATACCTTCCCTTCCCCGCCGTCGACCTGCCCGAGCGCCAATGGCCCTCACGCCAGCTGAGCCAGGCGCCCGTGTGGCTGTCCACCGACCTGCGCGACGGCAACCAGGCCCTGTTCGAGCCCATGAACCGCGAGCGCAAGCTGCGCCTGTTCCACGAACTGGTGCGCATAGGCTTCAAGGAGATCGAGGTGGGCTTTCCCTCGGCCTCGCAGACCGACTACGGCATCGTGCGCCACCTGATCGACAACGGGCTGATCCCCGGCGACGTGACGCCCATGGTCATCACCCAGCTGCGCGAGGACCTGATCCGCGCCACGGTGGACAGCGTGGCCGGAGCGCGGCGCGCCATCGTGCACTTCTACAACGCCATTGCCCCGGCCTGGCGCGAGATCGTCTTCGGCATGCAGGTGCCCGAGATCATCGCCATGGTGGAGCACCACATCGCCCTGCTGCGCGAACTGACCGATGCCCACCCCGAGACCGAATGGGTGCTGCAGTACTCGCCCGAGACCTTCTGCATGGCCGAGCTCGACGTGTCGCTGGCCGTGTGCAACGCAGCCATCCGCGCCTGGGATGCAGGCCCCGCGCGGCCCATGATCATCAACCTGCCGACCACGGTGGAGGTGAGCACGGCCAATGTCTTCGCCGACCAGATCGAGTGGATGCACCGCCGCCTGGAGCGACGCGAGCACATCGTGCTGTCCGTGCACCCGCACAACGACAGAGGCACGGGCGTGGCCTGCGCCGAGCAGGCGCTGCTGGCCGGCGCCCAGCGCGTGGAAGGCTGCCTGTTCGGCAATGGCGAGCGCAGCGGCAACCTCGATGTGGTGACGCTGGCGCTGAACCTGTACACGCAGGGCATCGCGCCGGGACTGGACTTCTCGGACATCGCCGCCGTGGCGCGCATTGCGGAGGAATGCACGGCCCTGCCCATCCACCCGCGCCACCCCTATGTGGGCGACCTGGTATTCACGGCGTTCTCGGGCTCGCACCAGGATGCCATCGCCAAGGGCTTTGCGGCGCAGCGGCCAGATGCGCCCTGGCGCGTTCCCTACCTGCCCATCGACCCGCAGGACCTGGGCCGCACCTACGACAGCATCGTTCGCGTCAACAGCCAGTCGGGCAAGGGCGGCATTGCCTTTTTGCTGCAGCGCGACCATGGCGTGACCATGCCGCGCCGCATGCAGGTGGAGTTCAGCGCCGTGGTGCAAAAACAGGCGGACGCCTGCGAGGCCGAGCTGGCCAGCGACGACCTGTGGAAGCTGTTCGAGGCCACCTACCTCGCACCCCTGCAGCTTCCCTGGCACTACCGCAGCCACCACCTGTTCGACAGCGCCCAGGGCCAGGGCATTGCGCTGGAAGTGGTCCGGCCAGACGGCCTTCGGCTGCAGCTGTATGGCGAAGGCAGCGGCCCCATCGATGCCGTGGCCGCCGCCATCGGCCAGCACCTGGGCGTGGCGCTGCGCATTGACCACTACGAGGAGCGCAGCCTGGGCCAGGGCGCCGGGGCCATGGCGCTGGCCATCGTCGAGGCCGCCCTGCCCGGCGTGGCGGGCACGCGCTTCGGCGCGGGGCGCCATGCCAACATCGTGACCGCGTCCATCCTGGCCGTGCTGCATGCGGCGGGCCGGCTGGTGGCGGCGCAGCCGGAAAGCCGGCGCGTACCTGCCCAAGCCTGAGGCGCAGCCTGAAAGGAAAAAGGACCGCCGAGGCGGTCCTTTTTTCGTGCGGCTTTTGCCGGTTCAGCGCACGGCGCCCGGATAGGTTCCGGGCAGCAGGATGCTGCAGTCCACGGTATCGATCTGCGTATGGCCGCAGAAGGCCATCGTGGTCTCCAGCTCCTTCTGGATGATCTGCAGTGCACGCGTCACGCCGTCCTGGCCATAGGCGCCCAGGCCGTAGAGGAAGCTGCGGCCGATCATGGTGCCCTGGGCGCCCAGGGCACGCGCCTTGAGCACGTCCTGGCCGCTGCGGATGCCGCCGTCCATCCAGACCTCGATGTCCTTGCCCGCCGCCTCGGCAATGCCGGGCAGCGCCTCGATGGACGAGGGTGCGCCGTCGAGCTGGCGGCCGCCGTGGTTGCTGACGATGAGCGCATCGGCGCCGCTGTCGGCCGCCAGTCGCGCATCCTCGGCGTCCATGACGCCCTTGAGGATGAGCTTGCCGCCCCAGAGCTTCTTGATGCGCTCCACATCGCCCCAGTTCAGGCTGGGGTCGAATTGGCTGGCGGTCCACGACGACAGCGAACTCATGTCGGCCACGCCATCCACATGGCCGACGATGTTGCCGAAGGTGCGGCGCTTGGTGCCCAGCATGCCCAGGCACCAGTGCGGCTTGGTTGCCAGGTTGGCCAGGTTGCGCAGCGTGGGCTTCGGGGGCGTGGACAGGCCGTTCTTGATGTCCTTGTGGCGCTGGCCCAGGATCTGCAGGTCCAGCGTCAGCACCAGGGCCGAGCAGTTGGCGGCACGGGCACGCTCGATCAGGCGCTCCATGAACCGGCGGTCGCGCATCACATAGAGCTGGAACCAGAACGGATGGCGGGCCGTGTGTTCGGCAATGTCCTCGATGGAGCAGATGCTCATGGTGGACAGCGTGAACGGAATGCCGAAGGCCTGGGCCGCGCGCGCGCCCAGGATCTCGCCATCGGCGTGCTGCATGCCGGTCAGGCCCGTGGGCGCAATGGCCACGGGCATGGCCACCTGCTGGCCGATCATGGTGGTGCGCGTGCTGCGCCCCTCCATGTTCACGGCCACGCGCTGGCGCAGCTTGATCTTCTGGAAGTCGTCCTCGTTGGCCCGGTAGGTGCCCTGGGTGTAGGAGCCCGAGTCGGCGTAGTCATAGAACATGCGCGGCACGCGGCGCTGGGCCACGACGCGCAGGTCTTCGATGCAGGTGATTTTGGAAAGGTCGGTGGACACGTTTTCTGGCTTTCTGGAACCCGCATGCCGCGGGACTGCCGAGCATGGTAGTGCGCAGGGCGCATTCCAGTCACCCGTTCGGGTTTGAAGTGATTTGTGCGCCGATTGAAATTTTCTCTCTCGCAGCCCAACCGAGGGCTAACGCTAGTGTGCCAACCAGCCATGAGAGCGACGATCCGCCCCGCACAACATCCTAAAAACTCTTCAGGAGACGCTCCTATGGTTTGGCAGCAGGTCTACGACCCTCTTTCCAACATGTGGCTGTCCACACTGCTCGCGGCCATCCCGGTCGTGGTCATGCTGGTGGGATTGGGCTTTTTGCACATGAAGGCGCACCTGGCGGCCGGCGCCGGGCTGATTGCGGCGCTGGTGATCGCGGTCTTCGTCTACAACATGCCGGCAGGCATGGCCGGGCGCGCGGCGCTGTTCGGCGGCTTCACGGGGCTGCTGCCCATCGGCTGGATCGTCCTGAACATCATCTTCCTGCACCAGCTGACCGAGAAGAACGGCAGCTTCAAGATCCTGCAGGACTCCATTGCCGGCATCACCGAGGACAGACGCATCCAGCTGCTGCTGATCGCCTTCGCCTTCGGCGCCTTCTTCGAGGGCGCGGCCGGCTTCGGCACGCCCGTGGCCGTGACGGCGGCCATCCTCATCGGGCTGGGCTTTTCGCCGCTGGCCGCCTCGGGCCTGTCGCTGATCGCCAATACCGCGCCCGTGGCCTTCGGCGCGCTGGGCACGCCGGTGATCACGCTGGCCAAGGTGCACGGCTACGACCTGATGGAGGTCACCGCCATGGTCGGCCGCCAGCTGCCGTTCTTCTCGGTGCTGGTGCCGTTCTGGCTGATCTGGGCCTTTGCCGGGCGCAAGGCCATGATGGAGATCTGGCCCATCATTTTGGTGACCGGCGTGTCCTTCGCCATTCCGCAGTACCTGGTGTCCAACTTCATCGGCCCCGAGCTGGTGGACATCATCGCGGCCATCGTCTCCATGGTCTGCACGGTCGGCTTCCTGCGCATGTGGCAGCCCAGGACCATCTGGCGCTCGACCTCGCTCAAGGGCCATGAGAACAGCGGCGGCGAGGCCCAGGCGCCCCGCGCCGTGACCCAGCACCCGCGCGCCGACGTGATCCGCGCCTGGACGCCCTGGGCCATCCTCACGGTCTTCGTCTTCATCTGGGGCCTGCCCTCGGTCAAGGCCGCGCTCAACGGCCTGTTCGCCCCGGCCTTTCCCATGGAAGGCCTGCACAACCTGATCGAGAAAGTGCCGCCCGTCGTGCGCCAGCCCACCAAGGAAGGCGCCATCTACACGCTGAACCTGCTGTCGGCCACGGGCACGGGCATCCTGCTGTCGGCCATCGTGGGCGGCCTGGTCATGAAGTACAACCCCGTGCAGCTGGTCAGCCAGTTCGTGCGCACCATCTGGCTGGTGCGCTATTCGCTCATCACCATCGTGCTGATGCTGGCCCTGGGCACGCTGACGCGCTACTCGGGCACGGACACCACGCTGGGCCTGGCCTTCGCCAACACGGGCGTGTTCTACCCCTTCTTCGGCACCCTGATGGGCTGGCTGGGCGTGGCGCTCACGGGTTCGGACACGGCATCGAACGTGCTGTTCGGCGGCATGCAGAAGGTGGCGGCCGAGCAGCTGGGCCTGTCGCCCAACCTCATGGGCGCGGCCAACAGCTCGGGCGGCGTGATGGGCAAGATGATCGATGCGCAGTCCATCGTCGTCGCCTCCACGGCCACGCGTTGGTTCAACCATGAGGGCGACATCCTGCGCTACGTGTTCTTCCACTCCGTCGCCCTGGCCTGCCTGATGGGCATCTTCGTGACGCTGCAGGCCTATGTCTGGCCGTTCCGCCTGATGGTCAATTGAGCCTTGCGCATTTGCGCCAGGCCCCAGCCGCCCGCATGCGCCGGGCGGCTTTTTTTACGCCTGGGTACGCATCGCTGCATCAACAGATGCGCAGCGGCATTTATGGTTGTACCATGCAACCATATTCAAACCCTGCACGGCCCCAAGGAGCACCCATGCCGCAGCACGATCTTTCCCTGGTGGATGGCATCCGCGCCGCCTCGCGCCAGATGGTGCGCGAGCTGGGCTTCATGCAGGCCACGCTGGCGGCCACGGACTATCCGCCCTCGGCCGTGCATGCCATCCTGGAGATCGGCGCACAGGGGCGCATGGCGGCCTCGCAGCTGGCCCTGGTCCTGGGGCTGGAGAAATCCAGCGTCAGCCGCATGGTGCGCAAGCTGGTGGAGGCGGGCGAGCTGAAGGAAGCCGCCGATGGCGAGGATGGCCGCGTCAAGCAGCTGGCCCTGACCGCCAAGGGCCGGCGTACGCTGGCCGCCATCGAGGCCTTCGGGCGCCAGCAGGTTACGGCGGCGCTGGACCGCATGCAGGCGCCGCAGCAGCAGGCCGTCGCCCAAGGGCTGGCACTGTACGCCCGGGCGCTGCAGGCGCACCGGCAGGAGGAGCCCCTGCCCCAGCCCGTGCCCGCACAGATACAGGTCCTGCCCGGATACCGGCCCGGCTGCCTGGGCCGCATCGTGGACATGCATGCGCGCTTTTATGCGCGCCACGCAGGCTTTGGCGTCTTCTTCGAAAGCCGCGTGGCCAGCGGCCTGGCCGAGTTCGCCGGCCGGCTGGACAAGCCCTGCAACCAGCTGTGGACGGCGCTGGACGGCGACCGCATCGTGGGCTCCGTGGCCATCGATGGAGAGGACCTGGGCAAGCACCCCGAGGACCGCCAGGCGCATCTGCGCTGGTTCATCCTGGAAGACGGCCTGCGCGGCGCCGGCACGGGGCGCCAGCTGCTGCAGCAGGCCTTGGCGTTCTGCGACCAGCAGGCCTTCGAGGCCACCCAGCTGTGGACCTTCCGGGGCCTGGATGCAGCACGCCGGCTCTACGAATCGTCAGGCTTCACCCTGGCCGAGGAATGGCCGGGCCAGCAATGGGGCGAGCCAGTGATCGAGCAGCGCTTCGTGCGGCCACGCCCTGCCGCGGCGGCATGGGCAGGCCAGGCCCCCTGAGTCAGGAGCCCTGCTCGCCCGCCACCAGCACGAAGGCAATGCGCGCAGGCCGGCCCGAGCGGTTGGCCCAGGCATGGTTGGTGCCGCGCTGTATGAGCACGTCACCGGCGCGCAGCACGGTTTCCTGGCGGTCCAGGATGGCGACCAGCTCGCCCTCCAGCATCAGCGCGTAGTCCACGGTATCCGTGCGGTGCATGCCCGGATGCTCGCCGGGCTGCACGTTGCGGTGGGCGTCGCCGTACATGCGTGTAAAGGTGGCATGCAGGGCGCGCGCCAGCTCCTGCGGATCGGCAGGTTCGGGCGGAATGTCCAGGATGCGCAGCACCGTGCCATAGGGCGGCGGTGCCACGCCCTGGTGGATGGCAATGGTGTCGGGCGCATTGATCTGCGCGGGTGAGGCATCGGTGCGCCACAGGTTGGTGATGCGGTAGCCGGGGCGTTCCTCGACCAGGCGCACGGCGGGCGAGGCGCCGTCCTCGGCAATGAAGGAGCGGCCCTGTGCGTCGTTGGCCGTGATCACGCGGCGGATGGGGGGCAGGCTGGAATCGGTCATGGATGAAGAGATGGCGGAAAGGAGGTCACTGCGCATGGCGTTCGGCCGCTGCGCCCTGTTTGCGGAATTCGTCGTGGATGCGCCGGTCCCACTGGCGGCGGTCCTGGTGGAAGACCACCTGGTCACCGCGCTGGGCCACCTGCCTGACGGCATCGGACCGCGCGGCGGCGGCGCAGGCGGCGTCCAGCCGGCCCAGCACCGCCTCGGGCACGCCACGCGGCACGAACAGGCCCGCAAACGATTCCTCCTGCACCGCCATGCCCAGTTCCTTGAAGGTGGGCACCTCGGGGAAGGCCGGGTGGCGGCGCTCCGAGGCCACGGCCAGCAGGCGCAGCTTGCCCGCGCGTATCTGGGGCGCAGCCGAGGCCGCGATGCTGCTGACGAAGTCCAGCCGCCCGGCCAGCAATTCCTGTATCGAGCCGGCATCGCCCTTGTAGGGCACATGCACGAGCTTTAGGCCCTGGTCGCGCTCCAGCTGGTCCATGGCCAGAAAGGGCGCCGAGTTCGGTCCCGGCGATCCATAGCTCAGCGAGCCCTTCTTCGCCGCCGCCACCAGCTCGCCTATCGTCTTGAAAGGGCTGTCTGCGCGCACGCTGACGCCCAGGATGTTCTCCGTCACGCCGCACAGCGGCTGCACGCTGTCGGGCCCCAGCTTCAGGCCCTTGACGTAGTGGGGCTGCACGGTGATGGGGGTCATGGGCGTGAAGGCCAGCGTCAGCCCGTCGGCCGGCGCCTGGGCCAGCACATTCATGCCGATCACGCCCGAGCCCCCGTCGCGCGAGACCACGACCACGCTCTGGCCCAGCTGCTTGCGGAACTCCTCGGCCAAGGTACGCGCCATCACATCGGTGGAGCTGCCCGCCGCCCAGGGGTTGATGAGGGTCAGCGGCCGCGACGGGAACGGCTCCTGCGCGGTGGCCAGGGTGCAGCCCAGCGCCATCAGGGCGCCGAGCCACTTGCGGGTGGTCATGCTGTGTCTCCTTGTCGTTGTGTGATGGCTGCGCATGTTAATTCAGTCAGTCGACTGAATCAATCCATGTCACCACCATGCCATGGTTTGGTGCGGCAAGGGCCTGGCGCTGTCTATGATCCGCAGCCATGACGTCCAGCACCGATGACACCGCGGCCGAGGAACCCCGCGCCCAGGCCCGCGAACGCCTTCTGCAAGCCGCCGAGCAGCTGTTTGCGCGGCATGGCTACGCGGGCACGTCGCTGCGCGCCGTCATGGCGCTGGCCGAGGTGGACACGGGCGCCATCCACTACCACTTCCGCAACAAGCTGGGCCTGCTCAAGGCCTTGTTCGAGCAGCGCGTGATGGCCGTCAACGGACAGCGCCATGCGCTGCTGCAAAGGCTGGAGCAGCAGTCGCCGCAGCCCGCCGTGGAGGACATTCTTCGGGCCTTCATCGCCCCTGCGCTGCGCGCCGCCCACAGCGAGGGCGAGGCCGACTTCAACCGCGTCACGGCCCTGTGCTCGGTCGATCCCGACCAGGCAGTCAGGGAGGTGGTGTTTGCCGCCTACGACGAGGCCGCCAAACGCTTTGCGGCCCTGCTGCGCCAGGCTCTGCCGCAGCTGTCGCAGCACGATTTCCAGTGGCGCCTGGAATGCATGTACGGCGCCATGATGTACATCCGCTCCGACAACGGCCGAGTCAGCCGCATGCTGGGCGGCGGCCACCGCGCCGACCCCGTGGAGCATGTGATCGACGAGCTGGTGGCCTTCACTGCGGCGGGCTTCCGTGCGGCGGGCCCCTGCGCTGCGCAGTGATCACGACCGGCGCCTGATCAGCGCCCGCCCGCGCGCGAAGCCACCACACCGGCGCCGCGCACCTCCACCTGCACGCTGTCCAGCACCTGCCCCTTGGCATCGACCAGTTCCAGCCGGTGGCGGCCGGGCCAGGGCATCCAGGCGGCGGCAGCACCCCGTCCGATCTCCTTGGGCGCAGGCTCGGCCGCGCCGGGCGGGGCGGCGCTGACCATGCGCCAGCGCAGGCTGGCGTCCTGCCATTCCTGCGTGGCGGCCGTGCCCGAGGGCCGGGCCGACAGCTGCACGCGCTGGCGGTCTGGCGGAATGTCGGGGTCCAGCGCGAGGATGGTGCCGTTGGCCGGGCGCGCAATGCGCACGGGCGAGGCTGCCGAAGTCCCGCGTGTTGATGCGGATGCGGCAGGCAGGCCGCTGCCCGCCATGGCGAACAGGCTCTGCTGCGTGCCCGCCACGAACCACTCGCTGCGTGCGCTCTCCAGCGGCAGGCCCGAGGAATCGGGACCGAAGCGCACCGCCTGCTGCAGCACGCCCGCCGGCGCCTTGGGCGCGCGGCTGGGTGTGCGGGCATGCAGGAAGCCCATCACGGCGGCCCAGACAGGTGCCGCGCCGCTGGTGCCGCTGACCGAGTGCATGGCCTCGCCGCGCGCATTGCCCACCCACACGCCCACGGTGTAGCGCTGCGACCAGCCCACGGCCCAGTTGTCGCGCATGTCCTTGCTGGTGCCGGTCTTGACGGCCGACCAGAAGCGCGTGGCCAGCACGCTGTCCGTGCCGAAGGTAGGCGCGCGCGCCATGGGATCGGACAGGATGTCGCCCACGATGAAGGCCGCGCGTGCGTCGATGGCCTGCACGGCGGCACCGGCCTTGGCCTGGGTCTTCGGCACGGCAGCCGGAGCGGGAGCCGGGGCTGCCGCCCAGCGCACGGGCGTCAGTTGCCCGCCGTTGGCCAGGGCGCGGTAGGCATTGGTGAGCTGCAGCAGCGGCACCTCGGCGCTGCCCAGCGCCAGGCTGAAGCCGTGGTAGCCGCCGCTTTCGCGCAGCGGCAGGCCCAGGCGCTGCAGTTGCGAGAAGAAGGCATCGGGCGTGACCATGACCAGGGTGCGCACGGCCGGCACGTTGAGCGACGACGCCAGCGCCGTGCGGGCCGAGACCCAGCCCTTGAAGCGCCGGTCGTAGTTCTGCGGAATGTAGAGCCCGTTCTGCGTGGGAATGTGGGCCGATGAATCCTCGATCAGCGAGGCCGCCGTCAGCCGCCGCTCGGCAATGGCCTGGGCATAGAGAAAGGGCTTGAGCGTGGAGCCGGGCTGGCGCATGGCCGTGACGCCGTCCACCTCGGCCGCCTGGCTCAATTCGCCCGATGAGCCCACCCAAGCCAGCACCTCGCCCGTGGCGTTGTCCAGCACGACGATGGCGCCGTCCTCCACATTGCGGCCCTGCAGCTCGCGCAGTTGCTGCTGCAGGCTTTGCACGGCAAAGCGCTGCACGGGCGCGCTCAGCGTGGAGCGTACGCGCGCCTGGCCTTTGGACTGCGGCTCGGCCAGCAGGCGGCGCGCCAGATGCGGGGCCTGGCCTTCGCTGGCCGCCCATTGCCGGCGCAGCAGCACGCTGGCGGTGAGCAATTCCATGGCCGTGCAGTCGCGCGCCGCCGCGTCCTCGGGCGCCAGCGACTGCAGCACGCCGCAGGCGCGCCGGCCCACGCGCTCGGGCGAGGCGTTGGGGGCGCGCACCAGGGCGGCGGCAATGGCGGCCTCGCGCGCGTCCAGCCCGTGCGCGGCCTTGCCGAACAGGGTGCGCGACAGCGCATCGATGCCCACGATCTCGCCCCGGAAGGGCACCAGGTTCAGGTAGGCCTCCAGGATCTGGTCCTTGCGCCAGCGCCGGTCCAGCACCTGGGCCGACACGGTCTGGCCCAGTTTCTGCACCACGCTGCGCCCGCCCGGGCCCTGGCGCCAGTCGCCGTCGAGCAGGCCCGCCAGCTGCATGGTGATGGTGCTGGCGCCGCGCGTGCGCTGGTTCCAGAGGTTGCCCCAGGCGGCGGAGGACACGGCGGCCCAGTCCACGCCGCTGTGTTCGTAGAAGCGCTTGTCCTCGCTGACGACCAGGGCCGTGCGCAGCGCGGGCGAGATGTCGGCCAGGGCCACCCAGTCGCCACGGCGCACGCTGGCGTCGGTGCGCTGGCGCTGCAGCACCTCGCCCTCGCGCGAGAGCAGTTCGGTCTCGGAGGAACGGTGGCCTTCGCGGACCTCGGAAAAGCTGGGCAGCGCCTGGGCGGCACCGGCCGCCGCGAACAGCAGCGCGGCCGCCAGGGCCGCGCGGGGAAGACGCATGAAGGGAGAAGGTCGCCGGGATTCGATCATGGAGCCGGCATTGTCCGCCTTTGCACCAGCGGCTCAGGAAGAATGGCGTATGCCCTTCTTGAGCTTGAAGGACAGCAGCACCATGAGCACGCCGAAGACCACCGCATACGTGGCCAGCACCCAGAGCATGGCCATCATGCCCGCGCCCGGCTGGGCCAGCACGAAGGCGCCGAACAGCACGGACAGCACGCCGCCCAGAATCAGCAGCCACTCGCCCGTGATCTCCTTGCGCAGCCGCACGGCCGTCACGATCTGCAGCAGGCCCGTGACCAGGGCCCAGGCACCGATGTACAGCGTCATCACCAGCGCCGTGACGCCGGGCGCGACCACGGTGAGCACGCCCACCACCACGCCGGCCAGGCCCCACAGCAGCAGCACCCACCAATGGCGCATCTGGTCGCGCCCCTGGATGGCGGAGTACACGCCCAGCAGGCCATCGACGAAGGTGAAGGCGCCGAAGGTCAGCACCAGCGCCGCCAGCGATACCGCCGGCTGCGCCCAGGTCAGCACGCCGAAGGCGATGGCGACCAGGCCGCGCAGCAGCAGCACCCACCAGGTGCGGTGAAGAATCGTGGACAGCGGATTGGGGCTCATGGATGCTCCTTCAAAACAGTCCCCATGACCTTGGAGCAGGCCCGCCACACTGTCTGTAGGCGAAGGCCGGCTTGGCGGTGGACCCTGACCTGGATCAATCCAGTTGCAGCAGCACGGGCTGGTGGTCCGAGAGCCTTGTGTCGCTGTCCACGGCCCAGCCACGCACATGGCCGCGCAGGCTGTCGCTGACCCAGGCGAAATCGCAGGCGCCGGGCTCGGGGCCCCACTGGCGGTCGAACAACCGGAAGGTGGGCGGCTGGGGCTGGTCCGGGTGCAGCACGCTCCAGCTGTTGTGCCACTGGCCGGCACTCACTGCGCCCTGCTCGCCGGCCGCCCAGGGGGCGGACAGGCCGGCGTATTCGTCCTCGTGCGGCTCGAAGTTGAAGTCGCCGCAGAGCACGGCATGCGGCGTGTGCGGCTTGGTCTGCTGGGGCGAGCCGTCGCTGGCGGGCTGGGGCGGCGCCTCGGCCTGGCCCAGCGCCTCGATCTGCAGGGAACGCAGCGCCAGCGCCTGGGCCATGCGCTGGCGGCGCGAGAAATATTCGAGGTGGGTGCTCATCACCCGCACGGGGCCCAGCGCGGCATCCATCACCGTGGCCGCCGTGCAGCAGCGCGGCATGCTGCGCACGCCGCCATCGTGCGGATACGGCAGGCGGTGGTGGGCCAGTTGCAGCACCGGCAGGCGCGTGGCCACCAGGTTACCGAAGCGCTGCCGGCCCACGGCCGTGAACTCGTCCACGGCGGCGCCGAAGAAGACCTTCCAGCCTTCGGGCAGGGCCTGGCGGATCTGCGCCACCTGGTCGCCGGGCGCGCCCTGCAGGCCGGGATAGTGGATGGCGATTTCCTGCAGGCACAGCACGTCGATATCGGCCATGGACAGCGCATGCGCCACGATGCGCTCCGGGTCCATGCGGCCGTCCAGGCCCAGGCACCATTGGGTGTTCCAGGTGAGGATCTGCATCATGCGGGCAGCGGCTCGCGCAGCTGGAACAGGTTGCCTTCGGGGTCCATGGCGTTGCAGACGCGAAAGCCCGGACCCTGCCAGGACTGCTCCCACAGCTGGCCGCCATGGGCGATGACCAGGGGTCGAACGGCCGCGAAGCTGGTCACGGTGGCAAAGAATTTGAGGGCCACGTTCTCGCGCGGCTGGGGTGGCTCGGTGATGGTGATGTGCCGCGCAATCGCCTCGGGAATGGCGTGCAGCACCAGTTGCAGGTCCGGCGACTGCAGCACCATGAGCTCGCTGGTGTGGTGCAGCATGCGCATGGCCAGCACCTCCATGTAGAACAGCGCCAGCCGGTCAGGCTGCTTGGCGTAGATGAACAGACCTGCGGATGCGGGACCGGACATGGTGGACCTCGGGGTGAAAGGCTGGGACAAGGAACTTTAGCACCGCCCTCACTTGATCCCCGCACGCATGAAGCTCTGCACGAACTGGCGCTGGAACAGCACGAAGGCCACCAGCAGCGGGCCCGAGCTCATCAGCGTGGCGGCCGTGATGGTGGCCCATTCCACGCCAGACTCCACGCTGGAGAACACCTGCAGCCCCACGGTGAGCGGGCGCGCCTGCACGCTGTTGGTGATGATCAGCGGCCACAGGAAGTTGTTCCAGTGAAAGCTCACCGACACCAGCGCAAACGCCAGGTACACGGGCCGCGCCAGCGGCACGTAAACGCGCCACAGGATCTGCAGGGTGCTGGCGCCCTCCACCCGCGCGGCCTCGTCCAGTTCCCGGGGAATGCCCAGGAAGGTCTGGCGCAGCAAAAAGATGGCAAAGGCCGATGCGAAGTACGGCAGGCCGATGCCCAGCAGCGTATCGACGGCGCCCAGGCGCGACAGGGTCTGGTAGTTCGCCACCAGCAGGATGTCCGGCATGATCATCAGTTGCACCAGCACCAGGGCAAAGGCCAGGCCCTGGCCGCGAAAGCGGTAGCGCGCAAAGACATAGGCGGCCAGCGTGCCCAGCACCAGCTGGGCCGCCAAAATCATGACCACCAGCACGGCCGTGTTCAGGAAATAGCGCGCAAAGGGCGCGGCCTGCCAGGCACGGCGAAAGTTCTCCAGCGTCCAGGGCGCGGCCAGGTCGAAGCGTGCCGAGTATTCGGGCGGATGGAAGGCCGTCCAGAACGCATAGGCCAGCGGCAGTATCCACAGCAGGGCCAGCAGCCAGGCGGCCAGCGTGTCCAGCCAGGTGGCGCCGTACAGCGCGGGCGGCGCATGGCGCGGGGCAATGGGTGCGGCACTCATTGGTAGTGCACCTTCTTGTCGAGCACGAAGAACTGCAGCAGCGCCACGGCCGCCAGCACGGCGACAAGCACCACGGTGATGGCGGCCGCATAGCCCGTGTCCCAGAACTTGAAGCCCACTTCGTACAGGTGATAGAGCAGCAGCGTGGAGGCGTTGTCCGGCCCGCCGCGCGTGAGGATGAAGAGATGGTCCACCAGGCGGAAGGCATTGATCACCGCATTGACCAGCACGAACAGCGTGGTCGGCATCAGCAGCGGCCACTGCACGCGGCGCAGGAAGTACCAGCGCGAGGCCCCCTCGATGGCCGCCGCCTCCTTGAGGCTGGGGTTGAGCGTCTGCAGCGCGGCCAGGTAGAAGATCATGAAAAAGCCTGCCTCCTTCCACACCGCCACCACGGTCACGCAGGCCAGCGCCGTGGACGGGTCGCCCAGCCAGTTGTGCGCGGGAAGGCCCAGTGCGCCGCGCAGCTGCTCCAGCAGCCCGTACTGCGGCGTGTAGAAGAACAGCCAGATGTTGGCCACGGCAATCATGGGCAGCACCGTGGGCGTGAAATACGCCATGCGCACGAAGGCGCGGCCGGCCAGCCTCTCGTTGACCCAAAGCGCCATGGCCAGCGCCAGTGCCATGGACAGCGGAATCGTGGCCGCCGCAAACCACAGGTTGTTGCGCACGGCCTGCCAGAACACCGGGTCGTCCACCATCACGGCGTAGTTCTCCAGCCCCACCCATGGCCCCGGCTGGCCGCCGCGCGGCGTGGCATGCAGGCTGTCGATCAGCGTGGCCACGGCCGGCCAGTGCGTGAAGGCCACCAGCAGCACCAGCGCCGGCAGCAGCATCAGCCAGGCATGGACGGCCTGGCGGCCGCGGACAAGGGAGGCGGGAGCGGAGCTCATGCGGTCAGCGGCACTGCGCCATCACTTGTAGCGGCGCAGGATGCGGTCTGCTTCCTTTTGCGCATCCTGCAGGGCCTGGGCCGAGGTCTTGCTGCCGTTGAGGGCGGCCTGCACGGCGTCGTTCAGCACCTTGGTCACGCGCTGGTTCTCATGCGTGGAGAACTCGGCCACCGATACCGGCAGCTGGTCGCGCGCCACCAGGGCCTGCGGGAAGTCCTGGCCGTACTTCTTGAGCGCGGGCGTGTCATAGGCGGCGGGCGAGACGGCAACGTAGCCGCTGTCCATGCTCCACTGCGCGGCCAGCGGGGGCTGGGTGACCCACTTCATGAACTGGAAGGCCGCCTCCTGCTGCTCCCTGGGCGCCTTCTTGAACAGGTAGAAGTTGCCGCCGCCCGTGGGCGAGCCCTTGCGCACGTTGCCTGCGATCTGGCCCACGCCGAAGTCGAATTTGGCATTGGCGCGGATGTTGGTCAGGTTGCCCGTGGTGGTGACGATGATGGCGGCCTTCTTTTCCATGAAGTCCTTGGGCGTCGTGCCCCACTCCACCACGCCGGCCGGGTGCACGCCTTCCTTGACCAGGCCCACCCAGAAGTCCAGCGCCTCCACTACCTTGGGGCTGTCCAGCGTGACCTGGGTGCCGGCCTCGTTGGCCAGCAGCACGTCATTGGGCGTGGTCAGCGTCTGCAGCATCCAGTAGGCAAAGCCCGTGGACGGGATCTGGATGCCGTACTGCACGACCTTGCCGCTGGCGTCCTTCTTCGTCAGCCTGTGGGCGGCTTCCTTGAGTTCCTTCCAGTTCTGCGGCGCCTTGTTCGGGTCCAGGCCGGCTTCCTTGAAGGCTTCCTTGTTGTAGTACATGACCACGGTGGAACGCTGGAAGGGCACGCCCCAGGTCTTGCCGCCCGCCTGGCTATTGGCCATGAAGGCCGGGTAGAAGCCCTTGAGCCAGGCCCGGTCGGCATCGGTCTTCACGAAGTCGTCGATGGGGGCGATGGCGTCCTCGTCGATCAGCGTGAACATGTCGGTGGACAGCAGCACCGAGCTGGCCGGCGGCTTGCCCGACTTGTGGGCCGTCAGCGCCTTGACGATGGTTTCCTGGTAGGTGCCCGCATAGACGGGCGTGATCCGGTACTGCGGATGGGCCTTGTTGAACTCGGCCGCATAGCCGTCGATCACCTTGGTGATGGGGCCGCCCACGGCCACGGGGTAGTAGAACGGCACCTCCAGCGGCGTCTGCGCGCTGGCGGTGTTCAGCAGGCCCGTGGCGGCCAGGGCGGCAGCGGCTGCGAGGGTTTTGAGGAAGGCATGGCGTTGCATGGCGGACTCTCCTGGAAGGTGCTTCGGGTGCGAAAGCCGGAACGGCTGAAACGGCTGAAACGGTGAATTGGCGAAGGAATTGGGGGCCGGTGCCTCGGAATCAGGCCGTGCAGCGCCGCCCCTTTTCGTCAAAGAAATGCGTGGCCTCGCGCGCCCAGCACAGGCCCACGAGCTGGCCCGGCTGCAGGCCGCCGAGCTGGCTGCCAGCGGTGCGCACCATCAGTTGCTCGCTGCCCACGCGGCAGCGCAGCACCAGGTCGGCGCCCAGGTATTCGAGGCTTTCGATGTCGGCAGCCACCACGGGGCCGCTGCCGACATCGCCCTGGAGCGACAGGCGCATGTCCTCGGGCCTGACGCCCAGCCAGCGCGCCTGGCCCGGCTGCTGCAGGCCGGCGGGCGCGGCGCTGGCATGGCTGCCCGCGATGTGCAGGCCGTCGAGGCGCGCGATGTTCATGGCCGGCGTGCCGATGAAACGCGCCGCAAAGGTGGTGGCGGGCCGGCTGTAGATCTCCTGGGGCGCGGCGCACTGCTCCACGTGCCCCTGGCTGAGCAGCACCACCTGGTCGGCCATGCCCATGGCCTCGGCCTGGTCGTGCGTGACATAGACCACGGTCAGGCCCAGGCGCCGCTGCAGCTCGCGCAGCTCGGTGCGCATTTCCTGGCGCAGCTGGGCGTCGAGGTTGGACAGCGGCTCATCCATCAGGCAGACCCGGGCGCGGGCCACCAGGGCGCGGCCCAAGGCCACGCGCTGCTGCTGGCCACCCGACAGCTGGCCGGGCCGGCGCGCCAGCAGCGCGTCCAGGCCCAGCAGCGCGGCGGCCTCGTCGATGCGCCGGCGCGCCTCGGCCGCCGGGACCTTGCGCACGGACAGGCCGAAGCCGATGTTCTGCGCCACCGTCAGGTGCGGGAACAGCGCGTAGTTCTGGAACACCATGGCAATGCCGCGCCGTGCGGGCGGCAGATGGGTGACGTCCTGCCCGTCGATGCGCACGCGGCCCGAGGTGGCGCTTTCCAGGCCCGCGATGATGCGCAGCGTGGTGGACTTGCCGCAGCCCGAGGGACCGAGCAGCACGCAAAAGGATCCGGGTTCAATGCGCAGATCCAGCGCCTGCAGTGCCGTGGTGCCGCCCCAGGACTTGGCGACACCTTCCATCTCGATCAAGGACATCACGCCAGTCTAGGAAGGCTGTGTGACAGGCCCGTGTCGCGCCACCGGACTGGCGGCCCCGCGCAGCTCAGGCAGCTCAGGCAGCTCAGGCAGCTCAGGCAGCAGGGTGCCGTCTGTGCCAGTCCGTGGCCTGCTGGAACGCCCAGCCCGCGCGCACCAGCAGGTCTTCGCGGAAGTCGGGGGCCACGAACTGGAAGGCCACGGGCGCGCCCTCGGGAGTGCGTCCGCCGGGCAGCGTGATCGTGGGGCTGCCCGTGAGGTCGAAGGGGCAGGTGTAGCGCAGCATGCCCGAGAACAGCTCGGCATCGGAGCCGAAATGCGCCATGCGTTGCAGCGTGGGAGCCGCAAAGGCCGTGGCGGGAACCAGCAGCAGGTCCACCTGCGCGAAGAGTGCACGCACCCGGCCCGTGAAGTCCGCGCGGCGCAGCAGCAGCCGCTGGTAGTCGGTGGCGGACAGGCCCAGCCCCAGGTCGATCAGCCCGGCGAGCCCGGGGCCATAGGCCTCGCGCAGTGCAGGGAAAGTGGCGCCGTGCGCCACGGCGGTCTCCACCGCGCACAGCGCCGGCCAGTCCTCCACCGCCTGGGTGGCATCGGGAAAGCGGACTTCCTGCACGCTGGCCCCCAGGCGCTGCGCCACCGCCAGGGCCTGCTCCACCGCCTGGCGGGAGGGGGCATCCACGCCGTCCAGTGCCCATTGCCGGTCCATGCCCAGGCGCAGGCCGGAGAATCCGCGCGTCATCATGGCCAGATAGTCGGGCACGCTGCACTGGCTGGCCGTAGGGTCCAGCGGGTCCGCCCCGGCGATGGCCGCGAGCATGGCTGCGGCATCGGCAGCACTGCGCGCCATCGGGCCTATGTGGTCCAGGGACGCGGCCAGTTCGAAGGCGCCGTGGCGGCTCACCCTGCCCCAGGTGGGCTTGAGCCCCGTGATGCCGTTGGCGGCCGATGGAAAGCGGATGGAGCCCCCGGTGTCCGTGCCCAGCGATCCGAAGCACAGCCCCGCCGCCGTGGCCACGCCCGAGCCGCTGGACGAGGCCCCGGGCCACAGCTGGGCGCCCCAGGGGTTGACGGGGGCAGTGATCTCGGGATGGTGGTCGGCGAAGGCGCCTTCGGTCTGCTGCAGCTTGCCCAGGATGACGGCGCCGGCCTCGCGCAGCCTGCGCACCACGGTGGCATCTTCCGTGGGGCGATGGTCGCGGTGCAGCGTCATTCCATGCGTGGTGGGGACGCCCCGGGTCCACAGCAGGTCCTTGAGCGCCAGCGGCACGCCGTGCAGCGCACCGCGGCGGCGGCCCTGCGCGATCTCGGCGTCGGCGCGGCGGGCGTCCTCCAGCGCCTGCTGCGCCATCACCGTCACGTAGCTGTGCAGCCGCGCATCCACGGCCTCGATGCGCGCCAGCATGTGGCGGGTCACCTCTTCCGAGGAAATGCGGCGGGACTGGATCTCACGCCCCACCTCCAGCAGTTCGAGATGGTGCAGTTCGCTGTCGTTCATGGCATGTCTCCCGGCGCCCGGCTCCGGGGCGCCACCGTTGTTGCACTGGAAAAGCCGCACGGGACGCACGGCAGGCCCATGCTAGGGAGCCGGCGGCACGCACGCTTGTTCGTGAGGGTCAGCGACCTTGCTCAGGCGGCCAGCAGGCTGCGGGGCGTGCAGCCGAACGCCTTGCGAAAGGCTCGGCTGAAGTGCGCCGCATCGGAGAACCCATGCGCGAAGGCCGCCTCGGTCACGCTGGAGCAGCGCCCCTGCATCAGGGCCTGGCGGCTGGCCTGCAACCGCAGCTGCCATACCAGGCCCATGGGCGTCTGGTTGTGCCGCGCAAAGGCCCGCGTCACGGTACGGGGCGAGACGTTGTGCTGCTGCGCCAGCCATTGCAGCGACAGCTCGGGCGAGCCCAGGTTGTCCTGGATAAACGCCTGGATGCGGCCGTGCAGGTCCCGTTCCGAGCGGGGCTGCACGGCCATTTCCTGCATCTCCAGCGCCAGGGCCAGCACATCGAGCAGCGCCATGCCGAAGCGCTGCGCCAAGGCATCACCGTGCGGCGCAGGCGGCATGGCGATGGCCTCGCCGAGCATGGCCCGCAGCGGCGCCACGGCCGGGGCATGGCCATGCAGCACCCGGCCCGCGTGCGAGGGTGCACGGGCAAAGCGATTCAACAATTCGCTGCGCGGAATGCGCATCAGCAGGATATCGCGGGGCGCCACCGAGAATTCGAAAGGCTGCGCAGCGTCATAAAGCACCAGATTGCCCGCACTCAGCCGGGCCACTTGCCCGCCCTGGCGCACCTCGGCCTGGCCCTGGAGCAGATAGCCCAGCCACAGCTCGTCGCGCGCATGCAGGCGCAGGTGGGCTGCGTTGCGCACCCAGCGGTGGCTGGGCGCCGACATGGCACTGATCTCCAGCAGTCCCAGGGACCGCACGGACAGCGTGGCCCCGAAGCCGCCGGGACCGGCACCATCCCCCTGCGCGCGGTGGCTGTCGGCCGGGATGCAGTGGCGGCAGACCACCTCGTGCCAGTAGTCGAAACGATGGCGTGGCTCCTGCGAATGGGTAGAGTATTCGAGCTGCATGGCAGCGCCCAGTATCCGCAGGCGGCCGCCGGCTGGCACCCCGGTGTTTACCCAAAGGCCCGGGGTGCCGCGACGGCGGCACTGCGCAGCACGGCTCAGCTGTGGCCCGGAGCCCGGTTCAGCAGATGCGTGCGCTGGTCGGCGCTCAGCGACAGGTAGCGCTCGTAGTGGCGCAGGATGTCGGCGATGACTTCCTCGCTGCGCAGGTACTGGATGTCGTGGCCCAGGCGACCGTCCTCGAAGAAGGTGATGGGCTCGTAGACATGGCGGCGCTCCTGCTCGCTGGCCGCCTCGCTCACCAGGAAGGTGGGCACCGTGCGGCGCGTGGCGCGCACGCCGTAGACGAAGTCGCGCAGCGAGGGATCGGGCACGGTCAGGCGCACGGCGCCCTCGCCATCCAGGTCCTCGGTGACCACGGCCTGCACTCCGCGCCTTTGCATCTCGGCGGCCACCTCGTTCATGGCGGGCAGCACCACGCCGGCCAGGAACCTGCGCACATCGGCGCGCGAGGGCTGGTGCACGATCTGCTCCAGGCGCTTGCGCCAGTGCTGGCCGCTCCAGAAGCTGGTGGCCGGGGCCAGGTCAGGCGAGAAGTGCGCGCGGTCGGCCTGCAGCCCGCGCCACAACCCGTAGCACAGGGCCAGCATGATGACGGCCACGGGCAGGGCCGCCACCAGGGTCATGGCCTGCAGCGCCTTGAGGCCGCCGGCCAGCATCAGCACCATGGCCGTCACGCCCAGCACGGCAGCCCAGAACAGCCGCTGCCAGACCGGCGAACGCGCATGGCCGCGCGAGGCGATGTTGTCCACCACGAAGGCCCCGGAGTCCGCCGAGGTGACGAAGAACACCGCGATCAGCACGATGGTGAGCCAGGCCACGGGCTTGAACCAGGGCAGGTACTCGAAGAAGCGGAACAGCAGCGCATCCACGTTCGAGGCCGTCTGCCCCAACGCGCCCATGGCCACGTGGGTGTCTATCCAGATGGCGCTGTTGCCGAAGGCCGTCATCCACAGCAGGTTGAAGGCCGTGGGCACCAGCAGCACGCCGGTCACGAACTGGCGGATGGTGCGCCCGCGCGAGATGCGCGCGATGAACATGCCCACGAAGGGCGACCAGGAGATCCACCAGGCCCAGTAGAGGATGGTCCAGCCGCCGAACCAGCCTTCCTGGCTGGGCGGCTCGTAGGCGAAGGTGCGGAACGACAGCTGGACCAGGCCAGACAGGTAGTTGCCGATGTTCTCGCTCAGCGCCTCGAAGAGGAAGACCGTGGGCCCGGCGACGATGACGAAGGCCAGCAGGATGAAGGCCAGCACGAGGTTGAACTCGCTCAGGCGGCGCACGCCCTTGTCCAGGCCCGAGACGGCCGACAGCCCGGCCAGGCCGACCACGATGACGATGACCGAGATGCGGAACAGCGCCGTGGAGGTGTCCCATCCCGTCAGCGTGTGCAGGCCGGCGGCCAGCTGCAGCGCGCCATAGCCCAGCGTGGTGGCGATACCCGCGATGGTGCCCACCAGCGCGAAGGCATCCACGCTGTGGCCGATGGGGCCGTTGATGCGCTTGCCCAGCAGCGGGTACAGGCCCGAGCGCATGGTCAGCGGCAGGTTGTAGCGAAAGCCGAAGTAGGCCAGCACCAGGCCCATGGTTCCGTAGACGGCCCAGGCATGAAAGCCCCAGTGGAAGAAGGTGGACTGCAGCGCCTCGCGCGCGGCAGCCGGCGTGGAAGGCACGGCCGTGGGCGGCTTGAGGAAATGCTGCAGCGGCTCGCCGACACCGAAGTACATCAGGCCGATGCCCATGCCGGCGGCGAACAGCATGGCGGTCCAGGAGATGAAGCTGAACTCGGGCTCCGCATCATCAGGACCCAGGCGGATATCACCGAAACGGCTGGACGCGACGAAGATCAGAAAGACCAGGAACAGCGTGACCGAGACGGCATAGAACCAGTCCATGTGCCCCACCACCCAGGCCTGGGCGCTGGAGAACAGCCGGTCGGCGCTGTCGGGCATGAGGCCGCAGTACAGCAGCAGCAGGCCCAGCACCAGCAGGGAAGGAATGACGACGGGGCCGGAGAACGTGATGCGCGGTGCAGGCTCGGCAGGCGATGGCGTGGCCGCCTGCGGTGCATCCGGTGGCGGAGCCACTGGTGGCGCGGGTGGCGCCGGTCGGGGATCGGTGGTCGTGTCTGGCATATACCCTCTCTCTTGTGATCAATGGTGTGCCCGGGAACCGATTCGCAATGGTGGCGGCCCTGCCCTTGTGGGGCGGGCCGCGTTCCCTGCTCGGGGGATGTCCGCCGGGCAAAGGCCGCAAGTATGCAAGGGCGGCGTGGAAGCAGGCGTCGGACGCCAACGCCAAAGGCTTCCGATTTGCTGACTTCAGGGCCGACGCCCCAGCACGCTGCTCCAGCGCGCCAGCGCAGCCAGTACGGCGGGCCAGAACACGGTATTGGCAATGTCGTGCAGGCTGGCGCCCCAGCGCCAGTACCCCAGGCTCGCGATATCGTCGCGCATGTCCAGCAGCTCGCCCGTCATGGCCACCACCAGGGCCGCCAGGAGGGGCGTCCAGCTGCCCAGGGGTCTGCGCAGCACGGCGCAGGCGACCAGCGCCACCGTCAGGCCCACGTAGATATGCAAGGCGTCCTTGGACAGCCCCGAGGCACCCACGACGGCCATTTTGATGGCCTGGACAGCCGACGGCTCCATCCGCAGCTTTCAGCCGGCCAGCTTGGCCACCACGGCCGGGGCGATGACGCGGTGCGCCGGCGCCACGCCCAGCATGTAGATACGGCCCAGGGCATTGTGCACATGGACCACGGTGGACATGGCGGCGGTGAAGGTGCCGGACGGCGCGCCCTCGGGGCTGGGCAGCCGCATGAGGGAGACCTGCACGTCCAGATGCCTGTCGCTGTCGCTCAGGGCATGGACACGGAAGATGCCGGCGCGGTCGCCCACGCGGTAGCTCGATGGCTGGCGCTGCGCATCGACGCCGCTGAGCGTGCCCAGGTCCTTGATGCCGAAGGGCGCCACCACGCGGTTGCGCAGGCGCATCAGAAAGTCGATCCAGCCCGGCGTGCGGCCCACGCAGCGCAGGTACAGCGCCATGGGGCTGCTGCCGTCGTCCGGCAATTGCAGCTGGTAGCTGTCGTGGAAATGGGCGGTCTTGAGGCGGTCCTGCAGGGCGCTGCCTGCGGGAACCGGAGAGAGGATGACTTGTGCCATGGAGCGGAGGGTGATGAAAAAAGGGGGCGGTCCTGCAGCCATCATAGGCCGCAGGGCCGCCTCCTTGTCAGGGCGCCATCAACGCTGCATCAGCGCTTGTCGCTCACCTTGATGCGGGCGTTGGGAACCTCGCCGAACATCTCGGGCGCATACAACGCCTCCACCCGCGTGGGCGGCAGCGCGAAGTCGCCGGCATTGTTCAGCCGCACGGTGTACTCCACGCGCGTATTGCCCTTGGGCAGGTACTGGTAGTAGGCGCGGTAGGCCTCGAAGCTGCGCTCTTCATAAGCCAGCCAGCCCGCGCCTTCTGCGCGCTCGCCGCCCGAGGCGATCTCCGAGTCGCGCCCCAGGCCGCCGCCCAGGATGGTGGCGCCCGTGGGCACGGGGTCGGTGATGGCCACCCAGGTCATGTCGGTGCGGGCCTGCACCTCCAGCGTGACGCGCAGCACGTCGCCGCGCGAGTACTGGCCTGCGGGCAGGCTCTTGTCGGCCTGCTCCACGGGCTTGACCGTGCGCGTGACGGTGTAGCCGGCGCTGAACGGCGCCTTCAGCTGCACGGCCGCCACCGACTGCAGCGTGAGCCAGGGCTTGCCGGTGCCCTGCTGGGTCACCGTCAGCTGGCCCTTGCGGGCATCACCCACCGCGCTCCAGGGCAGGAACATGGTGTTGTTGCGCAGGCCGCCGACCACCGTGGTCGCGCCGAAGCTGGACGCCTGGTGCGCCGCGCCCTCGGTGTCGCTGGCGCGCATGCGCGTGACCTGGCTCCACTCCACGCGGGCCTGGGACGCGCCCAAAGCCGCCTGGGTGGCGCCCGTCACGGGCGTGGCCTCGAACTGCTGCGAGAAGCGCTGCAGTGCCAGCGCGCCCCACAGGTTGGCCGTGGTCGTGCCCCAGGCGCCGTTGCTCTGGCGCGAGATGAAGCCATTGGCCAGGCGCGGCAGCTCTTCCTTCCACGTCGGGTCGTCCATGTTGACCAGCATCAGGCGGGCCAGGTTGACCTCGGGGCCCTGCATCAGCCACCACCACTGGTCGTCCTGCTCATTGCTGAAGGCCACGCGCGTGCCCTGGTAGCTCAGGCGGGCGCGCAGGATCTGCTGGGCCTGGGCCAGCTGCTGTTCGCGCTGGGGCAGCTCGCGCATGTGCTTGAGCAGGGCCACCCAGTCGATGACGGCATGCGTGGGCCAGTCGTTGGGCGCGATGGTGATGCTGTCGAGCATGCGCGGATTGGCGCGGCCCGTCAGCGCCAGCGCCTGGATGGCGGCCAGCTTGCGCATGTCCAGATCCTTGCGCGGGCTCCAGAAGCTGCGCTGGATGCGGCCTTCGACGAAGGCGATCAGGCCGTTTTCCATGCGCTCGCGCTCGGCCGCCGGCAGCACGAAGCGCTTGTCCACGCCCTGTGCCAGTGCCGAGAGGTTGAGCAGGTGGGCCGTCAGCGTATCGCTGCCGCGGGCCGCACGGCCCGAACCGTCGCCTGCCAGCGGAAAGTAGCTGGCCAGGCCGTCGCTGTCCAGGTAGCTGGGCAGTTGGCCCATGGTGGACTGCCACAGCGTGGCGTCGCTCATGCCCACGGCCTTGCTGGTGACCTGCTCCAGGCAGCTGTAGGGATAGCGCGCCCACCAGTCGCGCACGCCGGGCAGGCCTTCGGCCAGCTTGGGCGCCAGCGACATGCGCAGGCCGCCGCGGCCGGACAGCGCATCGGCCGGCAGCTGCACGGGCAGGTTGATGCTGCCATCGACCTGCATCAGCGTGCCCTGCTGCACCGTGAGCGGCACGGCCGGGATGATGCGCTGGCTGACCTTCAGCCTGTCGCTGGCCGGCTTGTCACCGCCTGCGGTGTCGCGAGCCTCGATCTCCCAGATCAGCGCCTCGGCGCGCGTCTGGCCCAGCTGGGCCGGCGCCGTGACGTTCCAGGCCACCTCGCGCGCCTCGCCCGCGGGAATCTCCACGGTCTGCGCTGCCAGCTCCAGCAGCGTGGCACGCGGCGTGACCTGCACCTTCATGGCCTTGGCCGAGGTGTTGCGCAGCGTGACCATGGCACGGAACTGGTCCTCCTCGCGCACCAGCGGCGGCAGGCCACTGATGATCTGCAGGTCCTGGGCCGTGCGGATGGGCGCCTGGCCCGTGCCGAACATCGACACGCCATGGTCGGCCACCGCCACCACCTGGAAGGTGGTCAGCGAGTCGTTGAGCGGCACGCTGACCTGGGCCTTGCCCTGGGCATCGAGCACCACGCTCGGATTCCACAGCAGCAGCGTCTCGAACAGCTCGCGCGTCTGGCTGCGGCCACCGCCGCCGCCAGCGGCCACGGCCTTGCGGCCGTAGTGGCGCCTGCCGATCACCTCCATCTGCGCGGTCGAGGTCTGCACGCCCCACTCGCGGCGGCGCAGCATCGCGTCGGCCAGCTGCCAGCTGGTGTTGGGCATGAGCTCCAGCAGGGCCTGGTCCACGACCGCCAGCGCCACCTCGGCACCAGCGGCGGGCTTGCCGTCGGGCAGCGTGGCGCTGATGGTGACCTTGGCGGTGCCGCGCACCTGGTAGCTGGCCTGGTCGGCCGTGACCTTGACGTCGATGCGATGGGCCTTGGTGCCCACGCGGATCTCGGCCATGCCCAGGCGGTAGGCGGGCTTGGACAGGTCGACCAGGGCCGTGGGCGCGATGTACTCCTTGCCCTCGTGCCAGAAGGCGTTCCACCACTCGCGCGGCGCCTTGAAGCCCCAGGTGAAGAAGCTGTACCAGGGCACCTCGCGCAGTCGCCCGCGCAGGGCCAGCACGCTCACGTAGACGTTGGGGCCCCAGTCGGGCTGGACCTTCAGCTCCACGGTGGGGTTCTGGCCATTGAGCTGCATGACCTGGGTGCTGACGATGCCTTCGCGCTCCACGGCGACCAGGGCCGTCGCATAGCGGAAGGGCATGCGCACCTGGAAGCGCGCGGTCTCGCCGGGCTCGTAGCTGCGCTTTTCGGGCAGCACGTCCATGCGGTCATGGTCCTCGCCGCCGAACCACAGTTCGCCCTGGCGCGTGACCCAGACGCTGGAGGCGGCCTGGGCGGGCCGGCCGTCCTTGTCGGAGGCGGTGACGATCAGCTCCACCTCGCCGGGCTGCGACAGCTGGGCCTCGCACTGCACCATGCCCTGGGCATCGCTGTTGCCCGTGCACACCGTGCCCATGGACTTGAGCGTGGTCTGGTTGTCGTAGCTGTAAAAGCCCCCCACCAGGCGCTTGCGGCTGCTGGTGGTGACGCGGGAGATGGCCTCGACCTTGACCGGCACGCCGGCCTGGGGCTTGCCGTCCACGCCCAGGGCCAGCGCCTGGAACTGCAGCTTGCGGCCCGTGGTGATCCAGCTTTCGGCGCGCACGCCGGCCACGATGGCCGCGGGCCACAGCATCTGCGTGCTGCGCAGGGTCTGCACCTCGCCATTGGGATCGGCATAGGTGGCCTCGATCAGCAGCTCGCGCGGCTCGCGCAGCTTGGGCAGGTTCTCGATCTTGAGCTTGCCCAGTCCTTCACGGTCCAGCGTCACGGGCAGCTTGTCGGCCACCACCTTGCTGTCCTGGGAGGCCGTGGCCTCCTCGTCATCGCTCTGGCCCGTGTCCTGGGCGCTGCGCGGTGCCGAGAAGCTGAAGCCCTGCCAGTCGCTGCGGTCCATCCAGGTGGAGCGCACCAGGGCGGACACGCGCACCGGCAGGTTGGCGGCCGGGCCGCCGGAGACGTAGTTCACCTGCACCTGCACCGGCAGGCTGGAGACGCCGACCAGGGCCTGCTTGCTTTCGGGGCCCACACGGCCTTCGAGCACGGGCAGGCGGAATTCCTCGACACGGAAGCTGCCCGTGCCGAAGCGGTTGTTGCGCCCGCGCGAGCCATTGCCATCGCCGCGCAGCTCCACGGAGTACGAGCCGAGCTTGGCGCCCTTGGGCACAGAGAAGCTGTTTTCCGCACTCAGGCCGCCGGTGCCCGTGGAACGCCACTGCAGCGGCTGCGTGTACTGCTGGCCGCTGCCTTCATGGGTGATGACCAGTTGCGTGGGCCGCTGCTCGGGCAGCGCAAAGCCGCCCTGCCCCTGGCCGATGCCGGTCTGGGTGCGCATCAGGTGCTTCATGGACACGGTCTCGCCGGCGCGCAGCAGCGTGCGGTCGAAGATGGTGTGGGCCACCTCGTCGCGCTGGGCGCTGCGGCTGGTGGGCACGTTGAAGCGCCAGGACTCGATGCCGCGCTGCCAGTCGCTCCAGGTGAAGGCCAGCTCCTGCTGGCCGTCCTTGCCCTGGGCGCGTGCGCTGACGAAGTAGGCAGGCGAGCGGTAGCCTACACCGCCCGTGCACTGGGGCGGCTCGGGCGACAGGCCGTCCAGGCGCGCCACGCCACTGGCGTCGGTGGTGGCCGAGGTCAGCACCTTGCCATTGCAGTCGGAGACCTGGATCTTGGCATTGGCCACGGCCTGGCCCTTGTCCAGCGTGGTCACCCAGGCGGCCGCGTTCTCGCGGCCGAGCTTGAAGTGCACGGACAGATTGGTCACCAGGGCGGAGGTGCGCACATACATGCTGCGCGCCGAGCCGTAGCGCTCATCGAGCAGCGACTGGCCCAGCAGCGGCGAGGCGATCTCGACCACGTGAAAGCCCGGCGTGAGCGGAATGCCCACCACCTCGAAGGGGCGCGGATCGCCCTTGACGGGCTTGGGCAGCTCCAGCGTCTTGACGTCGCCCTGGCCGGCCAGCAGCGACAGCATGCGCGTTTGCACATAGTCGCGGTTTTCGTTGTCGATCACGGGCGGCAGCGGGCCCTTGATGTCGCGCGAGGCGCGCTTGCGGTCCATGTCGGAGGACTCGTAGTCGGCCACACGGCGCATCCAGGCGATGATCTCGGCATCGCTGCCGGGCTGCTTGGTGCTCACGCGGCTGGCATCCAGGGACTTGGTGGCCAGCTCGGACTCCACATTGCGCAGCGTCACGGGCAGCAGGGCCGGGCCGTCCGGGCCTTCGGCATAGCGCTCGACGATGCCGAAGGGCGAGGCCGCGAACTTGGCCAGTGGCGGCAGCGCGCCCGTGGCCACCTGCAGCGGGAACATGTCGGCATTGCTCAGGCTGCGGCCTGCCGCGTCCTTGAACTGCGGAGGCAGCTCCACCGTATAGCGCGCCTGGGCCTGCATGGTGGCCGGGAAGCTCAGGTTCTGCACCAGCGAATCCTCGCTGAGCTTTTCGCCGTATTCGCCGTCGATCACGGGCGCCACCTTGGAGGCGCCGCTACTCAGGCGAATGCCCTCGGCCAGCTTGCGCGGCACGGGGGCATTGAAGCTCAGGCGCATGGGGCGGATCGGCAGGCAGGCGGCCTTGGCGTTCTCGCGCTCGCAGCTGAACTCGGCCGCGAAGGGCTCGCGCACGCGGTACTCGAAGCGCTTGTCCTGGCGGCTGGCCACGCCATTGGGCGTGGCGATGCCGGCGCCAAAAACCAGCTTCATGGTCGTGCCCGCCGTCAGGCGGCGGTTGCAGGCCAGCGTGGCGTACTGCAGCGGGTTCTTGGCGGCGGCCTTGTCCCAGCCGCGGTGCTTGAGCAGCTCGTCGCGCTCCTTGCCTTCGATCAGGCGCACGGGTATGCGCTCGCCCACGCCTTCGGCCGTGCACCACATGTGCTGCTGCAGGCTTTGCACGGTGGCCGGGCCCGACAGGCGCAGCGCGAAGTACTGCTCCTCGTCGATCTGTTCATAGGTGTCTGGCGCCATGTCCAGCACGGCCGGGCCGCCGGTCTGGAACTGGTAGCTGGCAGCGCCCGTCACGGCCGTGCCCGCAGGCGACTTGTAGCCGGCCACCAGCTGGGCCGTGCAGCGCACGCCGGGCGGCAGGGCCTGCTTGAAGTCGAACACCCATTCCCGGTCGCTGTTCCAGCGGCCCGTGCCCTGGGTGGCCGCCGCATCGCTGCAGCTGAGCGTGACCGGCGCGGCCGCCTTGGGGTCGCCAAAGCGCACGGCCGTGCCATCGAATTGCACCACCACCTGCTCGACCTTGGCCACCTCTCCCTGCGGGCTGAATTGGCGCACGCCCACGGCCTGCGCCGTCAGCGCCGCCGATCCCAGCAGCAGCCCCAACCCCCACCGGCTCCAGGGCCGGCTGTGCGCCGGAGCCCCCTGCAACCCACTGATCGCTTTCGTGCGAAGCACCCCCATGGCAATCCCTTCTGTCGGGCTCAGATGGCCCGCTGTTTTCTTGGAATGAGCAGGCTTTCAGCACTGCGACGCGAGCTGTCCGCATGACACGCTGCAAATGAAAAACCCTGCGCTGCAGGCAGGGCTCGGCGGCAAGGGCTGAAACAAGGCGCAGGCCTGTCGCCCGCATGCACCGAATGCAGGGCCGCATCCGCTGCGGCTGAAAACCACTGCGCGGGATGATACCGGCCCGCATCCGCTGCAGGCCCTGCTGCGGGTGCCCGGAACCGGGTCTGCGGTGTATCCATCTGTAAGACATCGGCGCATCAACGCGTCATATCCGTGAGATCACAGGGCTCACCTCCCACCACAGGCCCCGTCAGACTACATACAGCGTGCTGCCTATACTGCGCGGATACAACACAGGGAGAGAGTCCGTCCATGAAGCCGAACCACGTTGCCGTGCCTCAGCCGTTCTGGCACCGGATCAACCAGTTCTTCGCCTTTCCGTTCCAGTCACAGCCGCTGGGCTATGCGCTGCTGCTGTCGCTGGGCAGCCTGCTGTTCAAGGCGCTGTTCTTCCTGCCCGCACCCCTGGCCATCGGGCTGGTGCAGATCGGTATCCTGCTGGCCGCCAGCCGCTATGGTTTCAAGGTGGCAGCGCTGGGTTCGCAGGGCATATCGCGCGCTGCGGACTATCCTCGCCACCTGGACCCGGACTGGACCCATCTGCCCTGGAAGCTGTTCGCCATTTTGGTGGTGCACGGCATCATCGTCGGCTGGTGTGCGCGGGTGAGCCTGGGCATGGCGCAGCTGGCCCTGCTGCTGCTGTCCTTTTTGCTGCCGGCCAGCATCATCGTGCTGGTGCAGACGACGGGCTTTTTCTCCGCACTCAATCCGCTGCTGATCCTGGACACGGTGCGCATCATCGGCAAGCCCTATGCGCTGCTGTGCTTTTTTCTGTTTCTGTTGAGCAGCGGTGCGCAGATCGCCATGTCGCTGCTGCTGCCGCTGTTCAGCGGGCTGATCCTGCTGCCGCTGTTCAACTTCGCCATGATCTATTTCGGCTGGGTCATGGCCAGCCTGCTGGGCTATGTGATGTACCAGCACCATGAGGCGCTGGGCATCGACGCCGTGCCCCAGGCAGACAGCGGGCCCGACGGAGCGCCTGCGCGCACGCCCGAACAGATCGCCCGCCAGCAGCTGGACGAGGACGTGGCCGAGCATGTGGCCGCTGGCGACCTGGCCGCCGCGCTGGGCCTGGCCTACGAGGACCAGCGCACCCACCCCGACGACACGCATGCCCAGCGCCGCTACCACCGCTTGCTGCTGCTGTCGGACAAGACGGCCACGCTGCTGGACCACGGCCGGCGCTTCATCGCCCTGCTGCTGCGCCAGGGCCAGACCGCAGAGGCGCTCAAGGTGTTCCAGGCCTGCCGCGCCAAGGAAGCGAGCTTTGCGCTGGACGATGCCGACCAGACACTGGCCCTGGCGCGCAGCATCTGGCGCGCGGGCGATGCACAGGCGACGCTGACCCTGATCTCGGGCTTCGACAAACGCTTCAAGGGCCATGCCGCCGTGCCCCATGCCTATGAACTGGCGGCGCGCCTGATGCTGCAGGGCTTCGGACGTCGGGACATGGCCCAGGGCATCCTGGCCACGCTGCAGGCGCGCCATCCCGACAGCGAGGCCACGCAGGAGGTGCGGTGGCTGCTGCGTGACCCGGAACCGGAACAGGGACCGAACCCGCGCCCGGCCCCGCACTGATCACGCCGTGGCCTGGGCGCGGGCCTGCCCGTCGAGCAACAGCCGGGTCACGGCCTCATCGGGCGCCCAGCGCTGCAGTTGTGGCAGCCAGGCGCGGGCGCGCTGTGCCAGCCCCTGCTGCAGCAGGCCGTTGACCAGCAGGCACAGCGTCTCGCCCAGGCCCGGCTGACCGGGTGCTGCCTGCAGCAGCGCGTGGCACAGCTTCTCGGCATCGTCGAACGCACGGGCACGCGTGAAGCGGCGCACCAGCCTGGCCATGTCCTCGGGCGCGATCCTGGCGCCTGGGCGGGCCAGGTCCAGATAGATGCGGTAGCTGTCGTGCTGCCAGGCCAGGGTGGCGGCATCACGGGCCGGCAGCCTGAAGATGCGCCGGGCCGCCCGGTGGAAGTCCTCGCTGGCAGGCGCATAGCGGGCCGCGGCAAACCAGGCCCGCAGCACCTCGGTGTCGGCAGGCCGCAGCTGGGCTGCGGCGCGCCAGGCGCGCAGGGCGCCCTCCATGTCCAGCGCCTGCCCCAGGCGTCGCGCGTTGGCGACATGTGCGTCGAAGCCATCGTCCGGCGCCGAGTGGCGGCCCGCCACCGCCGCCCGTGGCTTGCGGCGCAGATACAGGGCCATCAGGGTCGCGCCTGTGAGCAGGCCGCCCAGGTGGGCCATGTAGCCTGCGCTCTGGCCACTGAAAAAATGCTGCAGCACTTCATTGGCGATCCAGGCTGGCAGCAGGATCAAGGCGGGCGCAGTGACGTAGTTGAAATAAAAAAACAGCTGATAGAAGAAACGGACACGCCGCAGCCGGTACATGACGGCGTACATGCCCATCAGGGCGGCCACGGCGCCCGAGGCGCCCAAGCCGTAACTGCCTGTGCCTGCATAGGCCCAGCCCGAGAGCACCGAGCCACCCACGGCGCCCAGCAGATAAAACAACAGATAGGTGCCGCGCCCCAGCATCAACTCGACCGAGAAGCCGAACATGAAGAGAAACAGCATATTGCCCACCAGGTGGCTGGTGTCGACATGCAGGAACGCTGCGGTGATCCAGGTCACCGGGCGCATCGGCGCGTCCAGCGCATAGTTTTTGGCCCAGCGCGTGGTGAAAGGTTCCGGCTGCAACGCCTCGTAGCGGCTGCGGTCGGTCTGCCAACGCTCGTGCAGGGGATCGCTTGCGGGCACGATCTGCCCGCTGCGCAGCAGCGCCAGGAATTTCGGCTCCCGCTCCATGCGCTGCAACAGCGGCTCGACCAGGCCTTTTTTCTGCAGCGCCTTTGCCTGCTTTGCCATCGGCGAATCCGTGCGCTGCAGCCAGTCCACGAAGCGCGGCAACTCGATGCCCGGCAGCGCGCTGGCGGCATAGAACTGCGCCGCCGCCTGCTGGGCGCGCTCCTCGGAGCGCTGCGGCCCGAAGAACACCAGCACGTTCACGAGGATGATCAGCAGCGTCATCCACGGCGGATTGCTCCAGCGGGGCCGGTCCTCCAGCGGAATCGCGTAGAACATGCGGGACCGCTGGACGCGCGCTTACTGCGGCTGGAAGCCGCTGGTCTGGATGATGCGTTTCCAGACCTGGGTATAGGCCTGCTCGCGCTCGGCCAGCTGTGCGGGCGGCATGTGGCCCACGGTCAGGCCCAGGGCGGTGAGCTGCTCGTGCACATCGGGCTGCTTGAGCACGGCGGCCACGGCGGCGGAGAAGCGGTCGATGAAGGCCTGGGGCGTGCCGCGCGGCGCGTAGATGCCGTAGTAGGGCGTGTCCTCGAAGCCCTTGACGCCCTGCTCGGCCAGCGTGGGCACTTCGGGCATGGTGGCCTGGCGGCGCGTGCCCAGCACGCCGATCACGCGCAGCTTGCCGGCCTTGTGGTTTTCCATGAAGTCCTGCACCGAGGCGATGCCGGCCGGAATCTGGTTGCCCAGCATGTCGGCCAGCATGGGCGCGCTGCCCCGGTAGGGCGCGGCCACCAGGTCCAGCTTGTAGTGCTCGCCCAGCAGCCTGACCAGGAATTCCGGCGTGGACGCGGGCGCGGGTATGCCGATGCTGCCGCGCTTTGCGCCCTGGCGCACCCACTCCACATACTCGGCAAGGTTGCGCGCCGGCGTGCTGGCGGAGACCGCCAGCGCGTTCACGAAGGTGGCAAAGCCGGCCACGGGAACGAAGTCATGGCCAGGGTCGAAACCCGGCTTCTTCACCACCTGGGGCAGGATGGAGATGGTGTGGTCGTGCGTGAGGAACAGGGTGTGGCCATCGGCCGCAGCCGCCTTGAGCTGCTGCGCCGCGATCTGCCCGCCCGCGCCGGGGCGGTTGTCCACCAGCACCGTGGTGCCCAGCACGTCCTTGAGCCGGTCGGCCAGCAGGCGTGCGATGGCATCCGTGCCGCCGCCCGGCGGAAAGCCCACCAGGATGCGGATGGCCTGCCCGGGCTGTGCCCAGGCCAGCGGAGCCAGGGCCGACGAGGCGGCAGCGGCAGTCACTGCGCCGGCGGCGCGCAGCGCCCCGGTCAGCAGTTGGCGGCGGGAGGATGTCATGGCGTGGCTCCGGCGAACGGGGGGATCAGCCCAGGCGCGCGTTCAGGCGTGCATTCAAGCGCGCCTGGTGGCCTGCGAGCTGCTTGCGCACCTGGGCCGGCGCCGTGCCGCCCAGGGTGTTGCGCGCATTGAGCGAGCCTTCCAGGCTGAGCGCCTCGAAGACATCGGCCTCGATGCCGGGATTGAAGGCCTGCAGTTCGGCCAGCGGCAGCTCGGTCAGGTCCACGCCCTTTTGCGAGGCCAGCTTGACCGCATGGGCCACGGTCTCGTGCGCATCGCGGAAGGGCAGGCCCTTCTTGACCAGGTAGTCGGCCAGGTCGGTGGCCGTGGCATAGCCCTTGAGTGCGGCGGCGCGCATGGCTTCGGCGTTGACGGTGATGCCGCCCTTCTTGCCGCCCGTGGCCGGGTCGGCCTGGCCGCCGATCATCTCGGCGAAGATGCGCAGCGTGTCCTTCAGGGTGTCCACCGTGTCGAACAGCGGCTCCTTGTCTTCCTGGTTGTCCTTGTTGTAGGCCAGGGGCTGGCCCTTCATCAGGGTGATCAGGCCCATCAGGTGGCCGACCACGCGGCCGGTCTTGCCGCGTGCCAGCTCGGGCACGTCGGGGTTCTTCTTCTGCGGCATGATCGACGAGCCCGTGGTGAAGCGGTCGGCGATGCGGATGAAGCCGAAGTTCTGGCTCATCCAGATGATCAGCTCTTCGGACAGGCGGCTCACGTGCACCATGCACAGGCTGGCGGCCGAGGTGAATTCGATGGCGAAGTCGCGGTCGCTGACGCCGTCCAGCGAGTTCTGGCAGACGCCTTCCATGCCCAGGGTGCGGGCCACGCGCTCGCGGTCCAGCGGGTAGGTGGTGCCGGCCAGGGCGGCGCTGCCCAGCGGCAGCACGTTGACGCGGCGGCGCAGGTCCAGCATGCGCTCGGCGTCGCGCTTGAACATTTCCACATAGGCCAGCAGGTGGTGGGCAAAGCTCACGGGCTGGGCCACCTGCAGGTGGGTGAAGCCGGGCAGGATCACGTCAACGTTCTTCTCGGCCACTTCGACCAGGGACAGCTGCAGTTCGCCGAGCAGGCCTTCGATCAGGTCGATCTCGCCGCGCAGCCACAGGCGCACGTCGGTGGCCACCTGGTCATTGCGGCTGCGGCCCGTGTGCAGGCGCTTGCCGGCGTCGCCGACCAGCTGGGTCAGGCGGGCCTCGATGTTCAGGTGCACGTCTTCCAGGTCGAGCTTCCACTCGAACTGGCCGGACTCGATTTCCTGCGTGATCTGCGCCATGCCCTTGCGGATGGACTCGTGGTCGGCGGCGGCGATGATGCCCTGGGCCGCCAGCATCTCGGCATGCGCCAGGCTGCCCGTGATGTCGGCCTGCCACAGGCGCTTGTCGAAGAACACGCTGGAGGTATAGCGCTTGACCAGATCGCTCATCGGCTCTTCAAAGAGAGCGGACCAGGCCTGGGCCTTGGTGTCGAGCTGGTTGTGCGAGGCGGACGTTGGTTGATTGGCAGACATGTGAGGACGCGATCTTCGATTAGGCGGTGCAGGCGGTGGGCGGCACGCCCCCGCGCGGGCAGGAAGCGAAGATTCTATCGACCTGGGCGGCGCCACGCCCGTGCAGGGGCCGGGCAGCGGCTGTGCAGGCCGGCCCGGCATGACCATAATCCGGGCATGCGGCGCGGAGCCATTGCGTCAATTTCCGCCCATTTCCGCCAATTTCCGCCGAATGCCCGCCGAACTCCGCCGCATTTTCGCCACAACACCCCATCACCCGCCCC
>NZ_JFYT01000037.1:0-90401 GCF_000632165.1 Delftia sp. RIT313 | reverse complement strand
CCCAGAAGGACTATGTGAGCTTGAGGTGTTACCCATGTCTGTGAGCTGAGTTGTTACCCATGTCCTTGACACGTACAAGGGTCAGAACTTATTCCAGAGTGCTGCAAATGCCCCGAAAGAAATGGCAATGAAGAGGGATGCCTTGAAAACCAGCTTGTTTTTTGATGAAGTCGATGGCTTCACTATCTCGTATTTGGAAACGAGCATGACGACGACAAGGGTCAGCACGCACACGACAATAAGCCGTGTCTGAAGTTCGTTCATTGCATATCCTTCCATCAAGCGGAATACGGGGTCGCGAGCGATGCGAATCCGTGAGGGCAAGGCCTGGATTGTGCATTGGTAATTGCGCGAATTTCCGCTGTGGAAGACAAGGAGAATTCCGAAATATTTCAGGATATTTCCGAGGTGGCATAGGACTTGTCCTGAAGTTTCTGCGGAATTCAGACTTGGTGATTCTTTGCCTGTTGATGGCCGCAATCCGCTTTGCTTCCAGTCCCAACCAATCCCATGGCCGCAGACAGCAGCAAGGCCGCAGCGGCAAATCCGCCAGACAGCCAGAGCGTGGCGTGCAGCCCCCAGCCATCGACCAGTTGGCCGCCTGCCCATGAGCCCAGCGCAATACCGATGTTGAAGACGCCAACGTACAGCGCCGTGGCAATTTCCACGGCGCGTGGCGCAGCCTGCATCATCCAGGTCATCAGTCCCACCGATACGCCGCCGTAGGCCAGGCCCCAGACCAGCAGCACGGCGCCACCACCGGTTGGCGATTCGCCCACGGACAGGAACAGCACAGGCGCCAGCAGAAGGCCCATGGCGATCGCCGCCAGACTCGGCACCGTGCGGCGCGCCGCGATGATGCCCGCCAGGAAGTTGCCCGCAATGCCCGCGATGCCGTAAGCCAGCAGCAGCGCGCTCATCCATTGCGCATCGAACCCCGACACCGTCAGCAGCAGCGGGCGCACGAAGGTGAAGGACATGAAATGCCCGGCCACCAGCAGCAGCGTCAGTGCCAGCCCGGCCTGCAGCCGGCGGTTGGCCAGCTGATGGCTGAACTGGCGCAGGCTGGCCGAGCCTGTGGCAGGCAGGGCGGGGAGAACGGCCACGTGCAGCGCCAGCACCAGTGCGCTGAAGCCTGCCATGCCACCAAAGGCCCAGCGCCATCCCGCGAAATCGCCGATCAGCGCGCCCAGCGGCACGCCCAGCACCGAGGCCGCCGCCACGCCGCCAAAGATGATGGAAGTTGCCAGGCCCATCGACGCCTGGGGTACCAGCCGTGCCGCCAGCCCGCCCGCGATTGCCCAGATGCCGCCCATGCAAAAGCCCACCAGGACGCGCGCGGCCAGCAGCCAGATCAGCGACGGCGCCAGCGCCGAGGCCAGGTTGGCCAGCACGAGCAGGGCCAGCAGTCCGCACAGGATGCGGCGCCGGTCCATGCCGCCCGCCGCCATCACCACCAGCGGCGCGAACAGCGCGGCCAGCAGCGCCGGCAGCGAGATCATCAGGCCGGCCCTGCCCATGGAGGTGCCCAGGCTGCCGGCAATGGATGTGAGCAGGCCGACCGGCAGCATTTCCGTGGTCACCACGGAAAAGGTGGCCAGGCCCACGGCAGACACGGCCAGCCACGGGCGGCGCGCGGCGGGTTCGGGTCGCGTGGAGGAAGACGAATTCATGGTCCAGATCCCTTCAAACAGGTGGGGGGGTGTTGCACCGCCGTCGCGGGACAGAGAAAATACATACGCTGCGTATGAATAGAATCCTATATACATACGTAGCGTATGTAAATAATCATGCACGCCGTATGTAAGGAGATTGGCCATGGTTCGCCGCACCCGCGCCGAGATGGAAGAAACCCGCGCCACGCTGCTGGCCACGGCCCGCAAGGCCTTTGGAGAGCAGGGCTACGCCGATGCCTCCATGGACGATCTCACCGCGCAGGTGGGCCTGACGCGGGGCGCGCTGTACCACCATTTCGGCGACAAGCAGGGCCTGCTGGCGGCCGTGGTCGAGCAGATCGATGCCGAGGTGGATGAACGCCTGAAGGCCATCACCGCCCATGCCCAGGATCCCTGGCAGGGCTTTCGCAGTCGCTGCCAGGCCTACCTGGAAATGGCGCTGGAGCCTGAAATCCAGCGCATCGTGCTGCGCGATGCGCGCGCGGCTTTGGGCGGCGCGCTGCCGCAATCGCAGCGCCACTGCATTGCGTCCATGCAGGCACTGATTGCGGACCTCATGGCGCAGGGCATCGTGGCCCGGGCCGATCCGCAGGCGCTGGCATCGCTGATCTACGGCAGCCTGGCCGAAGCGGCTTTCTGGATTGCCGAGGGCGAGGACGCCGACCTGCGGCTGGAGCGCGGCGCGGCGGCGCTGGACCTGCTGCTGGGCGGGCTGCTGGCCCGGCCCTGAGCGGGCCACCTGGCCGCATTCTTGTGCGCGTGCCTGCGAGATTCGGCATGCTGGCGCACACCTCGCTACAAATCTGCGATGCTCAGTCGCTTTTCGTTCCCGACTTGGATACAGACGGCGGGGCCTGGTGCCAGGCCCTGCGGACAACAACATGCATGTTCTCTTGGTGGAAGACAACGCGCTGGTGGCCAGCGGCGTGAGAGCCGGCCTGCAGCTGCAGGGCTTCGGCGTGGATACCGTGGCCTCGGCCGGGCAGGCGGATGCGGCCATCCGTTCCTCGCATTTCGATGCCTGCGTGCTGGACCTGGGCCTGCCCGACGAGGATGGCCTCTCGCTGCTGGCGCGCTGGCGCGGCCAGGGCCTGCAGGTGCCCGTGCTGGTGCTGACGGCGCGCGATGCCGTGTCACAGCGCATCGAAGGCCTGCAGACCGGCGCCGACGATTACCTGGTCAAGCCCTTTGACCTGCACGAACTGGCGGCGCGCCTGCATGCGCTGCTGCGCCGCGCGGCCGGCCGCAGCGTGGACTGGATCGAGCTGGGCGAGGTGCGCATCAACCCCGCTGCAGGCCACATCCAGCGCCAGGGCCGCACGGTGGAGCTGTCGCGCCGCGAGTGGTCGCTGCTGCGCGCGCTGCTGCAGTCGCCGGGCCGCATTCTGAGCACCGAGCAACTGCGCGACAGCCTCTACGGCTACAGCCAGGACGTGGAGAGCAATGCCGTCAACGTGCATGTGCACCACCTGCGCCGCAAGCTGGGCCATGAGCTGGTGGAGACGGTGCGCGGCGAGGGCTATCGCCTGGGCCTGCACCCATGATGCGCAGCCTGCGCGTGCGCCTGCTGGCATGTCTGTGCCTGGCGCTGTGCACGCTGTGGGGCGGGGTGGCGGCCTGGATGTTCTCGGACATGCGCAACGAACTGCGCACCGTGCTGGATGACCGGCTGATCGCCTCGGCGCGCATGGTGGCAGGCATCGTCCACCAGTTCCGGCCTGCCCGGGAGCTGCCGCAGGACTGGAGCCCCATGCTCAACGTGATCGCGCGCGACGGCGTGGCCTGCGAGGTCAGCCTGGTGCGCGGCGAGGTCCAGCCCGTGCGGCCCGAATCGGCCCTGCCGCAGGTGCTGGCCAAGACCGAGGGCAGCCCCGTGTTCCCGCAGAGCATGCCGCTGGGCTTTTCGACCATCATCAAGGGCGGCAAGCCCTGGCGCACCTATGTGCTGGAGGACCACGGCGTGCGCATCGCCACGGCCGACCGCATCGATGTGCGCGAGGGTCTGATCCACGGCTTTGCCTACACCATCGTCCTGCCCTTCGTGCTGGCGCTGCTGGCCAGCATGGGGCTGATGTGGTGGGCCGTGACCCAGGGCCTCAGGCCGCTGGAGGCCCTGCGGCGCGAACTGGCGCGCCGCCCGCCCGGCGACGATTCGCCCGTGGCCCAGGGCCTGCAGACGCGCGAGCTGGCGCCGCTGGTGGGCACGCTCAACCAGCTGCTGCACCGCGTGCGCGCGGCCATCGACCGCGAGCGCCGCTGGAGCGACGACGCCGCCCATGAGCTGCGCACGCCGCTCACCGCCATCAAGACCCATGTGCAGGTGGCGCAGATGGCGCTGGCGGCGCCCGGCATGCCTGCCGGCCTTCTGGCCGCGCCGCCCGGCTCCATGGCCCGCGATTCGCTGGCCCAGGCGGGCGAGGGCGTGGAGCACCTGCAGCACACGCTGGAGCAATTGCTGCTGCTGGCGCGGCTGGAGCAGCATGAACCTGGCGCTGCCTCCGTGCTGGCCTGCGGCGATGCGCCTGCCGATGCGCTGCAGGCGCTGGACAAGGCCTGGCAACTGGCTGTGAATGCCGTGAGCGCCCAGGCCCCAGCGCCCGCGCTGCGCACATGGCTGGACAACGGCCAGCCCGTGCAGGACTGGCCTCTGGCCATCTCCGAGCCCCTGCTGGTCTCGGCCCTGCGCAATCTGCTGGAAAACGCCCTGCGCCATGCGCCGCAGCATCCCGTGGAACTGGCCGTGCGCTCCATTGGCGCCATGCCGGGCAAGACACAGCAGCCGGGCACAGGCTATGTGGAGTTCACCGTGGCCGACCACGGCCCGGGGCTCAGCGCCGAGGAATGCGAAGAGGCCACGCGCCGCTTCTGGCGCAAGCGTCCCCAGGAGCATGGCAGCGGCCTGGGACTGCCCATCGTGCAGCGCATCGCCGAATGCGCAGGCGGCTGCCTGCTGCTGCAGCCGCGCAGCCTGTGGCGGCCCGAGGAAGGCCAGGCCAGCGGCCTGGTCGCGTGCCTGTACCTGCCGCTGGCGGACGGCCCGGGCCCGCAGGCCCCGGCCCCCGGCCCATTAACGCCGGCTTAATCTCGGTTCCGTATCGTGCGGGCCTGGCTGGCCAGCCCTGCGGGCATTGCGCCTTGCGGGGCGGCGGCCGGTATCCCTATTCGATCCTGTCCGCCGCAGCCGCGCGCTCCTGGGCGCGTGGCGCGGACGCATGGCAGGGCAAATGCCTCTTCCCACGATGATCCGCATGAACAAACAGACCCTGTCCCGGTCGTGCATCGCCATCGGCATCTGCATGCTGATGGGCAGCGCCTGGGCGCAAGACGCCGCGCCCAAGGCAGCAGCGCCCGCAGCAGCGCCCACAGCTGCGGTGCAAGGCAGTGCAGCAGCCGGCCAGAAAATCGCCCAGTCGGGCACGCCCCAGGGTGCGGCGGCATGTGCCACCTGCCACGGCGCCAAGGGCGAGGGCATGGCGGGCTTTCCGGCCCTGGCCGGCCAGCACGCCGGCTATCTGGCGCGCCAGCTCCAGCACCTGGCCGACGGCAGCCGCCAGGCCCCCGTGATGGCGCCCATGGCCAAGGCCCTGTCGGCCCAGGACCGTGCCGACGTCTCGGCCTATTACGCCAGCCTGCCGCTGCCCATCCAGCCCGTGCGCGGCCCCCTGCCCAAGGGCAAGGATGATGACGGCGCCTGGCTGGTCGAGCGCGGACGCTGGGCGGACGGCATTCCCGCCTGTGCCCAATGCCACGGCCCGGGCGGCGTGGGCGTGGGCGCCGATTTCCCGGCCATCGGCCACCTGACGGCCGACTACATGCAAAGCCAGGTCGCCGCCTGGAACAAGGGCCAGCGCGAGGCCGGCCCGCTGGGCCTCATGGGCAAGGTCGCGCAAAAGCTCACGCCCGCGGACATCCAGGCCGTGGCGGCCTACTACGCCCGCCTGCATGGCGCCAGCACCAGCTCCAGCACCAGCACCAGCACCGCAGCCACGGCCTCCGCGCCAGCCAAACCCTGATGGACCGGGAGCCGAACATGTCCGACACACAACCCACCCGCGCCTCCAAAAACTCCAATACCGCCGAGTACGTCGTCGTCGCCTGCCTGTTCGCCGGCCTGGCGGGCGCGCTCGCCTATGGCATGTACATCAGCCAGCCGGACATGCCACCTGCGCCGGCCCGCGTGGGCGCGGTCCCCGCTGCGGCTGCCACCGCAGCCAGGGCCGATGCAAATGCGAATGCCCAGGTCACTTCCCAGGCCGTGAAAGTGGCTGCCGACGGCGGAGCCTTCACACCCCCCGGTGCCCGCGACATCCCCGACACGCCCATGGGCGAGTGGATTCGCCGTGGCGAGGCCATCTTCCTGCGCACGCCGGCCAACGCCGTGGGTTTTTCGGGCAACACCCTCAACTGCGTGAACTGCCACCTGGACGCAGGCCGGCTCAAGGGCGCCGCACCCATGTGGGGTGCCTACCCGCTGTACCCGGCCTACCGCAAGAAGACCAACCACGTGGACACCTTCGCCGAGCGCGTGCGCGGCTGCTTCATGTACAGCATGAACGGCAAGGCCCCCGACGACGGCCACGACATCCTCGTGGCGCTGGAGGCCTACGCCTACTGGATGGCACAGAAGGCGCCCACGGGCGAGAAGCTGTGGGGTGCGGGCTTCACCAAGGTGGGCAAGGCCGCGCAGGAGCCCAGCTTCGAGCGCGGCGCCAAGGTCTACGAGGCCAAGTGCGCGCTGTGCCACGGCGCGCAGGGCCAGGGCCAGGAAACCGGCGGCGTGACCGTGTTCCCGCCGCTGTGGGGCAAGCAGTCCTACAACTGGGGCGCGGGCACGCATGAGGTGGACAAGGCTGCCAGCTTCATCAAGGGCAACATGCCCTACGGCAATCCCACGCTGGACGACCAGGAGGCCTGGGACGTGGCCACCTACATCAACAGCATGGAGCGCCCCCAGGACCCGCGCTTCACCGGCAACGTGGCCGACACGCGCAAGCAGTTCCACGACACCCCGTTCTCGCTGTACGGCACCGAGGTCAACGGCCGGCTGCTCAAGGGTCTTTGAACAGGTCGGACAGGCAACGGCAGGCCGGGCGCAGGCCTGCGTTGCCGTGCATGGCAGGGCGCTGACGGCCACCCTGCAAGCGCATCTGCGCCGGTGCGGCCTTTGCACCAGACGGCGTACGGTCATCGGTTTGACGGCCGGCATTTCATGATTTAATAAGAATCATTCTCACTGATTTGCCAGCGCATCCGGCTTGCATCGCAGCACACCGCCTTGCCGGCAAGCCAGGCCCGTGCCGCACAGGGCCATGCGCAAAGGCCTTCGCGCGACCACCGCGCAATGCTCAGGTTTGCCGAGGAAACCATGACCCAGACCTTGGACGACATTCAGCAACTGGCGCATGAGCACCAGGTGCTGCTGCGTGGCTACGGCCACGCCCAGTTGCGCAGCAGCGAACTGCTGTGCCTTCAAGCCCAGGAAATAGAGAGGCTGCAAAGGCTGGTGATCCGCCAGCGCGCGGCCTTGATGGCCAAGGAAACCCAGCTGCTGTGGGCGCGCGAGGAGCGCGAGGCGCTGGAGAAGGCCATTCCCGGCCTCTCGCGCCGCGTCACATTGGCACGGCGCGTGGAGTCGCTGCTGGTGCGCGTGCAGGACCTGTTGCGCGAGCGCGCACGCTGGCAGCGCCAGTCGGCCGCGCCCGTGGCACAGCCCGCCATGCCTGCGCGGGAGCCCGAACAGGACGCCGAAGCCTTCGAGGCCAGCCTGCGCGAGGCCGATCTGGTGATCTGCCAGACCGGCTGCCTGAGCCACGGCGAGTACTGGCGCGTACAGGACCATTGCCAGCGCACGGGCAAGACCTGCGTGCTGGTCGAGCAGCCCGATGCGCTGCGCATCGTCCGCATACACCGGGGTGCCGAAGGCGGCGACAACCCCGCCATGACACTGACACACGGAGACACCACCGCATGACACGCAGCAAGATGCCCCTGAGCCCGGGCGGCGAACCCGAACTGCGCAGCGTCGGCCTGAAGGCCACGCTGCCGCGCATGCAGGTGCTGGAAATCTTCAGGCAGAGCGCGTCGCGCCACCTGCATGCCGAGGACGTGTTCCGCCTGCTGGCCGAGCGGCGTGCCGAGGTGGGCCTGGCCACCGTCTACCGCGTGCTGTCGCAGCTGGAGGCCGCAGGCCTGCTGCTGCGCCAGACCTTTGAAAGCGGCAAGGCGGTGTTCGAGCTCAATGAGGGGCCGCACCATGACCACCTGATCTGCCTGCAGTGCGGACGCGTGGATGAATTCAGCAACGACCACATCGAGGCGCTGCAGCACCAGGTGGCCCAGGCCCACGGCTACCGCCTGGCCGACCACCGCCTGGCCCTGTACGGCCATTGCGGCGCGTGCTCGCAGCTGCCACCCGAATCACCGGCACAGCCCGAGCAGGCAAGGCAGCCTGCGCTGCAGGACAACGAATGAGCACCAACGACAGATCCCTGACCCCCGAGCAGCGCGCCGCCCTGGACCTGCTGATGTCGCGCCAGTCGCGCTGGCCGCTGCAGGACCCGGCGCCGGGCGCAGACGTGATCGACACCGTCATCGATGCTGCACTGCGCGCCCCCGACCACGGCCAGCTGCGCCCCTGGCGCTTCGTGCTGGTGCAGGGCGATGCGCGCCATGCGCTGGGCGAGGTGTTCGTGCAGGCCGCCAAGGCGCGCGACCCGCAGGCCGACGCCGAGCGATTCCGCGCCAAGGCCCTGTCGGCCCCGCTGATCATTGCGCTGGGCGTGCACCTGCAGCCCGAACACAAGGTGCCTGAAAGCGAGCAGCTGCTGGCCGGTGGCGCTGCCGCCATGAACATGCTCAACGCCCTGCACATCCTGGGCTTTGGCGGCTTCTGGGCCAGCGGCGCCAACAGCCACGATGCGCGCGTGCGCGAGGCCCTGGGATTCGAGCCCCATGACCGGCTCGTCGGCCTGCTGTATGTGGGCACGCCCGTCTCGGCCGGCCGCGAAGCCCTGCGGCCGCCGCGCAACCGCTTTGTGCGCGAATGGCAGCCCGGGCAAGGCCTGGTGCAAGGCCTGGCCCTGTCCTCCAGCGCGGCCGACGAAGGCTGATCCTGGTTCCCTGAAACAAGGATGCCCGGCTTGACCGGGCATCTTTCGTTGCGGCTGCGCAATCGGCCTAAGCCGCCGTCTCGGCCGACTTCAGCTGGTAGATGGCATAGAAGTGCACGCCAAAGGTCCAGCGGAATGCCGGCCCCACCAGCGAGTAGGGCGGGCCGTAGCCTTCCATCACCTGGTGCGCGGCCACCAGCTGCAGGCGCGGATGGGCTTGCGCCAGATCGGCCTCGCGGCGCAGGCCCCAATGGAACTGGGCCTGGGTGAGCCGGACCGAGGGGTGCTGGCTTGCGCGCCCGGCGGCCAGCCAGCACATGGCGTCGAACACCAGTTCCGACCCCGGCGGGCTGCATTGCGCAAACGTGGTCCACAGCGCCTGTATCTGCTCTTTTTGCAGGTACATGGAAACGCCTTCGGCCATCATGAAGACGGCAGGCCCTGACCTGTTGGCCGGCAGTCCCAGCCGCTGCCACCAGTCGGCGTCGGCCAGGTCGAATTGGCGGATCTCCTGGCGCTCCGATTGCCAGGGCAGCAACTGCCTGCGCAGTGCGACCACCGGCCCCAGGTCCGCATCCGTCATGCGCATCTGCCCGTTGTCCAGCCATTGGAAATAGTCGCTGAGGCCGCAGCCCAGGTTCACCACATGGCCCTGCGGCTGGCGCCGGAGAAAGTCCTGCGCCAGCGCGCGAAAGCAGTGCGTGCGCGCCAGCACGCCGTAGATGCTCTGCCTGTCCTGAAGCCAGCGGCTGCCGTCGTCGCCCAGCTGGGTCAGGGTGTCCAAGGCATGGGCATCGCTGACGGCCATGCCCGGAAACAGCCGGTCGCCCAGGGCGCGGGCGGTCAGCGGAATGCGCAGCGTCTCGCTGACGTCGGACAGTTTTTCCTGCCGGGGCGTGGAGGGCGGCGCATCGGTGAAAGCCGGGCCGGCCGACGGTGCAAGAGGTTCGGGCATTGCTCGCTCCTGTGGTGCGCTGCAGGCCAGCATGCCAGGCCTGCGCACGTCATGAACCAGTTAACGGGAAATCATTCATATTGGTTTGATGCAAGGCTGCCACGGCACGACCCGCGACGCTGCCATGGCCATCATGCGCGAAGTCCGTTCAGAACCGGCAGTCCGCAGTCTGCACCAGTCGCGCAAAGGCGCCGCCCAGCGTGCGGTTGTGGTGGCCGATGATGAGCCCGGCCTGCAGCAGCGGCGAATCGGTGGTGGTATGCGCATCCGCCACCAGCACCGGGCGAAAGCCCAGGCCGGCTGCGGCACGGCAGGTGGTGTCCACGCAGAACTCGGTCTTCATGCCGGCGATGACCAGTTCGGCAATGCCGGCTTCGGCAAGCCAGGTGGCCAGGCCGGTGCCCTCGAAGCAGCTGGGCCGTGTCTTGTCGAAGACGCGGTCCCGCTGCGCATCGATGCCCAGCTGCGGCAGCAGTTGCGTGAGCGGGCTGCCGGGGGCGATCGGCGAGCCTGCAGGGCCGGTGTGGCGCGCAGCGAAGATGGGCGCGCCGGCTTCACGGGCGCGGGCGATCAGTTGTCGGGTGTTCGCCAGCACGCGGTCCTTGTCGAACGGCGCATCGCTGCCGTTGAAAAGACCTTGCTGCATGTCGATGACGAGCAGGGCACGCCGTGGGCCGTCCGGTGCGGCCGTCGAGGATGGGGAGGAAGCGGCGGACGCGACGGAAGGGGCGGATGGGGCGGAAGGGGGAATCTGCATGAAGTCTCTCCGGTGATGCCCTGGATGCACGGAGAAACGCAAAGGCCCCGTCCATCGTGGGCGGGGCCTTGGGGGATGGTGGCTGCCTTGCGGCGCTCAGGTATCCGTCCACGGTCCGCCGTTGGCGGTCGTGGTGGTGGTCGTGAGGCGGTGCGTGGCAAAAACCATCCGCGCATCCTGAGGCCGGCGATGCGGCCTGTCAACCCTTGCGTGCGCGGGCCTGGCCCTCACGACTTGTTGACCTTGTGGTCCTCGCCCTTGGCTTCTTCCATGGCCTCGGGCTCCAGTTCCTCGGCGGAGCGGTTGAGGTGGATGAAGGCGCCCCAGCCCAGCAGCAGGATACCCACGGCGCTGACCAGGGCGGCGGGGTAGAGCAGGTGGGCGGGTTCTTCCTGCGTCTTGAAGGCGGCGACCAGGGCCTCCACGGCCAGCGCGACGACCAGCACCACCAGAAAGCGCGAGAGAAAGCGGCGCACGCGCGTGGGGCCGCTGATGTGGGCCTCGCGGATGACTTCCTCTTCGGTGATGGTCTGGGCGATCTGCAGTGCAACCACGCCGGAGGCCAGGATGCCCAGCGCCTCGACGATGCGCAGGCCCGATTCGCCATCCACGCCATGCGCCATGGCGTTCCAGCCCTTCAGGCCCGCGATCCAGAGCAGGGCCACGGCGGCCAGCGAAAACAGCAGCGCGATGAGAGCGTGCAACACGGTGAAAAGGGTATGGATGGCTTTCATGGCAGAGGGCGGAGAGTGGGCCGTGGCGCATGTTTCCACGGCTCCGGCGCGCCGCTTGTAGGAAGCGGCGAACAGCGGTGGACAGGCGGCCTGCCTGTCTGCGGGTCACGGGCATGGATAGAATCCGAGGACCATGTCCAGATGGTTCATCGCGGTTTTCTCCCTGCACTTCGTCGTCAGCGTGGCCTTGTCCACGCTGGGGCTTGCGCCATGGCGCGCCCTGCCGCACGAGCCATGCGAGCCGCCCGGTGTCCACCCGCGCGCCGCCTGCGCCGGCCCGGAGCGCGCGGCAGCGCCGCGGGTGGACACGGTCTCCCTGCTCGATGACTTCGACCACGCGCTGATGGACGATCAGCAGGACCTCCCCGATGTCGTGCACGCCGTGGACGGCATGCCGGCACCCCGCCTGCAGGCCGGGCGCCACATCACCGCCAGCCTGCGCGAAGGCCCTTGGCGCAGCCTGGCACCGCCCGACCGGCCTCCGCGGGCAGCCTGATCCCCCATTGCCGTTTTCTGACCTGCAGTGCCCTGCGCCTGCGGTGCCTCTGCCGCTTCGGGACCCTGTCCTGAATGCCCGGCTGCCGGGCTGGCCCCTGGCTTTCCTTCTTCCCGGACCCATCGCCGCATGGGCCCTTTCTGCCGCAGCTGCGGCTCCCGGTTCCCACAACACGCATCATGGAAATTGCCATACTTTTTGCGCTGATCCTGCTCAATGGCGTCTTCGCCATGTCCGAGATCGCGCTGGTGACGGCGCGCAAAGCGCGCCTGCAAAAACTCATTGACGAGGGCGATGCCGGCGCCGCCGCCGCCGCGCAGCTGGGGGCCGACCCCACGCGCTTTCTGTCCACCATCCAGATCGGCATCACCTCCATCGGCGTGCTCAACGGCATCGTCGGCGAGGCCGCGCTGGCCGCCCCGCTGGCCGAGTGGCTGCAGCGCCTGGGCGTGCCCGCGCCCTATGGCGGCTACACGGCCACGGCGCTGGTGGTGGTGCTGATCACCTATTTCTCCATCGTCGTCGGCGAGCTGGTGCCCAAGCGCATCGGCCAGACCTACCCAGAGACCTTTGCGCGCCTGATCGCACGCCCAGTCAACTGGCTGGCTCATCTGACCAAGCCCTTCGTGGTGCTGCTGTCCGTGTCCACCCATGCGCTGCTGCGCCTGCTGGGCGTCAAGGAAAACAGCGGCAGCGCCGTCACCGAGGAAGAGATCCACGCCATGCTGGCCGAAGGCACGACGGCCGGCGTCATCGAATCGCACGAGCACACCATGGTGCGCAACGTGTTCCGCCTTGATGACCGCCAGATCGGCTCGCTCATGGTGCCGCGCAGCGACGTGGTCTGCCTGGATGCCGATGCGCCGTTCGAGGACAACCTGCGCGTGATCGAGCAGTCCGACCACGCGCGCTTTCCCGTGGTGCGCGGCGGCATGGACTCCATCATCGGCGTGCTCAACGCGCGCCAGTGGCTGTCGCGCGCGCTGCAGGGCAAGGAGCAGGGCCTGACCGACCAGCCCATGCAGACCGCACTCTATGTGCCCGAGACCATCACCGGCATGGAACTGCTGGAGAGCTTTCGCCTGTCCGACGTGCACATGGCCTTCGTGATCGACGAGTACGGCGAGGTCCAGGGAATCGTCACCCTGCAGGACCTGGTGGAAGCCATCACGGGCGAATTCCAGCCACGCGATCCGCGCAACTCCTGGGCGCTGCAGCGCGAGGACGGCAGCTGGCTGCTGGACGGCCACATCCCCGTGCCCGAACTCAAGGACCGGCTGGAGCTGGCCACCGTGCCCGAGGAAGAGCGCGGCCGCTACCACACGCTGGCCGGCATGGTCATGCTGCTCACGGGCCGGCTGCCGTGTGTCACCGACACCGTGCAATGGGAAGGCTGGCGCTTCGAGGTGGTGGACATGGACGGCAAGGCCATCGACAAGGTGCTGGCCATGCGCGTGGACGTGTCGCTGCAGGTACCGGGTGATGAAGACGGCGGTGCGGCCCATGCCGCGCGCTGAACGTCGGGGCCCGCGCGGCGCATGGAAACTGCTGGCATGCGCGGCGGCCGTGATCTTCATGGCCGCCTGCCTGGATGGCGTGCAGGGCTATCCGCAGCAGCAGGCGCTCATCATCAGCCCCTACGACATGACCCAGGAGCAGCGGCTTGCCGAAATGAACGCCATGGGCGCGGCCGGCCATGCCGACCATCGCTGGACCTACGAACTGCGCCCCGGCTGCGTGCTGCGCGTGGACCTGGACGGCCCGCAGGGCCCCAGGCCTTCGCATGACATCGCCCTGCTGGGCAGCGTGGTGGCTGTCACGGCCCAGCGCGAACGCGGCAGTTTCCGCGTGGAGCTGCAGCCCGGCGACGGCCTGCAGGCCGCGCGCTCCCTGGTGCTGGAAAGCGCCAAATGGGCCGACGCCAGCTGGACCCAGCTGCTGCTGCGCCTGATGCAAAAGGGTTGCGTGGAAATGCAGGGCCGCTCGCATGGCAGGACCACCAGCAGGCACTGAGAGGCCACGCAGAGCGGCAGGGATCGGCAGGCCAGGCAAGCGCGGTTTGCCTGGCCCCGCAAATGAAAAGCGGCACCGAAGTGCCGCCGGTTTGAACGCGGGACGAGAGCCCCGCGCACAAGGCAGGTCGCCGGCTTACTTGGCCAGCGTCAGCGTGCCCTTCATCAGCGCGGAGTGGCCGGGGAAGGAGCAAAAGTAGCTGTAGGCCTCGCCGGCCTTTAGGGCGGCGGTGGAGAAGGTGACGGAATCGCTCTCGCCGCCGCCGATCACCTTGGTGTGGGCGATCACGCGGGCATCCTTTTCCTTCACGAAGTCCTTGGCCGCACCAGCGGCGATGCCGTCATTGGCCACGGGCTGCAGGTCGGCCGTCTTGCTCAGCACCCAGTTGTGGCCCATGGCCGTCTTGGGCAGCTTGCCCACGTGCTTGAGCTTGACCGTGAACTGCTTGCAGCTGGCGGGCACGCTGATGGTGGGCTTGTTGAATTGCATGGCGTCATTGCCTTCGATCTCGACGGCGCAGTCGGCGGCCAGCACAGGCGCGGCGACGGCAGTCATTGCGAGGGCCAAGAGGACGGGCTTCCATTGCTTTGCCATTGTTTTCTCCTTGAAAAGCGGGTGAGGTGGCTGGCATCCGAGGGCCATGGACCGGCAGGCGGTCTGTCGCCATGGATGCTTTGTATGGCTGCCTTAAGCATAGACAGGATCGGGGGCGGCAGGTTGATTTGAATCAAGTCAAAAGAGTTCGAAGACTTGCGCTTGGAGCATGCGGTATGGCGTCGCGCATGCAGGGCATGCATTCGGGCTGCCGCAGGAAAACGGTTTTGCCGCCCGTGGTCTTTTGGCGACGGGCAACCCCACAGCTCGCATGCCTCTACTCACGTCAGTCACATTTGGGTACGATTGCGGAAAATAGAGGGAATGTATGAGATTGCTTGTTTTCATAGGTTCGATCATCGGCGCCATCTTTCTGCTGACGGCGTTCTTCGTCGACAGCTCCCATCAACAGGCGGCGCTGGCGGCCATGGCCTGCGCCAGCGTCCTCATTCCCTATGTGCTGTTCAGATTGCACTCGATCGCCGTCGAGCATGACCAGCTCGACCAGATCCTGCAACTGGTGCGAAAGTCCGGTAGCCAGGGCGAGGGGCTGGCGCAGGGAGGCGATGGGCCCCCTGAGGCGAGCGGGCCTGTGGCGCCCAGGTCCTGGATGTCCTGAGGCCTGGCATCGACAGGTCTGGCATCAACAGGTCTGGGGGGTGTCAGGCGAACTGCACCACCACGCGCCGGTTGGTGCGGCTTTTCTTCTCGATCTTGGTGACGGCCACCGTGCCGATCTCGGCTGTGCTGCGCACATGCGTGCCACCGCAGGGCTGGCGGTCCAGGCCGGAGATGTCGATGATGCGGATCGTCGCCGTGCCGCCCGGGGGTGCGGCGCCTGCGGTGCGCACCAGGTCGGGCTGTGCAGCCAGTTGCTCGGGCGTGATGCGGTCCACGTTCACGGCATGGCTGGCGGCGATCAGGGCGTTCAGGCGCTCCGTCAGATCGGTCTTGTCCAGCGTGGACTCGGGCAGGTCGAAATCCAGGCGTGCCGAGTCCGGCGAGATGCTGCAGCCCGTCACGGGCATAGGCACCAGCACGCCCAGCAGGTGCAGGCAGGTGTGCAGGCGCATCAGCCGGTGGCGCCTGTCCCAGTCGATCACCACCTTGACACGTTCACCCACCTGGGGCGGGGCATCGGTCTGCAGCACATGCAGGATGCGCTGCCGGTCCTCGGCATAGACGGTGTCGATCAGCGCCAGGCTGCGGCCATCGGCCAGGGTCAGCGTGCCGGTGTCGCCGGCCTGGCCGCCGCTGCGGGCATAGCAGACCGTGGCATCGAGCTCGATGCCTTCGGGGCTGACGGCCGTCACGGTGGCTTCGCAGCGGTCCAGGTAGGCGTCGTCATCAAAGAGCTTGTGCGTCTGGGACAGGGGCATGGGGTGTCTCTGGGGTCATGTCGCGGTCCATGGTATCGGCGGCATGGCAGGGCCGGGCAGTACGCCTGGGCGAAAAGTCCCCAGTACAGTCCATGGCCCGCAGCGGTGGCAGTCGCCTGCTTGACAGCCTGTCAAGTGGCGGTGCCCGCGACCTGACAATATCGGCGCCCGCACCGCGTGCGTGCCGGGGAACAATGGCGTGGCCGTTGCGGATGGCGCTACAGATTTTTCCAAAGCTGACGACATACGCAGGGCATGAATCTGTGAGTTTTCCGAGGGACTGTCCGGATGGATCAAGAACTTTTGCTTCCGTCCGGTGCAGGCTCCACCCCCGTCTCCATCCCGGCAGGCCCTGGTTTGCGGCTGCCCACATTGTTCATCTCCTCATCTTTATGAGCACTACCGATCTTCACGCGGCTTCCCTGAGCGATCTCTATGACCGGCTGCATGAAAGCCTCAGCGACGAGGCCTTTGCCGCCGAACTCGACGCCCGCCTGCATGACGGGCGCGCCGACGAGGCACGCACCTTCCTGCGCGGCTGCGAGGAGCGTTGTCTCAACATCCTGGGGCATCTGAGCGGCAGCGACGCACCCTGGTCGCGTGACGGCGAACGCTGGCTGGCCTTTGCGCGGCTCACCGTGCCGCGCGGCCATGTGCTGTCGGGCCGCAGCGAGGAGCTGACCAATGCCCATGTGGCTGCCGAAGTGCGCGTGCTGGCCGAGCAATGGCTGGCCCACGCCCGCAGCGCCGACCTGCCTGTGTACAAGGGCATAGGCCTGGTGCTCGGCAGCCTGCTGCCCTGGCTCAGCTATCCCGGCATGCCCTATGACGAGGTGACGTCCACGCTGGACTGGGCGCTGGCGCTGCGCGAGGCGGCCGGGTTCCGCCGCAACCATGAGTACCACGCGGCCTGGAAGCCCCTGGTCGCCCAGTTGAACGATGCCGACCTGCTGCGCTACGCCGCCGTGGGCGGCAAGCTGTTCGACGATGTGCTGGACCACTACCGCAACGAGCGCCAGCCCAGGCAGCCCAAGGGCCAGGGCTGGAAGGACTGGCTGCCTTTCTTTGCCGAGCATCCCCAGCTCTTCGACAAATCCTACATAGATGATCCCGACCTGATCGGGCAGCGCTGGGCCAGTGCCGGCGCGCCCCGGCGAGAGGAACTGGCCTCGCTGCTGCTCAGCCAATTGACCTACTCCCAGCGCGCCGAGCGGACGAGCGCATTGCAATTGCTGGACCGCCTGGTGGCCGAGGATCCCGCGCCCTTTGCCAAGCAGCTGCGCGAGAACGGCCGCTACCAGATCAGCCTGGCGCTGGCCATGCATGTCATGAAGCACGACGATGCCGCCTTGCTGCCCCTGCTGCTGCCCGCCATGGCCCAGCGCTGCGACCGCGAGGACGAGCTGCGCCGCTACCGCAGCGTGATCCGCGAACTGGTGACCCGCCGCCCGGCCGATCTGGCCGAGGTGCCTGTCAAGGATCTGGTCAATGTGCTGCCCGCGTTCGACACCGCCAGCCTGAAGGCCACGCTGCCCACCTTGACCCCGCTCATCGCAGGCAGCAGCGCCAAGGGCCTGCGCGCCGCCATGGCCGGCCTGGCCGCCCATATTCCGCTGGCCAGCTTGGTGGATGCCGGCTGGCTGAACAAGCCGCCCAAGAACCTGCTGCTGACCTGCCGCGACGTGCTGCTGGCCCATCCCGACCCTGCTGTCGGTCCCTTGCTGGCGCAGTTGCTGGCCGGCGGCAAGCTGGATGCGGCCTCGGCCAGCAGCGTGCAGCAGCGGCTGCAGCAGTTGGGCCTGACAGGGCAGGGCGCCTCGACATCGGAAGAAAGCCAGGCAGATGCCGCATCGCCAGCGTCTGCCGCTGGCGGCGTGGATCTGGAAGCCCAGCTCGCCTCCATCAAGCGCCTGAGCGCGGCCATCAAGCCCTTCGATACGCCCGAGCTGCTGGCGCTGTGCGCGCCGCTGTCCGAACACGCGGCCCGCGTGCTGCTGCATGTGTCCGCCATTGCCGAAGGCGGCCTGCCGCCGCTGGCCGGCGAGCTGCTGGCGCGCATTCCGGCCGACAACCGTGCCCGCCTGGCGCTGGCCCTGGTGCAGCAATGGATTGCTTCCGAGGGCGAACCCAAGCAGCGCTGGGCGCTCAGGCTGCTGCCCGGCCATGCCGATGACCGCGTGGTCGATGCGCTGGTGTCCGCCGTCCAGGCCTGGAACCGCCCGCGCCTGCAGCGCGCGGCCGCCGCCGTGGAGCATCTGGGCGAGGTGGACAGCCTCTACGCTCTGCTGCGCGTGCAGGAGATCTCCGAGTCGCGCTCGCTCAAGGACCAGGTGCAACGCACGGCGCGCATCGCCCTGCGCGCTGCCGCCGCGCGCCGCAAGATGAGCGTGCCCGAACTCTTCGACGAGCTGACGCCGGACTTCGGCCTGGGCCAGGGCCTGACGGTCACGGTCGGGCCGCAGAGCTACCGCGTGGAGCTGCAGGGCGATCTGAGCCTGCGCGTCATCAACGACAAAAACAAGGCCAGCAAGACCATTCCTGCGGTCAAGGACGAGGCGCTCAAGCCCGAATGGGAGGCCGCCACCGCGCAGCTCAAGACCCTGGCCACCAGCCTCAAGACCGTGGTCAAGCAGCAGGCGCCGCGCATGCTGGCCGCCCTGGTCAGCGGCAAGCGCTGGCCGCTGGATCGCTGGCAGCGGCTGTTCGTGGCCCACCCGCTGCTGCGCATCGTGGGGCGCAGCCTGATCTGGCGCGCAGAGGATGCGCCGGGCCTGGCGCGCACCAGCTTCCGCCTGGCCGAGGACTTCTCGCTGGTCGATGTGGAGGATGAAACCGTGGCCCTGCCCGCTGGCTGCAGCATCAGCCTCTGGCACCCGGCCACGGCCCAGCCCGGCGAGCGCGAAGCCTGGCAGACCTACATGGCCGACTATGAGCTGGAGCCCCTGGTTGACCAGCTGGGCGCCTGCGCCGAGCAGCCCGCGCCCGGCCAGTTCAAGAACGGCATGCTGCTGCCGCCCGCGCCGATCACGCTGGCGCAGGAGCAGCTTGGTGGCCTGCTCAAGAAGTTCGGCTACCGGCCCGGCCCCGTGGGCGACGGCCCCAGCATCAATGAGCATGTGTGGCGCCTGCCCGCGCTGGAGCTGAGCCTGGAGCTGTCGCACGGCTATTTCCCGCCCTACCTGGACCTGGGCCTGCCCGTGGCCGTGGAAGGCCTGCGCGTGCACGACCTGAGCAAGGAATACGGGGCCAGCGCCGACCCGGCCCGGCTGCCCAAGCCGCTGCTGGCCACGCTGCAAGGCCAGTGGCTGGCCCTGGCGGCCAAGGCGGCTGCCTGAGCCTTTGTGAACCTTTGCTCCCTTGAAACGTTGGCCGCCCGACCGCCCATCATCCAAGACTCCACAGACCATGAGCAACAACGAGACAGCAGCGCTTCCCCTGCAGGCTTTGTACGAACTGCACACGGCCGCGCCGGCCGGGCGCGAGGGCATGCCGGCCTTTGCCGCCGAACTGGCAAAGCGCCTGGCCCAGGGGCGCGATGCCGAGGTGGCGGACTTCCTGCGCGACAGCAGCAGCCTGTGCCAGGAGCGGCTGCACCAGCTGCCCGGTGAGCATGCGCCCTGGCAGCGCGACCACGCGCTGTGGCTGGCGCTGGCGCGCATCAGCCTTCCGCTGGGACAGTTCTATGGGGGCAACTCGGGCGTGCCCCGGCGCAGTGCCGAGCTGACCGCGGAGCTGACGGCACTGGCCCGCGCCTGGCTGGATGACTGGGGCAGCCGCACCCACCAGCCCTGGAGATTGCGCGATGGCTACGACCTCGTGCTCAGGCAGGTGTTTGGCGTGCTGGGCCATGAAGGCATGTCCAGTGCCGAGATCACCGGCCTGCTGCGCTGGGCGCGGGAACTGAGCGCAAAAGCCGGCATTGCGCCCGGCGCGCAGTACTACTGCCACTGGCAGCACCTGCTGCACCGGCTGCCCGAGCCCGAACTGCTGGCCATGGCCATCGAGGACGGCGGCGGCCAGCTCAGCCGCGACATCGTCCAACGCCAGCTGCCGCTGCAGCGCACGCGGCCTGCAGCGCAGCGCTGGGCGCTGTGGCGGGATTTTTTTGCGCAATTCCCCGCCGTGCTTGACCAGCTGCGCCTGCCCGAGCCCGTGCTGATTGCATCGCGCTGGGAGACGGCCGATGCCGCGCGCCGCGACCTGCTGGCCCAGGACCTGTTCAAGGCCTTGTGCTTTGCCTCGGACGATGACTGGCCGCATGACCGTGCCCTGGTGGAGCGCATGCTGCAGACCGACGCTGCGCCCCTGGTCGCCTGGTTCAAGCAACTGGGCCACCTGGCGATCAATCCCGTCGTGGCGCAGCGGCTGTGGGACGCCCGGTGGCCGGCCCTGCTGCCGCTGCTATTGCCGGCCTGCGCAGACGGCTGCAAGCACGAATCCGACCGCGCCGGCTACGCCCCGGTGGCCGAGACCTTGCTGGCCGATCGCCCTGGCGACCTGGCCCGGCTGGCCGCCGGCCCGCTCACGCACCTGCTGCCCGCGCTGCGCTTGGACACGCTGCAGCGGCTGCTGCCGCAACTGGGCAAGGCCGCCTCCGGCAGTGCCTCCAAAGGCTTGCGTGCGGCGCTGGCACAGGCCCTGTCTGCCCTGCCCGTGGATGCGCCCCAGGCCGCCGGCTGGCTGGCCAAGCCCAACAAGAATCTGGTGCTGGCCTACCGCGATGTGCTGGTGGCCCATCCTGATCCGGCGTCTGGCAGCCTGCTGTCGGCACTGCTGTCCGGTGGATTGCTGGAGGTGGCCGAGCAAGGCCCGGTGCAGGCGCGCCTGAAGGATCTGGGTGCCGCAGCCCCGGTTGCGGACGCAGCCAGGCCATCTGCCGGCGAGGCCGCGCCGGCAGGCAGCGATGGTGCCGGCTCCCTGGCAGAGCTTGAGGCCCAGGCCGCCAGCCTGCAGCGCCTGTCGCCCGCCATTGCCCCGCTGGACCAGCCGGCGCTGCTGGACCTGCTCGCGCCCCTGTCGGCCCAGGCTGCGCGTGCGCTGCTGCACCTGGCGGCCACCAGCCCGCAGGAGCTGCCGGCGCTGGCCCACCAACTGCTGGCCCAGGCCAGCGCCGAGAATCGCGCGCGGCTGGCCCTGGCCCTGGTCCAGCACTGGGTGGCTGCCGATGGCGCGCCCGAATCGCGCTGGGTGCTCAAGCTGCTGCCCGGCGCGGCGGACGATCGCATCGTCGATGTGCTGTCCTCGGCCGCCCTGGCCTGGCACAAGACGCGCAAGGAGCGCGCTGTGGTCGCGCTGCAGCAGCTGGGCCGGCTCGACACGGTCTATGCCCTGTCCTGCGTGCAGGCCCTGGCCACCGGCAAGACGCTCAAGCCCAGCGTGCTGGCCGCTGCACAGGCCGTGCTGGCCGAGGCCGCCACGCGGCGCGGCATGGCGCTGGCCGACCTCAGTGATGAGCTGACCCCGGACTTCGACCTGGGCCGGGGCGTGCAATTGCAGGTGGGCGCGCAGACCTATGACGTGCTGCTGCAGGGCGACCTGTCGCTGCGCCTGCGCACGCCGTCCGGCAAGCTGGTGCGCAGCCTGCCGGCCCTGGCCGACGAGGGCCTGCGCACGGAGTGGGAGGCGGCCGCCGCGCGGCTCAAGACGCTGTCCAAGGGCATCAAGGCCGTGCTGCAGCAGCAGGCGCCGCGCCTGCAGTCCTGCCTGATGCTGGGCCGGCACTGGCCGCTGGACACCTGGCGCCGCCTCTTCCTGGAGCACCCGCTGCTGCGCGTGGTGGCACAGGGCCTGGTCTGGCGGGTGGAGCCCGCGGCCGGCCAGCCGTTCAGCCTGCGCATTGCCGAAGACCTGTCCCTGGTCGATGCCGAGAGCGATGCGGTGCAACTGCCGGCCGAGGGCCGCATCGCCCTGTGGCACCCCGCGCAGGCCACCGAACAGGAGCGTGCGCAGTGGCGTGAATGCCTGGCCGACTACGGCCTCAAGGCCTTGATCGAGCAGGTCGATGCGCCCGCCGACCTGCCGCTGGCCAGCCAGTGGCAGCAGGAGCTGCTGCAGCCCCTGGCACCGATACGGCTGACGCAGCAGGCGCTGGACGGCCTGGCAGGGCCATGGCGCTTTCATGCCGGCCCCGTGTGCGATGGCCCCGGCATCTACCTGCACCTGCGGGACTTTGCCGTGCAGCGCTGGCGCGTGGAACTGCTGCACAGCGCGGCCATGCCGTACTACGAGCCCGGCCATGAGATCGACATCGAAGGCTTTGCCCTGCGCGACATGGCCGCCGACCGCCTGCTGCCCCCGGCCGAATGGCCGCTGCCGCTGCAGGCATCGCTGTGCGCCATGCTCCAGGCCCTGGCCTCGCGCGCTGCGGGCGCGGCAGCCGCAGCAGCTGCAGCCCAGGTTTGACTCCCTCCAGAACCCCTGAATCCATGACCTCTTCGACCCTAGAACACACCGACCAGGCCACGTTGGAGGAACTGAGCACCTCGCTGCCACCCGCCGAACTGGTCCAGGTGCTGGCCAGCCGCATGCGCGCGGGCCGGCATGACGAAGTGGGTGCCTTCACGCGCAAGGCCTTCGACGACTATTCCAACCCCATCCGCGCCCTGGGCAACTTCGATCTGCCCTGGACCCATGACCATGACCTGTGGCTGGCCTTCGCGCGGCAGACCATCCCCTTCGGGCGCAGGATTGACGGCAGCCTGGACGGCGACATTCCACGCCACAGCCCCGAGCTTGCGGCCGAGTTCGAGCAGATGGCGCGCGCCAGCCTGGCCCGTCCACCTGCGCCGGACGGCGACAACGACTACCGTGAAATCCGCATCCTGGACATGTTCGGCTGGCTCTGGTACCCGGGCATCAGCCGCGAACGGGTGATGCAGCTGCTGGACTGGGCCGCAGAGCTGAACGTCCAGTCCGGCGGCAGGTATGACAGAGTCGACTGGAAGCTGCTGCTGGGCAGCCTGGACGACCAGGACCTGATGGAGCTGGCAGAGCGCGGCGGCGCGCTCTATGCCGACATCCGCGATGTCTACATGACGCGGCACAGCGACGTTCCGCACCCGCAGCGCTGCGCGCCCTGGTACGACTTCTACCGCCGCCATCCCGACTGGTTCGACGACAAGCCCATCAACGAAGACCCGGGCCTGATCGCGCTGCGCTGGGACCTGGGCGCCGATGCCCAGCGGCGCCTGGAACTGGTCAACCTGCTGCTGGGCAGGGCGGACCGCGAGCCGGCTGATTACTTCATCCCCATTTTCGACCGCCTGGTGCGGGAGGATGCCGCGCCCTTCGTCGCCTGGATCGAAGGATGGCAGCCCAAGTACCACTTCGATGCGGTGGTCGCCCGCCAGATCTGGACGGCACGCTACCCGGAGCTTTTGCCCCATCTGCTGCGCTGCATATTGCAGGTGTCGCGCATTGAGCCCTTCATCGGCCTGCTCAACCAGATGCTGGCCGAGCAGCCCGACTACCTGCGCGAGATTCCCACCGTGCGCCTGGCCCCGCTGCTGGCGCAGCTGGACCCGGCCATGCTGCATGCCCGGCTGCCCCTGCTGGGCGAACTGCTGGCGGCCAGCAGCTCGCGGGCGCTGCGCGAAGCGGTGGCGCGCTTCATGCAAGGGCTGGATGCGCAGGCCGTAGGCGCTGTCTTCGAGTCCAACGCCTGGCTGCAGCGGCGCGAGAAGGCGATGCAGCTGGCCTGCCGCGACATCCTGCTGGCCCATCCCGATCCCGGGGTCGCGCCGCTGTTGCAGGCGCTGCTGCGCACGGGCCTGGACCTGGGCTCCGAAAGCATGGTCGAGGGCCGGCTGCTGGCCCTGGGCGTCCCAGTGCCGGGCGCTCTGACCGTGGCGCAGGGTGAGGAGGGCCGGGTCCTACTCGATGCGCTGGAGGCCCGCGTGGCGCGCTTCAAGCGCTTTTCCAGCAGCATCAAGGCCTACGACCAGCCCGAGACCCTGGCGCTGTTCGCGCCGCTGTCCGAGCATGCGGCCCGCACCGTGCTGCACCTGGTGGCCACGGCCGAGGAAGAGCTGCCGCCGCTGGTGGAGCAGTTGCTGGCCCATGTGCCGGCCGAAAGCCGCGCCCAGCTGTCCCTGCACCTGGTCAATGCCTGGGTGGCCCTGGAGGGTGAGCCCAAGGCGCGCTGGGCGCTGCGACTGGCCAACGGCCATGTCGACGACCGCCTGGTGCAGACCCTGGTGGCCGCCGTGAAGGCCTGGGGCTGGAGCAAGAAGCTGCGCGCCATCATCGCCGTGGAGCAGCTCGGTGCGCTGGACACGCTGTACGCGCTGTCCCAGGTCCAGACCCTGTCCACCTCGCGCAAGCTCAAGGACCTGGTGATTGAAGCCACGCATGACGCGCTCAAGGCGGCCGCCCAGCGGCGCGGCCTGAGCCTGATCGAGCTGTATGACGAGCTGACGCCCTATTTCGGCCTGGGCGGCGAAGGCCTGGTGCTGGAGGTGGGCCCGCAGCGCTACCGCCTGCAGCTGCAGGGCGACCTGAGCCTGCGCGTGGTGGGCGACAAGGGCAAGGCCTCCAAGACCCTGCCTGCGCTCAAGGACGAATCGCTGCGTCTGCAGTGGAATGCGGCCCAGGCCGAATTCAAGACCGTTGCCGCTGGCGTCAAGGCCATCGCCAGGCAGCAGGTGCCGCGCCTGGGTACCGCCTTCATGACGGGACAGCGCTGGTCCGTCCCGCGCTGGCGCAGATTGTTCCTGCTGCATCCCCTGCTGCGCATCGTGGGCCGCAGCCTGATCTGGCGGCTGGAGCAGGGCGCGAGCTTTCGCATTGCCGAGGACTTTTCCCTGCTCGACGCCAACGACGATGGCGTGGAGCTGCCCGACGATGCGCAGGTGCTGCTCTGGCATCCGGTCGATGCCGCAGCGGGCGAGGTTGAGGCCTGGCGCACCTGCCTGGCCGACTACGAGCTGCAGCCGCTGATCGACCAGCTGAACGCAGGCGCACAACTGCCCGAAGCCGGGCAGTGGAAGAACCATGCCCTGCACCCCGCCGGCCCGCTGCAGATACGCCAGGGCGCGTTGTCCGGTCTGCTGGCCAAGTGGAACTACCGCCCCGGCCCCGTGGGGGACGGCCCCGGCATCTACGAGCACAAGCTGGACCTGGCAGGCCCGCAGCTGTACATCGAACTCCACCACGGGCGCTACCTGCCGTTCATGGACCTGGACAACCGCGTGGACATCACCCATGCCGTGGTCTACGACAGCAGCCATCGCGGCGAAGATGGCCGCTGGCCCCGGCTGCAGCCGCAGCAGTGGCCGCGCGCGCTGCAGGCCACGCTGATGGCGCAGTTCGCGGCCATCGCCGCCAAATCGGCCAGCACCAAAGAGAGCGACTGATGGCCACCAAACGCATTGCAGCGGCCACCCCGGAGCCTGCCGCCCAGCGGCTGCCGGCCGAGATGGCCCACGCCCAGGAACTTGCGGCCCTGCAGGCCGCCGACCAGGGCCCGCGCCCCGACGGCTGGCGCCTGAGCCCGCGCTCCGTGCGGCGCTTCATCCTGGGCGGTGCGGAACCTGACGGCGGCGGGCCGGCCATCGCGCGCAAGATCCACGGCAACGATGCCCTGGTCGAGCGCGCCATCGTCACCCTGGCCGGCCAGCGCGGCCTGATGCTGGTGGGCGAGCCGGGCACGGCCAAGTCCCTGCTGTCCGAGCTGCTGGCCGCCGCCATCAGCGGCGACAGCAAGCTCACCGTGCAGGGCGGTGCCGGCGTGGTGGAAGAGCAGATCCGCTATGGCTGGAACTACGCCCTGCTGCTGCGCGACGGCCCTGGCCCCGAAGCCCTGGTGCCCGGCCCGCTGCACCGCGCCATGGGGGAAGGGCGGCTGCTGCGTTTCGAGGAAATCACGCGCTGCTCCACCGAAGTGCAGGACTGCATGGTGCCCTTGCTCTCCGAGCGGCTGCTGCAGATTCCCGAACTCAAGCACGAGCAGCCCTGGCTGCTGGCACGGCCGGGCTTCAATGTGATTGCCACGGCCAACCTGCGCGATCGCGGCGTCAACGAGATGTCGGCCGCGCTCAAGCGCCGCTTCAACTTCGAGACCATGCGCCCGCTCGAAGGCGTGGCCGCGCAGGCCGCATTGATAGGGCAGGAGGTGGGCCGCGCACTGGCGCAGCAGCGCATCGGCACCACCGTCGCGCCCGATGTGCTGGCCCTGCTGGCCACGGCCTTCCAGGAGCTGCGCAGCGGCAGCGTGGAGGGCACGGCCGTGGAGCGGCCGGGCACCGTGCTGTCCACGGCCGAGGCCATCGACGTGGCCTTCAACGCCGCCTGCCAGTGCTGGTACTTCGGGCAGGAGCAGGTGGGTCCGGCCCACCTGGCGCGCCACCTGCTGGGCACGGTGATCAAGGACGACGACGAGGACCGGCGCCGTTTCGCCGAATACCTGCGCGTGGTGGCACGCCAGCGCGCAGGGCAGCCGCAGTGGCAGGACTTTGTCGCAGGCGGCCGTGAGCACTGACGCTGCCGCGTGGCTGGCGCCGCTGCCGCAGCTGCGCCTGGTGCCCGTGCGCCACCACAGCCCGCGCTGCGCCCACCACCTGCGCGCGCTGATGCGCGAGTTCAAGCCCACCCACGTGCTGATCGAAGGCCCGGGCGAGCTCGATGCCCTGCTGCCCGCGCTGCAGCACGCCCAGGCGCGTCCCCCGCTGGCCGCCTACCTGCATGCGGCCATGGCCGGGCCCGGCACGGCCGAGCAAGACTGGCGCTGCCGTTGCTATGTGCCCTTTGCCGCCTTCTCGCCCGAATGGGTGGCCCTGCGCGAGGCGGCGCGGCTGCGCAGCGCCGTGCGCTTCATCGACCTGCCCTATGCCGACAGGCTGGCGCAGGCCGCGCAGCTGGACTACTTCGCCTGTGCGCCCGAACCCCTGCTGGCCGACGAGCCCGCGCGGCGCGCGCCCGATGTGCTGGCCGGCCTCATCCAGGCCAGCGGCTGCCGCGACTTCGACGAATGGTGGGACCGGCATTACGAATCTGGCAACGAGGACGCCTCGCCCCAGGCGTACTTTGCCGGCGTGCTGGCCTTCAGCCAGCTGCTGCGCGAGCGCGAGCAGGGCGCGGGCGGCAGCGGCATGGATGCCGAGGACGTGGCTCGCGAGGCCCACATGGCCGCCCAGGTCAGCGCGGCCCTGGCCGAAGGCGGGCGCTGCCTGGTGGTCTGCGGCGGCTTCCATGTGCCCGGCATCGTTGCCGGCCTCTCGGCCCCCGCCCGGCCTGCGGACGCCAGGCCCGCCATCGATGTGGGCGTGCACCTCATTGCCTACACGCTGCAGCGGCTGGAGCGCGCCAGCGGCTACGCGGCCGGCATGCCCATGCCCGGCTACTACCAGGGCGTTTGGCAGGCGCTGGAGCAGGGCGCTTCGCAACCCGATGCCCAGGCCTGGCCCGAGATGGCGGCACGCACCGTGAACAGCCTGCGCGCCCGGGGCATGCCCGCCAGCCTGCCTGACGCGGCCGAGGCCGTGCGCCTGGCCCATGGCCTGGCCGCCTTGCGCGCATGCCGCGGCGGCCGGGCCGAGCTGCTGGAGGCGCTGGACAGCGCCGTGTTCAAGGAGCATGCCCAGGCCCTGCGACCGCAGCCCATGGTGCAGCAGACCGGGCAGCAGATTGGTCAATGGCTGCTGGACGCCGACGACTACGGCCAGCTGCCACCCAACGCGCCGGCCGCCCCGCTGCTGGTCGATGTGCAGGCCTTCTGCCTGCGCCACCGCCTGCCCGTGCGGCCCGCCGCACCCGTGCGCAAGGAGCTGGACATCTACCGCAGCGCGCGCCACCGCCGGCTGTCGCAGGGGCTGCACCGCCTGTGCTACCTGGGCGTGCCCTATGCGCAGCGCCTGGCCGGGCCGGACTTCGTGGCGGGCACGGGCCTGGCGCGCGTGCGCGAGGTCTGGACGCTGGGCTGGCAGGTCGAGACCACGGTGGCCCTGACCGAGGCCATGTGCCACGGCTCCAGCCTGGAGGAAGCCGCGGTGCACCTGGTACGCGAGCGCCTGGCGCAGACGGCCCACACGGAGCCCGCGCAGCGCGTGCTGGAGGTGCTGGTCATGGGGCTGGACGGCATCGCCCAGCAGGTGCTGGATACCGTGCAGGCCTGGATGGAGCGCAGCCACGACGCGCTGGCCCTGGCCCGCGCCACGGGCTGCCTGGCCCTGGCCTACGAGGCCCGCCATGCGCTGGGCGGCGTGGGCCTGGCGCGCCTGCTGCCGCTGCTGCGGCGCTGCTTTGCGCAGGCCTGCCTGCGCCTGCCCTGGCTGGGCGAGGGCGATGCATCCCAGCAGGCACAGGCCCTGGATGCCCTGGCCGATCTGCACGGCATGGTCTGCCGCCACGCGCCCTGGGCTGACGCCGGCCTGTTCCACGATGCCTGTGCCGCCTTGCATGAGGCAGGCGCCGACAGCACGCCTGCGCGCGTGCGCGGCGCCACGGCCGGCATTCTGAGCATGGCCGGCCGCTGGCAGATTGCGCAGACCGATGCCGCCCTGCGCACCATGCTGGGCCTGGCGCAGGTCGATGGCGCCGCCATGGGCGAATACCTGCAGGGCTTTTTGCGCGTGGCCAAGGGCTGGCTGCTCAGCCATCCGCCGCTGCTGCGCCTGCTCAGTGACGGCATTGCGCACTGGCCGGAAGACGCCTTCCTGGCCGGCCTGCCCGCCTTGCGGCTGGCCTTTGCCCAGCTGACCCGTGCCGAACTGCGGCAACTGGCCGTGCGGCTGGCGGGTCTGTCGGGCGCGGCCCCGCCGCCTGCCGCAACCACGCTGGGCCCGGTGCACCTGCCATCGGACGAGGCCCTGGCGCACAGCCGCGCCTTGGCGGCCCAGGTGGGCCGGCTGCTGCAACCCTGGGGACTGTCATGAGCCGGGAAGATCCGCCAATGCACGAACCGCCAATGCAGGAACAGGCAATCGATGCCGCCACCCTGCGACGCTGGCGCCTCATCCTCGGGCCCGAGGCCGCCCAGCCCCTGGCTGCGGCGCAGCCACTCGATGCCGTCGATGCGCGCCGCGACGCGGCACTGGACTATCTCTACCAGCGCGAGCACCGCCTGCGCGAGCAGCCCGACGGTGCAGGCACCGACGCCTGGCAGGGCACAGGCGGGCTGTCCGCGCGCCAGGGCGGCAGCGGCGTGCCCGAGCCCCAGGCCGTGCACTGGCTGGGCGAGGTGCGCGACCTGTTCCCGCGCAGCGCCGTGGAAACGCTGCAGCGCGATGCGCTGTCGCGCTATGGGCTCCATGGCCTGCTCAGTGATCCCCAGGTCCTGGCCGAGGCCACGCCCAGCATCGAACTGGTGGCCGCCTTGATGGCTGTGCGCACCAGCCTGCCCCCCGAGGTGCTGGCCGAGGCCCGCCGGCTGGTGGCGCGCGTGGTGGCCGATCTGCAGGCGCGGCTGTCCTCGCGCGTGCACTCGGCCCTGGGGCGGCGGCGCAGGCGCCGCAGTAGCCGGGGCCAGGGGCAGATGAGCGATCTGGACTGGCCGCGCACCCTGCGCCACAACCTGCGCCACTACCAGAGCGAGGAGCAGGTGCTGGTGCTGGAGCGCCTGTTCTTCAGGGAGAACGAAGCACAGCGCCTGACCTGGGACCTGTGGCTGGTGGTGGACCAGAGCGGGTCCATGCATGAATCCGTCATCCACAGCGCCGTCATGGGCAGCATCTTTGCGCGCGTGCGCGCCCTGCGCACCCATGTGCTGCTGTTCTCCGATGCGGTGGCCGATGTCACCGGCCAGCTGCATGCGCCCGAAGAGCTGCTGCTGGGCGCGCAACTGGGCGGGGGCACCAACATCGGCGCGGCACTGGCGCATGTGGCCGGGCAGCTTGCCGCGCCGCGCCGCAGCGTGATCGTGCTGATCACCGACCTGTACGAAGGCCATGACGAGGCCCGCGTCATCGCCGAGACCGAGCGGCTGGTTGCCAGTGGCGCCCGCGTGCTGGTGCTGGCTGCGCTGGACCGCCGCGCCCACCCCGACTATGACCGCGACCTGGCCGCGCAACTGGTGGCGCGCGGCGCCCAGGTCGCCGCCATGACGCCCGACCATCTGGTGGATTGGCTGGCCCGGGCCATGCAGGGAGGGCGGCCCTCATGATGCAGGAATGGCTGCGCACCCTGGACGACGACGCCATTGCCGACTGGGCCAACAAGGGCCTGCTCAAGCGCGGGGCCAAGGCCCTGGCGGCGGTGGATGCAGGGCAGTGGGAACTGGCGGCCAACCAGGCCCGCGCCGGCATCGAAGGCCATGTCCAGACCCTGGCCGGCGCGGGCTTTGCCACGCTGCAATGCAGCTGCCCCGCCTTTGGCCCCTGCCACCATCTGTGCGCCTTGCTGCTGGGCCTGCGGGCGCGGCTGGCCCACGAGATCCCGGCCGATGGCATGGCCCAGGCGCCTGCTGCCCCGTGGCTCGACGGCGATGCCGGCGCCGTGGCCCAGGCCTTTGGAATGGCCGCCCAGCGAAAGGCCCTGCGCTGGATGGCCCAGGGCTTCGAGGCGGTGCTGGAAGAGGCCCCGGCCACACTGATCGGCGAATTGTCCAACCCCGACGAAGTCACCGTGCGCCTGCCGCGCGCCGGTGGCCTTGCGGCGGCCAGTTGCAGTTGCAAGGCAGCGGCCTGCGCCCACCGCGCCCTGGTGGCATTGCAGGCCCGGCGTCTGGCGGGCGCACCCATGCCGGAGCTGCCGGCGCATGCGCTGGAAGCCGGCGCACTGCAGCGGCTGGCCCAGGCGCGCCAATGGCTGACCGGCTGGGTGCTGCAGGGCCGTGCAGGCATGAGCCCGGCCTTCCTCGACCAGGGCGAGGCACTGGCCACCGAACTGCGCCAGGCCGACCTGCCGCGCCCTGCCAGCGTGCTCAACCTGCTGGTACGCGCCTTGCGTGACGAGCGCGCAGGGCGTGCCGGTGCGGCCGAACGCGTGGCGCCCTTGCTGGCCGCGCTGTGGATGCTGCTGCGCGGCCTGGCGCAACAGCCCATGCCACGGCCCCTGAGCGAACTGGCGGGCGTGCACAGGCGCAGCTACCGGCGCGTGCAAGGCCTTTGCCTGCACGCCGTGGCAGCCGAGCTATGGCATGCGCGCGGCGGGCAACGCGGGTTTTCCGTGCATTTGCAGGACGCGGCCAGCGGTCGGTATCTGACCTGGTCCGCATCGCGCGCCGAAGGCTTCGACCCGGAGTGGGAACCGGCCGGGGCGCTGGACTCGGAAACCCTGGGCGGCCTCACCGCAAGGCAGCTGCTGCAAGGCCCCCATGTGCTGCTGGACGGCTGGGCCAGCGACGATGGCCGCCTGTCGGCGCGCGACGCCACGCGGCTGGCACCGGCCCAGGCGACCGGCCCGCTGCCGATCCAGGTGACCAGCCCGCTGCCGGTGGCCGACGATCCCCAGGCCCTGCTGCAGCGCCATCTGCAGGAGCTGCATGCCGACCCCTGGCGTCAGCAGCCGCCCCTTTGGGCACGGCTGCAGGTGGCCGGCAGCGGCCTGGCGCAGCGGGACGAGCTGCTGCAGCGCTGGACGATTGCATTGCGGTCGCCGGTGCCCGGGCCTTCCCTGTCCCTGGTGGGCGATCTGCGCGGCATGCAGGGCAGGGCGGGTGAGGCATTGCGCAGGGAACTGGCGCGCGGCCGCGTGCTGCGGGAAGTCTTTGGCCGCGTGGAATTCGTGGCCGGACGATTGCAGATGGCCGTGGCTTCCGTGCGCTGGCAGGACAGCGTGGACTGGCACCATCCCAGCACGGCCTGGCCGCCGCCGCTTGCCGAAGTCGGTGTGGAGAAGGCTCCATGAGCAATTCAAGCAAAGCAAGCAACGAGAGCACCACCGCGCCGCTGCGCCATTGGCTGGCACAAGGCCAGGCCTGGCTGGCCGACATGCAGGCCGCAGGCCTTGCGGGGGCGGGCATGCCGCTGCTGGCCGCCGGCCGCGCCTGGGCCGACGAGGGCGCGCTGCTGGGCTGGGGCGCCCTGGCAAGGCAGATGGACGGCGTGCTGGACCCGCAGCTGCCGCCGGCGGAGCGCGCGGCTGCCCTGCTCGATATCGCGGTCTGGGTCATGACCGCGCAGCGGCTGCAGGCCGGTGCGGATCAGTCCTTGCCCTGAAAAAAGCCATTGAGTTCGGCGCCCGGCGTGGCCTGGGCGAACGCGTCGAAGCGCCCCGTCTCGGCAATGGAGCGCGCCGCATGCAGAAAGCCGCCCCAGGCTGCGCGCGCCAGTGCGCCGCCCACGCTGATGCGGCGCACGCCCATGGCCTCGGCATCCTGCAGGCTCCATTCGCTGGCCCCTCCGATCAGCAGATTCACCGGCTTGGGTGCCACGGCCGCCACCACGGCACGGATCTGCTCGGCGCTGCGGATGCCGGGTGCGTACAGGCAGTCCGCGCCGGCCTCGGCATAGGCCCTGAGCCGGGCAATGGTGTCGTCCAGATCGGGCCGGCCCACGAAGAAATTCTCCGCACGCCCGACCAGCAAGGTGCCGCCACCGGCCTCGTCGATGGCGGCACGGGCGGCGCGCAGCCGGGCCACGGCTTCCTCGATGCTGCGCAAGGGGTTGGCTGCATCGCCCGACGAGTCTTCGATGGACAGGCCCGCCACGCCGGTGTCCACGGCCATGCGCACGCTTTCGGCAACCTCCTGCGGGCCCAGGCCGAAGCCGCTTTCAAAGTCCGCATTCACGGGCAGATCGGTGGCCGCGACCAGGCTGCGCAGATGCTCCAGCGTCATCTCGCGGGAGATGGCGCCATCGGGCTGGCCCAGCGACCAGGCATGGCCCGAGCTGGTGCTGGCCAGCGCCTTGAAGCCCAGGCCCTGCAGCATGCGGGCGCTGCCCGCATCCCAGGGATTGGGCAGCACAAAGCAGCCCTGGCGGTGCAGGGCGTGGAAGGTGGCGCGCTTTTGTTCGGTGGTGGGGGTCATGGGGCACTCCGTTGCGGGGTCAGGGCGCTGGTGGAAACAGCAGGGGCCGCGCGGCCAGGGACGGCAGCACGCAAGCCACATCATGGGCGCAGTCCGGCACCACGACGAAGCGGCGTGGCCGCTGCGGCGCCAGCAGCTCGCGCTCGTAGGCCGCGAAGGCGTGGCCTCGCTGCAGCCGGAACGGGCCTTGCAGCATGGCGGCGCAGGACTTGTCGAGGATGGGATAGAACGCGCCCTTGTCCGCGCTGCTGTCCAGGGCGCCTTCCAGGTAGTCGATCTGCGCGGCCGCATAGCGGGCCCGCGCGGCAGCCGCATCGCGCCCCAGGTGGCCGGGCAGGTCCTGCAGGCCGTACTTCCAGCGGTCATGGCCCGGGCAGGAGCTGGCGGCGGGCGGCGCATGGAAGACATAGCTGCACGCCCCCGGAAACGCCGCGCCTGTGCCGCAGGCTGCCCAGTCGGTGCTCTGCCCGGCCATCTTCGGCTGTGGCCGCACGGGATCGAAATACAGCCAGGTGCCCGGGTCGGCGATCACGTAGCGCAAGGTGACTGTGCCCGGCGCATCGGCTGCAAAGGCCACGCTGTGCTGCAGCATCTGAGCCCCTGCCGAAAACCCCGCCAGGGTCACGCTGCGCAGGCCGGGCCAGCGCTGCACGAGCTCGGCCACCAGCGCATCCAGCGCGGCGAAAGAACCTATCGGATGCGGCCCCAGCGAGGGCTCGCCGGCCAGCCAGCCCGCGCAGGTCCATACCGCGTCTGCGCTCCCGGCTGCTGGCACGCCACGGCTGTGGCAATGCGCAGCCTGGTCCTCGGGCACCTGGTACAGCGGGGCGATGACCAGGGTGTCCTGCAGCCGCTGCGCGCCTTCGGCGGCCCGTAGGCCGGCCTCGAAGCTGCGGTTGGCATCGCGCGGATGCCCGTGCATCACCACCAGCGCGGACCGGGGCATGGCGCCGTTGCTGGCCCCCGGCGCCTGCGATGCGTAGTAGCGCATGCGCCCCGCATCGCCGGGCAGGTTGAAGGATTGCAGGCAGGCGGTGTCGGCCCGGTGCCTGCAAACGGAAGCATCGGCGGAAGCATCGGCGGATGCAGTGGCAGACGCAGCCGCGGTGACAGGTTCGGGAGCTGGCGCTTGCGCCAGCGCCTCGACCGAGATCGCCAGAAACAGCAACAGCAGGGGGCGCAGAGGACGGATGGACGGCATGTGCGGGACGTCATTCGCAGGGGTGGGTCGGCCTGCTAGTATGCGGGCGGCCGCAAGCTATGGCCTGGCTTGTTTCTCAAGACCCACTCCCTTGTCGCATATGCCACTTCTGCCGCGTTTCAGCCTTGTCCTCGCCTGTCTCGCACTGCCGGCCTTCGTTCACGCCGCAGACTTCGACAAGAAAAACTGCACCTACAAAGGCATCCGCCTCTACGGCAAGGTCCAGATCGTGCACTCCTTTCCCGACATCAAGGTCCAGGCCACCAGCTCTTTCCCGGACCTCAAGGTCAAGGTGGTGGACTCCTTTGCAGACAGTTGCGGGGAGTGGAAGATCGTCACCTCCTTCCCCGACTTCAAGGTCCAGATGGTCAGTTCCTTCCCGGACCTGAAAGTCGACATGGGCAGCTCGTCGCCCGGCGTGCGATAGCCGCCTGGCGCTGTCCAGCCTTGCCCCATCGCAGCACCGTGACTTCCTCCACATCCGACGAATTCGAAGCCCTGCACGACCAGGCCTATGCCGACATGGAATGCGGCGCGCTGGCCGAGGCCGCCCAGGCCTTCGAGGCGCTGGCAGCCCACATGCCGGACAACCGCCACTACCACTACATGCTGGGCCTGGCGCGCAAGTACCAGCGCGATTGGCAGCCATCGCTGGAGCACAACCTGCGCGCCATTGCACTGGCCGGGGAAGACGATGAAGCCAGCCTCTGGAATGGCGCCATCGCGGCCACGGCGCTGTCCGACTGGACCACGGCGCGCAGGCTGTGGAAGGCCTGCGGCATCCAGGTGCCCGGCGAGCAGGGCACCATCGAGGGTGACTACGGCGTGGCCGTGGTGCGCCTGCACCCCTGGCAAGGCGGCGAGACCGTGTTCATGCGCCGCATCGACCCCGTGCGCGCCCAGTTGCTCAACGTGCCGCTGCCCGAAAGCGGCCATCGTTTCGGCGACATCGTGCTGCACGACGGCGCCTCCACCGGCCAACGGTTCAACGGCCAGCGCGAAGTGCCGGTCTTCAACGAGCTGCAGCGGCTGGAGCCCTCGGCATTCCAGACCTTCGTGGTCTTCATCACCTGCGCCAATGCGCAGGACTTGCAGGAATTGCTGGGTACCCAAGCCCCGGGCATCGGCTATGCCGAGGACTGGACGGCCAGCATCCGCCACTACTGCATGCGCTGCAGCTACGGCACGCCCCACCAGCATGCCGAAGAAGCTTCGCCACGCGAGGGCGAACCGTCCTGGCAGACCGATCGCAACCTGGGCATCGCCGCAGTGGACCGCGCCGCCGTCGATGCCTTGCTCAACGCATGGCAAGCCGGTGGCGCCGGGCGCCGTATCGACGCAGTGCAGACCCGCGAACTGCCCGTGCCCGACGAGGAAGAAAGCTGGGCCTGGTGGGTAGGGCCCGAGGGCGCGGAGGATGAGGCGCCGTAGCTGAGCAATGCGAGCGAGCATGGCCCGCATCGATCACCGACCCTGTGCGCGGGCCCCCTCAAGTCCGGGCGCGTGAAGCCGGACCCTGAAGCCTTCCGACACGCTGTAGCGAGGGATGCCGTGCCCCTCATACCGCCGCATCAGGCCAAGAAATCGGTGCTTGAGCTGCATGGCCGCGCTGAACTCTTCCCAGGCGATCAGCGCACAGGGTGAATCGCCGTAGGTACTGCAGATGCGCACCTGGCGCTGGCCTGGCTCCATCTGCGCCCAGCCGTCCTCACGCAGGCTGACGGCGCGCACCTGAGGATTGCGCAGATCCAGAAGCGCGGCGAGATAGGGCAGGTCCAGGTCGCTGAGCCAGAAGTAATTGAAGAAGTGGTGCATCACGTCCAGTGCATCGGGCGAGCCCCGGGCTTCGAGATCCATGTGCATCCGTGCGATGCCATCGCAGACGCTTATGCCCCGCACACGCACGGCGCTCAGCTGGATGTCTTCGGTGGTGTTCTCGCAAGAGAGGGTGTGCAGCATGCTGTCTGGTGAGGTGGGACGGATACGGTGCTTGCCAATGTAGCGTGCGCGGCCCCGGATGGACGATGGACTTGCTTGATCCGCGACGGATTGGCCTTGGCCATGCGTTGAAGTGATGTGGCAAGCCGACATCGGCTTTCTGCAAGCAACGTCCGTCCACATCCTTTCAAGGAGAAACACCATGTCCCTGCGCAAAGCCTTCATGCTCGTCATTGCCACTGCTTCGTTGGCCGGCCTCGGCAGCGCCGCATCCGCCGCCACCTGGGACCAGGCCCATCCGCGCCGTGCCGAGGTCAACGGCCGCCTGGCCAACCAGGACCGCCGCATCCACAACGAGGTGCGCAAGGGCGAGATCAGCCATGGCCAGGCGGCTGCGCTGCACCATCAGGACCACAAGATCCGGCAGGAAGAACGCCTCATGGCCAGCCAGAACGGCGGTCATATCACGCGCAGCGAGCAGCATGTGCTGAACCAGCAGGAGAACCAGGTCAGCCGTGAGATCGGCCACTGAGCAGCCACTGCGCGGCCGCCGGTCAGATCTCGCCAGATCTTGCGCACATGACACAAGGGCCGGCCGCCTTGAGGCGCCGGCCCTTTTTCATGTTGGCGTGCGGCCCGCGTTCAGGCTCTCAGCAATGGCGGCAGCGACCGCGCCGGGGCACCGCCTGGCAGGGCATGGCCTTGGGGGAACAGGTTGCGCGCCAGCCGCTGCGGGTCGATGCCAAAGCATTCGCCGGCTGCCGAGGCAATCAGCGCATCGACGCTGGTGGTCGGTTTCAGATCCCGGTTCTCCAATAGCTGGCCGGGCTGCAGGCCAGGCCAGTCGGCCAGCACGCGGCCGCCCTGAACCGCGCCGCCCATCAGCATGGCGACGGCGCCTGTTCCGTGGTCGGTGCCACCAGTGCCGTTGGCCGCAGCCGTGCGGCCGAACTCGGTGGCCACCAGCACCACGGTCTGCGACCAGGCATCGCCGAGGCCGTCATGCAGCGCCGCAATCAGTGCATCGAGGTTCTTGAGCTGGGCTGCCAGCCGGTTGTTTTGTGCACTGTGCGTGTCCCAGCCGCCGGTTTCGATCATGGCGATGCGCGGCCCGTCCTGTCGGGCAAGAAAGCCGGCTGCCAGCTTGCCCAGGCTGGCGCCATCCAGGCGCGGCCGGTTGTTGCCACTGTCCATGGCCACGCCGCGCGTGTCCATGGCGGAAGTCCAGAGAGCATGCAGCTGCGCATCGCCCTCGTAGAGCCTGGCCACGCGCAGCAGCAGGTCGTCACTGGCCTGGGGCAGGGAGGAAGGCGCGTAGGAGGTCACTTCCGCCGGCCCGCGCAGCGCCATGGGCACGGTGGGCGCGAAGGCAATGGCCTCTTGCCGGTGCGGCAACTGGGCGACCAGGCGGTTGAGCCAGCCATCCTTGACCTGGTAGGGCGCGCTGCCTCCGGTTTCCAGCACGTTCTGGCCGTCGAAATGCGAGCGGTCACTGTAGGGCGATGCGACCGCGTGCACGAACAGCGCTTGGCCCTGGGCGTAGAGCCTGCCGGTCTCGGCCAATGAGGGATGCAGCGCGAACATGCCGTCCAGCCGCGTGGCCGCAGCCGTGTCCACGGCGATGGCGCCGCGCAGCCGGGCGTAGCCGGGGTCGGCATAGGGAATCAGGGTCTCCAGCCCGTCGGCCGCGCCGCGCTGGATGATGAACACGAAGCGGCGCTCGGTGGCAGCACGCGCCAGCGCCAGGTGGGGCGCGGCCAGTGCCAGCCCGGTTCCTGCGGCCAGCAGGCCCAGGAAATGTCGGCGATTGCGCCTGGCCATCGTGGTGGCCGCGATGTTCGTGGCGGTCGTATGGATCGTGGTCATGGTGTTCACCTGCGCAGGAAGTCGGGCGAGACCAGCAGCAGCGCGAGTGCGCCGCTGCCGCTTTCGGATCGGGCAATGGCCTCGGCCGTGCCCGCGCCCAGTGCATCGCCGGGCAGCAATCGGGGTGCCAGCGCGCGCGCATCGACGCTGTTGCCGGCCTGGGCTGCGAGCCGCTGCGCCAGCTCGACACGGCGCACCAGCGCATCGGGCGCAGCCCAGCTGGCGGCGATGTCGTCGTAGCCGGCCGGCGAGCCGGGGCGCCACACCGGCTGGCCGAGCTGGTTGAGCAGGCCGGCGGCCTGAGCACCCTTCAACTCGCGCCGGCCCAGTGCGCGCATTGAGGAGACGGTCCATTCCCAGGGTGTCTTGAACTTCGTGGCTGGCGCGGCCCAGGGTTCTGGCGAATCGATCAGCGTGCGGTAGACAGCTGGCAGGTCCCCGCCGCTGCGCTGGTAGGCGGCCGAAAGGCGCTGCACCAGCGCGGGCGGCGGATCGTCGGCGACGAAGTGCCGTGCCAGCTTGGTCGCGACATGGAGCGCAGTAGCGGGGGAGGCCGCCAGGTCGCGCAGGATGGCCAGCGCCTGCTCCTGCCCGCCTGCGGCATAGCTGCGGCCCAGCAGGCGGCGCGGTCCGGGCTCGTGCAATGCCGGGCGGTACTGGAAGCCGGTGCTGGCGGCCGGGCTGCCTGCGTCATTGCCCAGGCTCCAGCCGGTGAGCGCGCGGGCGAACTCGGTCACGTCCTGCTGGGTGTAGCCGCTGCGCACGCCCAGGGTGTGCAGCTCCATGATTTCCCGCGCCAGGTTTTCGTTCAGGCCGCGTGTCTTGTCCGGGTTGCGCCGGGCGGCGCGCTGTGCAGCGGGGCTGGCGGGTCCCACCGACTGGGCCTGGTCCAGATAGACCAGCATGGCCGGGTGGCGCACGGCGGCAAGCAGCAGGTCCTCGAATCGGCCCAGCACGTGCGGGCGTATGGCCTCGGCCTCGTAGGCGCCGGCCAGGTCGAGCACCACGGGCTTTTCCACCGAGACCGCGAAGTGGTTCGACCAGAAATGCACCAGGCGTTCCACAAACGGCGCGGGTGTGTCGATGGCGCTGGCCAGGCGCGCGTTCACTGCGTCCAGATAGTCGTTGCGTGCGCCACGGCGCAACTGCTGGCGGGCGGCGGCGCGCTGGTCTTCAGGCAGGCTGCGCAGCTCGCGCTGCCGGGACTGGTAGTCGGACAGCAGCGCGTCCGTGTCCGTGTGACCGGCCCAGGCAGGGGGCTGTGGCTGGTAGCGCGCGAACTGGTCCAGCAGCCAGCGCTGCGGGTCGGCGGGCAGTGCGTCGTCAGGGCGGGCGCCCAGGCCGAAGCGGTTCAAGGCGATGGCGGCAGAATTCATGGCTTCACCTCGAAAAATCGCGGGCGCGGCGGGCGCGGCGGGCGTGTCCTGCGCTACTCAGCGCCTGGCCGGAGATGCGGGCACATGGAAGGGGCCTTGCTGCGCTGCCAGCCCCTGCACCAGTGTCTGTCGCTCGGCCGGCGTGAGCTGGGCCGCGAAGTCGACCACGTGCGCCTCCACGCGCTCGCGCACCGCCGTGTCGGCGGCCCGGGTGCGTGCCAATGCAGCCTCGACGGCAGCGCGGTCGAACTGCGGCGCAGCCAGCAGTCGAACCACCTCGGCGCGGCCTTCGCGGCTGCCTTGGGTCAGCGCAGCAGCCTCGCGCCGCACTTCACGCAGTCCTGTGCGGAAAGCCTGGCGCCGCTCGGGCGGTAGGCCGTCTGCGGCAAAGCGCAGTCCGCGCGCAGTGGCCGGGGGGCTGCCTGCCGGTGCTCCGGTGGGTGTTCCTGTCTGCGTGGATGTGGCCATCGACCTGGCCTCGGCCTGGTGTGCCCACCAGCGCCAGGTGCCACCGGCAATGCCGCCCACCAGAAACAGATTCAGCAGGGCAGAGGCCCACAGCCAGCGGCGCAGGTGCGTCGTGCGGGGGGCATCGCCGACGGGGGATTCGTTCATCGTCATTCCTCGCTTCCTTCCACCAAGGCGCCGCCCGTGTCGAAGGCGGTGCCGGGCCACCAGCCGCCTTCGGACTGTGCCGGCCGGGCCGTGGGCAAGGCCGTGCCTATCAGCAAGGCCACGGCCAGAGCGCCTGCGGCCACACCGGCCAGGCCCGCACCGGCGATGCTGGCGCCGGACCACCAGCCATGCCAGGGCTTGCGGCCGCTGGCACGCACCGGCCGTGCGGGCGCAGTACCACGGGGCTGCGGCCATGCATGCGGCGATGGTTGGCCGGGCGCAGTCGCCATGCCTGGGCGAGCTTTCAAGCCGGCCAGCACCGCGCTTGCCAGCGCTGCGCTGGGGGGCGCGACGGCATGGCTGCCCAGCAGCGTGTCGAGTTCGTTTGCACGGGCGAGCAAGGCCCGGGCCGCAGGCGCAAAGGTCGGCTGTTCCATCAGCGCGCGTGCCGCAGCCTGCTCCTGTGCCGGCCAGCGCCGCAGGTCGGCGCCCCAGGCGTCGGCCAATTGTTCAAAGCGATCTGGCGTCATGGTGGTGATCCTCCAGGTTCTGCGGGTGCGGCGATTGTGCTCGTGCTTGCGTCCTGCAGGCGGGCGCGCAAGCTGCGCCGCGCACGGGCCAGCAGGCTTTCCAGGGCATCCACGGAGACGCCCATGAGTGCTGCCGCCTCGGCCTGGGGCAGCGCCTGGTAGTAGTGCAGCACCAGCGCCTCGCGCTGGCGCGGCGGCAGTGCATCCAGGGCAGCGGCGACTCGGGCGCTGTGCTGCGCGTGGTCCAGCTGCTGCTCCGGTGTGGGCCCGGGGTCGGCGAAGGCGGCGGCTTCGGCGTGCTCGTCCAGCGCTTCTTCGCGCCGCACCGCGCGCCGGCGGAGCCGGTCGCGGCACAGGTTGAGCACCACCTCATGCAGCCAGGTGTCGAAGCGGGCCTGCCCCGGCCGCCAGTGGCCCACCTGCTGCCAGGCGCGCACCAGGCCTTCCTGCGCCACCTCTTCAGCCTCTGCCCGGCTGCCCAGCAGGCGCTGGGCCAGACCCAGCATGCGTGGCAGCTTGCGCTCCACCAGTTCGCGGGCGGCCTGCGGCTCACCGCGGGCCAGTCTCGCCAGCAGGTCGGCATCCGGGTCATCGATTTCAGCCAAAGGGCATCGGTGTAGTGGCGGGGTCAGCCAGTGTCGCGCGGCTCAACGCCAGCCGCGATGCCAGCCGTAGACCGGATGGTGCCAGCCCCAGCCATAGCGTGGGTGGTATTGCCACACGAAGCCGACGCTGGGCATCGGATAGGCAGGCGCCACATAGGCGACGCCCGGCGGCACCACATAGGGCCCGGGCGCCACGGGCGCTACCACGCAGCCGGCCAGCGCGGCCAGGCTGCCGGCGGCAAGCGCCAGCGCAAGCGGACGGACGGCGCGGCGAACAGTCAAACGCAATGAGGACATGAAAGACTCCTGCATCGGCCACATCAGGCGGCCTTATTGCGTTCAACGCGCGGGCAGCACGGATCCGTCGCGGAGGAGCGAAAAAATGTCGCGGAGAAAAGCGGGAGAGAGGTCGGAGGCGGGAGAGATCGGGCCCGCGCGGAAGGCGGTCCGTGGGATATCAGTGGCGGATGTGTATCCGGGACTGATGGACTTTGCTCCAGGAAATCTGGAGCGGGCGAAGGGAATCGAACCCTCATCATGAGCTTGGGAAGCTCAGGTCCTGCCATTGAACGACGCCCGCTTTGGCTAAGTCATTGTCAAAGCACGGATTTCTTTGCTAAGTGCTTGTTTTTCTTCGAAATCTCGCGCCGTTCTTGCCGCAAAACTTCAACTTAGCATCCAACGAAATCTATCTACACTTAGGACTTTGGCGTAGGTTTTGGCGTAGGTTTTTGCTCCCTACGCCTTTGGCAATCAAACCTACGCCATGACTCTGGGGGGATTCTAGTGCTATTCGATTCACGGTCCGCAAAGCAGCTTCAGCCAGGCTCGCATCTGCTAGTCCAGGGGTGTGATGGATTGCGATTGGTCGCGTCCCAATCGCGCAAAACCTGGACCTATCGCTACAAGGATTCTGCTGGCCTCATGAAGCAGGTCAGGCTCGGCCATTGGCCGGAGATGTCGCTGGCTGAAGCCGTTTCGGCTTGGGGAGAAAAGCGCGATGGCCGCAGTGCTGGAGTTGATCCAGTTGCAGCGCGTCGCCAAGCAACCATGGCCAAGAACGGCCCAGCAGTGGCGACAACCGTGCGTGCGCTGCTGGAAGGCTTCCGCGATCACCTGGCGGGGCTGCGTCAAGCCGAGGGCGCGGCCCGGGCTTGGAGCGCTTTGGAGCGAACGCTGGATGAGGAGCCGGAGCTTGCGAGGACAGCGCCGCGTGACGTGACCCGCGCCCAAGCCTACGACGTGCTCGACAAGCGGCGAGACCTTCCTGCGGCAGCCAAGAAGCTACGGGCACTGCTGGGGCAGGCGTGGGATTGGGGGCTCGATGCAGGGAAGATCGATGGCGCGGCGCCGAACTGGTGGCGTAGCCTTCTCAAGGGCCAACTGCGTTCAAAGGGGAAAATCGTCGGGGGGGAGCATGTGGGGTTTCGGCGCCGGGTGCTGTCTCAGGCGGAGCTGCGCAAGCTCCTGCCCTGGGCCCGGGCCAATATGTCGCAGAGCGCGCTGGATGGGCTGCTGCTGTACCTCTACACCGGCATGCGGGGTGTCGAGATTTTTGCATTGCGCACTGAGTACGTGGCGCAGGAGGAGGATGGCTGGTGGATCACGTTCCCCGCCCACCTGCTCAAGATGGAACGGGATGCAGACACTGTGGACCACCGTGTTCCGCTGTTCGGTGAAGCGCTGGAGATCGTGCAGCGCCGCGTAGCCGGAGCATGGGAGGGATGGTTGTTCTTCACGGGCCGGGGTGGGAAGTTCCGGCCGTACCACCGCAACACGTTCTCCAGCTACGTCTATTCGTTGATGCCGGAGTCCGCCAAGGCCAAGCGGCGTGCCGGCGATGGCCTGATCTGTCCTGTGGTGGATTGGTCGCCCCATGCCTTGCGGCGCACTGCGCGCACGCTGCTCAGCGCAATTGATTGCCCGGAGGATGTGGGCGAGGCCATCATCGGCCACAAACCCGGGGTCATGGTGGCCAGCTACAACCTACACACCTTCGATACCCAAAAGCAGGTCTGGGTGAAGAGGCTGTACCACACCGTGCGCAAGCTTGAGGGTCTGCCTGCTTAGCCAGGCGGTGAGGCGGACTTGCCAGGTTTTCCGGCGCGGCCGTAGCCGCTGTCTGGCGCCGGCAGGCACTCGGATGGTGGCCGCGACATCACCCAGGCCTCCACCTCTGCAACGATGAAGCCCACGCGGCGCGCACTGAGCTGCCGAGGTCTGGGGAAATCGCCGGTCTGCACCAGCTTTTGTATCTGCGACTCGGACAGATCCACCGCCCGCGCTGCCTCCTGAAGGCTGATCGAGATGGGGCGCATCGTCACGATGGCCAGCGCATCACCCCCGCTGGCAGCTTCGATTTTTTCTTTCTTGGTCATGGCGTGTTCCTCGCGTGCCTGCGGTTGGTGCCAGGCGCGAAAAGGCCCGCGGGTGCGGGCCAGGTGGGTGGTTCGTCGTTGTGGGGGAGCGGCGCGCGCTCGTCGCGCCAATCCTTGTGCTTCTTGCTGGCCATGGTCAGGTCTCCTTGATGCCGTGGACGCGCTGCAGCAGCAACGGGCAGGTCGGGGGCGGGGTGACGCTCATGCAGCCTTCCGCAGCACTGCTCGGCTGTTCCAGTTGGCTGCGATGACGGCCCGGCCAAGCGATGGCGGCACAGCGTTGCCGCACATGCGCACCTGGGTGGTTTTCGAGAAGACGCGGCCGTCGTGCCCCCGGTCGATGACATAAGTGCGGGGGAAGTCGTTGGCGTTGTAGAGTTCGCGCGGCGTGAGCATGCGCAGCTGGATGTCCACGACCACGTAGGGCGTGCCGCGCAGCCAGACCGTGACCAGTGCCAGCCGGTCTTTGGTGGTGCTGGTGGCCATGGGCTCGCGCAGCTCGCCGAGCTGGCCGCCCTGGCCGTAGTAGCGGATCAGGAATGCAGCCACGCGCAGCGCGCCGGCCTCTGCCTCGGGCGATAGGTGGTACTCGACCAGCGCGTGGTGCTCGGCGCCGGCAGTCACGGCAGGCACTGGCTCTCGCATTTCCTTGCCGATGCAGTTCTTGCGCAGCGTGGTCAGGTGAGCAGTGACGACGCGCTGCTGCGATCCGCTGGCCGTGCTCGTGGTCATCGGCGAGCGCGCATCGTGGGCCGGCGTGGCATTGAATCCGCCATTCGCCTGTTCGACAAATGCGGCCACAGCCGCGAACTTGCCAGCGCCCACCACGGTGCCCATGGGCTGCTCCAGGTCCAGCGCGCGCGGAGCCTGGCCCTCGCGCTCGCCGTAGCCCATCTGCACCATGGTGCCCACGGCCAGCGCCTGGCCGCCGCCGCTGGCCGTCACTGTGCCCACAGGCTGGTGTACGTCCTTGGAGCCGTAGCTCCAGCGTGGCGCGTCCGGGGTGCCCTGGCCGTGGCCGGCTTGCACCATCACAGGGGCAGCAACCGCATGCGATCCACCACGTGGCCAAGCCGTGACAGTGGACAGCGGGTCTTTTGCGCTGGACAGCCCATGCCGAGACCAGTTCGCAATCTGCACGATGAACGGGTCTGCACTGTCCAGCACGTAACGCTTCATGCCGTGGGCAATCCGTCGCATCGTGGCATCGGCCAGCGGCTTCTCGCGCTCGAAGATGCTGCGGCCCTGGATGCTCCAGTCGATGCACTCGGCGGCCGACCGCCAGCGCTTCTGGCCCTTCTTGGGCTCCTTGAAGTGCGTGGGCTCGGGCCACTGGATGGACGCGCCGTCGCAGCGTGCCACCATGAACAGACGGCTGCGCGTCGTCGGGGCGCCGTAGTCAGCTGCGCAGAGCACGCGCCATTCCACGACATAGCCCAGGCGCTCCAGCGCCCGCACGAACGCTCGCCAGGTGCGGCCGACATGCTTGGGATCGGGCACCAGATGCTGCTCGTGCACAGGCACGCGTTCGCCGGGCGCGGCCACGGAGGCGTCCAGCTTCACGACGCGGCGCGTCTTGGGGCAGCGCTTCGCAATGAGCGGTCCCCACAGCAGGATCTGCTTGACATTCTCCAGCGTGATGATGCGCGGGCGCTTCATGCCTGCCCAGCGCACGCCGATCCAGGCCAAGCCGCGCAGCTTCTTGGAACGAGGCTGGCCGCCGCGCGCCTGGCTGTGATGGGTGCAGTCTGGCGACATGTGCAGCAGGCCCACGGGCCGGCCGCGCGTAGCCTTGCGCGGGCAGACCTCAAACACGTCCTTGCGGTAGTGCTCGGTCTGGGGGTGGTTCGCCTCGTGCATGCTGCACGCATCGCTGTCGTGGTTGACGGCGATATCCACATGGCGGCCAATTGCCTGCTCGATGCCTTCGGACATGCCGCCGCCGCAGGCGAACTCGTCTACGACAAGCTCGTCTTCAAGGCCCAAGATGAATTGGGGTGTTTGCATAGGATTCCTTGAAATTTGGGCCAAAAAAAGCCGCTCGCGGCAGGGCCGGGCGGCTTCGGGATGGTTGCATGCGGGTTCCGGCTAGACTCCCGGCAACCAATTTTGAGGAGAAGTTATGAAATGGAGTGCTCTCGATAGAGCGATAGCAGCTTGGGTATGTATTTTGGCTACATGCGCAATTATTATTGTTCTAGCAGGGCTGTCAGAAATTATTGGCAAGAGCTCTTCGAATATTGCAAGTTGGGTTCAGGCAATTGGTTCTATTGGCGCAATAATCGGGGCTTCAAGTATCGCCAATAGCCAATTTAAAAAAGAAGTGAACGAAAAAAAGAAACATGATGCATCGCGTGATTTGCATTATGCAGAGATTTGCTTGGGAATTTGTCAAGCAGTAGAGTCAATTGCTCGCGCCGGAAGGGAGGAGTGGGATGCATCAAAAAAAGTATCCACTATCAATCCCAGCAAGTTTCTATATCATGTGAGTCGCGCTACCTCGGTAAATAGATTGCAAAACCTCCAGTCTTCGATAATTTCACTTCTTAATAAGGAGATGCCCAGTAAACTTATGGTGACATTATTTTCCGTGCAGAAAAATATTGCAATCTATGCTGATGCCATAAGTGCGCATCATGAGGATGCCAGATTTTTTGAGCAGTTAGATTATGAGTGTGAGCAAAATAGGCTTTTGACCGCAGTCGCTGGATTGAAGCTGGACATTATTGATTATATGAGCGCAAACGAGGCGAGACATTAAGGTCCACCTCGTTTTGATCTATATATCTAACTAAATAAGAAACGGCGTGCGGTCCTTACCGTTGATCCAGTTCGGCGGCTTGCCCCGGCCGGTCCACGTCGCGCCGGTGGCGGGGTCGCGGTACTTCGGGGCGCCCACGCTGCCCTTGGTCTTGCCCTTGGCGGGCGGGAACAGATCCGATGGGGTGAGGCCATGCTGCGCAATCCAGGCGCGAGCGGTGGCTACAGCATCTGCCTTGGCCTCTGCCTGAGCAGCTTCGATCTGGGCGTCGAGGGTGGCTTTCTGGGCCAGCAGGGTCTGGTAGTCGGTCATGGGTTTCCTTTCGTGGCGCCGCGCGGGCGCCGTGGGTGGTTCAGTGGATGGTTCAGGCCGGTTCGCCGGTAACGGCCGCCGCGAAGGCGTCCTCGGGCGTCTGGTTCACAGGGTGGTTCGGGTCGGTCGGCGGCTCGTCCTCGCCTTCCTCGCGCAGCTCCTGCTGGCCCTCGTTGTCCGGCTGGCTGGCGGGCGTGTCCGGCTTGCCTGCGCGGTAGCCCTTCTTGGCCTGCAGCAGCTCAGCCGGGGCCAGCAGCTTGATGTAGATCTCGCCCTCGGCGGCCAGGCCGGACAGCTCGCCGAAGACATCGTTGTCCTGCAGCTCGTCGCCGTTGTATTGGATGGTGCCCTTGATCGTCACGCTGCCGCCTTCGCTCAGCTCGTAGTGCAGTCCGGTCAGCACGGCGTCCATGAAGTCCACGTGCGCGTCTTCGATGCCCCAGTCCCAGATGAAGCGGTAGCCGCGCCACTTCTGGCCCTTGCCGTAGTGGTAGAGCAGGGGCAGCTGCGGGTGCCGCAGGTTTGGCAGCGGGATCAGCACGCCGGGCAGCGCCTCCTGGCCCGCCGTGGCCGCCTTGTTGCAGTAGTGGTGCTCGCGCAGGCCGGGCTCCAGCAGGTCCAGCAGGGTGTTCTCGCCTGTGAGCGTGAACGAGATGTCGATTGCGCGCACCTTCTCTTCGCCGTGCAGCTCGCGCCGCGGGTTGGCGTTGGTGATGGTGACGGCCGTGGATTCGGCAAGTTCAAAGGCCATGGTGGTCCTCGGTGGTGGTGGAAACAGGGTTCAGGCTGCCTTGGCCGTCTTCAGGTCCTGGACAGCGAAATAGACAGCGATGCAGGCGGCGACGTCAGCACCAGCGGTGTGTGCGCCCTCGAAGTCGCGGCCGAAGAAGTGGTGGTAGGCCTCGGCCAGTTTCGGTGTCTTGAACTTGCCTATGCCGGCGGCGCGCATCTTCTCGGTGGGCGGCAGCTTGCGGATCGGGGTGGTCAGCAGCGCTGTGCATGCGCTGGGGCCGGCCTTCCAGATGTCGGATGGGGGCAGGGCAGCGGCCGGCTCGCGCGCATCGATGTGACGCTTGATGGCGATGCGCAGGATGCGGGCGTCGAAGCTCTCGTTGTGGGCCATGCGCATGCGACCGCCCCACATCGACAGCAGCATGCTCACCGCCACATCCTCGGGCACGCCCAGGTCCAGCGCTTTCTCGGTGGTGATGCCGTGGATGGCGGCCACTTCGTCAGGGATGGTCCAGCCGTCGGGCTTGACGATGACGTCGATGCTGGAGAGCACCGCGCGGGTGTCGAGGTCCACAAGGCTGGCGGCCAGCTGCACCAGGTGGGGCTGCTCTGGGTGCTCGCTGGGCTCCTTGAAGAGCGGCAGGCCGGTGGTTTCCGTGTCGAAGAAGAGGGCGGGGTTCATGTTCAGGCTTTCTCGGCCAGGCGGCTGATGTGGTAAAGACAATGCCCGCGCGAAGGCGGGCACAGGGGCGGTGGGCAGGGCCCGGGATTAAGCAGGCGCGGTGAGCGCGTGGGCGAACTTCTCGAAGCCCAGGGCCAACTTCAGGGCCATGCGCTTGGCGTCAGAGACCAGCACCAGGACGGCGCCGCGCTCCTTTCGGTAGGGCAGGCCCAGCAGCTCCAGAGTGGCGGCCGAGACCTTGACGGCCAGGCCTTCCTGTTCCAGCTGCGCATTGAGCTGGCCCAGGGTTATCGTGGCGCCGGGCTCTTCAGCTGCAGGAACTGCTGCAGCGCTGCTTGCCTGGGCTGTGCTGATGGCTTGCTGCGTGTCCAGCGCTGCCACGCCGCTGTCGTGCACGTGGGAGGCCGTGGCGCTGAGGTCATCCAGCAGCGGCGCGGGCAGCGCGCCGGCCTCGCGGCCTTCGGCGATGCCGGCCTGCGCCTGGGCGTTGGCCTGGGCCAGCTTCTCGCGGGCCTCGGCGTCTGCGCGCTGCTGTTCCTCTTGGCGGATGCGTGCACGCTCGGCTTCGAGCTGGCGTGCCTGCTCGGCCGCCACGCGCGCTGCTTCTGCAGCTGCAGCACGCTGGGCCCGGGCTTCTTCCTCCTGCCGGATCCGCTCGCGCTCGGCTTCCAGGCGCTTGGCTTCGGCCTGGCGGTGCTGCCCGATGCGCAGCGCGGCCAGGGCCTGGAAGTCCTCGGGCGCCTTGCCGCCCACCGCCGCGAAGTCAGCGAACAGCGCGATCCAGTCACCGTCTTCCTGGCGCAGGTGCTGGCGGTTGGCTTCCAGTCGGCCGGCCAGCGCGTTGGCGTCGGCCTTGGCGTTGGTCAGCACCACTGCGATGGCGTCGCGCATGTTGTCCAGCGACTTCTTGCCCCGGATGGCCTCGGCGAAGCCGCCGGCAACGCGCGGAATCCAGTTGGCGCCAAGGCGCTGCTGGTTCAGGGCCGCGATGTGCTGGTCCAGGTTGGCCTGTGCGCTGGCCACGATCTGGGCCTTGCGCGATTCCTTCTCGGCTGCCACCAGCTTCTCGCGTGCCAGCCGCGTGGTGCGCATCAGGTCGGCCAGGTCGTTGGCGGTGCGCGTGAAGGCTTCCACGTCGCTGACCTGGGCCAGCGCGTTGGCCACAGCGGCCTTCATCGCTTCCTCACCCTTCTTGAGCGCCTTGCACTCGGCCTCGGCGTCAGCGAATTCCTGGTCGGTGGCGGGCTTGGCCACCATGCCGTCGATGAAGGCGCGCACGGCCACGGCCACCTTGTCCAGGTTGGACACCACGGCCAGGCTGCCCTGCAGCTGGACGGCCACGGCTGGCAGGCTTTCCACGGGCTCGGCCACCACGGGCGCGGCGCCAGTGTCGGTCGGCACATAGGCGGCCACCTCCAGAGCCAGTTGCTCCCAGCCAGCAAGGATCTGGGCGCGCAGCTCAGGGTTCGGCGTGTACCAGCAGTGCAGCTGCTCCAGCAGGGTGCCATCGGGCGCCCACTTTGTGGCCATGAACAGGATGCGCTCGCAGCCGGCCACGGCGGCCTGCTGTTCCATTTGCACCTGGTACTGCAGCGGCAGGTCGGCGCCCGTGCAGCCTTCGACCATGGCCGCGCGCAGGCGGTCGTTCAGGCTCTTGTGTTCGAACGCGGTGTCGTTCATGAACGTGAGGCCGTCGAAGCTGGCCGAGAGCTTGCCCTCGGTGCCCACGCACGGTGAAAGCTCTTCGCCGATGATCTCTTCGGCCAGCGGCCGGGCCAGGGCCTCGAAGCGGTGGCCGTCGGAGAAGCGGCGCTCGGTGGCGGCGTCTGCCTCTGGCGAGATGCCCGTGGCCAGCTCGCGCACCAACTCGCTGCGCGTCTTGTAGCTGCTGCAGCCCATCATGGCCGGCGCATCGCTGGCATTCCAGTGCTGGGCCCGGTGCTGGTGCCAGGCGGGCGAGCCCTGCGTGAGGTTCACGATCTGCATGTCATCCCTCCAGTTCGGCCACGCGGGCCTCGAAGATTTCGGTGAGGCGCTGGCGTTCGGCCAGGTCTTCCACGGCGTCCAGCAGGGAACCGTGCTTGTAGAGCGCGTCCAGGTCGGCCGCATCCTTCAGGTCCTGCTCCAGCTTGGCCGCGTCCACCACCATCGCGCCGTCAGCGTCAGCGACCGGGGCGGCAGCCTCTGCTGCAGCACCTGCAGGCGTCGCGCTGGCGGTCTGGCGCTTCTGGACCTCGTCGCGCAGCTGCTTCTCCTGCTCTGGCGTGACCTTGCCCTTGCTGCTCAGCCAGGCCAGCACGTCGGCGATGGGCTTGCCCTTCACAATGCCGTCTACCCATTTGGGCAGGCCGGTGGCCCAGCGGTCGGCGGGCCATTCGGGCTGCACGACTTCCGCATCGCCCATGTGGCGCTCGCCGGGCGGCGGCGCAGAGTTGGCCATGTCCTGCAGTTCTTCAGCCACGGGCATGCCGCGCAGCACGTCCGGGAACACGTCGCGCAGCGCGAAAGCCCGGGCGCGCATCTGGCGCATGCGCTTGGGGTACTGCGACCACGGGCCCTGCTTTCCGGCCAAGCCGGCCTTGATGGCGTCGTCCATGCTGAAGCTGCGGACCTGCTCGACGCCACCCTTGCGCTTCACGCGGCAGTAGGCAGTCTTGCCGTCGTCGTCCTCGTTGACGTACTCGCAGACCGGGCTGGCCAGCACCAGTGCAATGACGGCATCGCCCCAGAGCGCAGGCCGGCCGTTGATCACGGCGAGGTTCTGCAGAGACTGCAGCGGCTTCAGCCCCAGCTCCGCGCCCCATTGCATGGCGATCAGGCAGTTGCCTGGCTTGCCCTTGAAATCCTTGGGCACCATGTCGCTCTCGGCGAGGTAGTTGGAGAAGGTGAGGGCCTGCTCGAAGTTCTGTGGGCTCAGGTCGAATTGGGTGGCGGCGCGCAGCTGGCCGCCGCTGGCCTGGGTGACAAGGCTGTTCATGAATACCTCTATGGTGGAAATGAAAACGGCGCTCAGAAGGCGCCGGAAGTGAGGGCGGCCAGGCCGGCGCTGATTGCGCTCAGGCCGAGCCAGAGGAAGAGGTGGAGGAGGGCGTTCATGCTTCAGCGTTCTCCTGCGGCAGCATCTCGTTCACGCGCTTCAGCCAGAACTGGCCGCCGGCTGGCAGGCAGCGGTCCAGCTTTTGGCAGGCTTCGCGCACCATTTGGGCCAGCTCGTCGCGCTGCTCCTGCAACTGTTGGTAGGTCAGGGTTTGGCTCATGGCCGCTCCTTCAAACATTGAACTTGGGTGTCGCTGAGCCACTGCGCATGCATACCCGGGCAGAGCCAAGCTCCAGCGGCAGCGCGCTTCAGGTCGGCGGGGCTAGCGCTGTCCTGTGCTGCGTCCGCAGCGCTGCAGCCGGACATGGTCAGCACAAGGCCAATCAGCCCCAGGACAAGGCCCAGAAGCAGCGAAGCCCGCTTGATGGCGGGCTTCTTGCGGCGAGGCAGCTGCTGGAGCTGTATCGGAGGGCGGGTATCAGGCAGCATTGATGCCCTCCGGATAGCGGTTGGCGATGTGGACCATGACGGCGGTGCGCAGCTGCAGGGCCGGCTGGCTGACCATCAGCGCGCCGAGCGCCGTGATGCTGTCGTGGTCACCATCGGCGATGGCCTCAGCCAGCATCTCGTCGAACGACATAGGCAGTCCGAACGGGCCGGGCATGCGCTCGTGGAACCAGTCGACCGGCGTCATGAACGCCGCCGCGCGCTGCAGCTTCTGCATTGCGCGGGCCCTGTCTTCATCAGCCGCAGCGGCGCGGCGGTCCATCTCGTTCTCCCAGCGCTCCGCATCCGCGCAGGGGTTGGCGGTCATCAGCATGACGGTTCTCCAAAAGAAAACAGCCCTCTACGGGCTGCGGAACAATGGTTTACAGAGGCCTGTCGGTGCTCGACATAGACTGCCGGCCACAACTCTATGAAAGGCGCCCGCATGAAAATCGCTTTCGCCATGGCCGTTGCGGCCTTTGTTCTCGGCGGCTGTGCTGTGTATGACGATGGCTACCGCGGCGGGTACAAGAGCCATCCCCACGGATGCCCGCCTGGCCAAGCCAAGAAGGGCAATTGCTGAAACCAAGAACCCGCCTCGGCGGGTTTTTGTTTTTGCGGTGCGGGTGGCATCCCGGGCCGCAAAAGAAAAGGCCCGCGAGCGTTGAAGCTGCGGGCCTTGGTGCAAAGTGCCGATGCCTTGAAGGCGTGCCTGGGAATTAGAGAGGGAGGGAGGAGGAACCCAGGCTCGGCGTGAAACTGTTGAAGTCAGTATGGCCCGGACATGATCAGGAAAACATGTACGGGAGGTAAAAGATCGTTGGCATCAGTTGCAGAGTTGACGCTCGCAAGGGATGCCATCGTTGTCGCCATCCATCTTCGTGTTGGGGCAATTGCGCAAGAAGAATTTGGCCTCCTCGCAGGAGGTCATCTGCGAGCAGTGCGTGCGCCCGTCGCAGGTGTATTTGGGCGCGCTGGAGGTGCTGCTGCCCACGTTGATGCTGCGAGGCCGTGGCTCCGTCAGCAGCAGGGTGGGCGATAGGCCGCCAGTCTTGGCCTGATATGACGTGTATGCCTTCCAGGCCGCCACCGCGATCAGCACGTAAACAATGAGCCTCAGCATTGAATGCCCCTCTCTTGTTGTGATTGATATGGCGGGCATCGTATCGCAGTCGGAAATGAAGATGGCCTGCCGTATTCGCCCCGGCTTTCCCTCTACAACGGTTTGGCGGACTCTCACCGCTTGCGGGTGGGCAACTACCCGTCACGATTGGCCATCACAGATAAGGGCCGGATGCGATCCCGGCATAGAAGCGAGCGCTGTTTTTCATGGCAGCCGCCTGGCCCTCGCGGGTACGGCCTAGGAAGTCTGTCGCTCCGGTTGTTCCCATTCCCCGCGCGTCGCCCGCGCATTCCCTATCTGTGATGGCCCCGGCAGTTGGCCGGGACGTTTTGATCTCGCTGTCAATCCGCTCAATCGGGATTGGCGGCGTCGCGCGCCAACTCCAAGAGCTCGCACATGTAGTCGGTCTGCACGCGCATCTGCGACAGCATCTCAGCCGGCACCGGCTGCGCAGCTGGCTGCTCTGCGGCGAAGTCCTCGCCCAGGGTCTGGGCAAGACGGTGCAGGATTTCCGCGTTGAAGCTGCGGCCCTCGTTCTGAGCCGAGTTCCATAGGGGCTCGTAGATCTCCGGAGGGAAGCGGATCATCGACTTGATGTGCTCTCGCCCAGATCCGTGCCGGTCAACCTTGCGTTCTGATGGCGCCTTCATCCCCATCACAGCGCCAGGCGCCGCTCCAGGTCCTGCAGCTCGGTCTGCACCAGACGCAGCACATGGGTGAGCGCGTCGATCTGGGAGACCAGCGGCGCGGCATTCGCCTTCTGGCTGCCCTGACCGCAGTCGCCGCCTGTCTGCCCGGCAGCCGGGCCGAGCACCGGCGCGAGGCGTTTGCCCAGGCGCTGCAGCGTGACCTGCACCTGCTCGGCCTGCTCCTTGGCGCCAGCCATGGCGGTTGCTGTGGCGCTCTGGGCAACTTTGGGGGTGAAGTCTGCGAGGGCGCCCATACCTTTCGGCACGCTGTCCTGCTGGCCGATTTTGGGCGCGGTGCCAGACGCAATGGCGATCTTGTCCAGGGGGTGGTTCACGGTGGTCTCTCCTGTGGTGGTGGCGGAAACAGAAAAGGCCTCCCGAATCGAGAAGCCTCTTTTGTTTGCCCCGATGACGCTCGGGGCGGGCGGTGGTCAGATCTGCGCGGTGTAGGCCTCAAACAAATGGGCGTGCCGCAGGGCGTCATCTGCAGCGGCCCGCGCCTTTTCGATTTCCGCCTGGAGACCGTTGGCATTGAGTGCTTCAATCAGCAGGGCCACCAACTTCGTTTCGCGCATCTCCTGCGCCTGTCTTTTCAGCTTCAGCAGCTCCACCTTGGTGCGCTGCCGATCGGCTTCGAGGTGCGCGATCTCGCTGTCCAGCGCAATGCGCTCCGGCGCTGGTGTGGATTCGCCGTGCACGAAGAACAGCTCCTTATTGCGCAATCGCAGCGCCTCCTTCTCGAACAGCTCCACCTTGTTTTGCTCGCGCTTCATGGTCAGTTGCGCGATCTGGACGGACAGTGGTTCCTTCATCTTTTGCTCCTTGATCAAACCTCAGCACCCTCTCGGAAGACGCTGAGGTTTGGACCCTTGCGGGCCCAATCGCGACGCACCCACGCCGCTGGTTTTTCTTGCTCTTGGGTTCCACCCTCACCGGAGGATTGGCTTGCATCCGGGCGCCCCGGGACTGTGTCCCTGGCGACTTGCAGCTTTGGCCTGCTTGGGAGCAGGTGGCTGGGTCGTTGGGATGTAATGTATCAAAAGATATTGATTGAAGCAATATCAAAAGATACTTTGTTGGAGCAAAAAAAAGCTGCTAGGCATCAATGGATGCTCAAGCAGCGTTTGCTCTCTACCTGTTTTGCCCGGAAGGAAAGGCGTTGTTTGCCTCGTGCAACATGCTATGGGCAAGCATCAAAACCCCTTGAAAGCGGCACTGCTCGGGCCCGAGTGCGCTTGCACACAGCTCCACGAGATCGGCCGCAGCTTCGATGCGCCCTCTTGCAAAAGCTTCCTGCTCTTGGAGGGTGGAGATGCTCAGAAGCCCGCCTCCGAAATGATGGAACGCTTTTGTTTGGTCGCCGTTGAGTGGTGGTGGTGCGGTTTGAGCGGTGATCACACGGGCCTCATGTGTACTGTTGTTATGTACAGTATTCCCGTGAGTGTCCGATTTGTCAATTTGAAAAAATTAATAGCGCGAGACTATTGTGGGCTACGCAGTTGTGGGATATCCAGCATTCCTCTTAGCAAGTTTTCGATACGTCGCACCTCCGCAGGCTCCAGCTTCGCGATGGCTGCGACCACCTCTCTGGATAGGGCCCGCTCCTGATACTTGGTGTCACTAAACCAACCGGTCGCGCCTGGAAGCTCCTCGCACATAGCAATGGTCTTCTCTGTAATCGGTCGAAGGCCGTTGACCATGTGATTGATATAGCCGCCGTCCTTGTATCCCAGAGCTCGCCCAAGGGCAGCACGTCCGCCCATGTGGGTAGCAAGGGCGTCCAGCCTCTCACGCCGAAAGTTGTTGAGTGCGTCGGTGTTCATCCGGTGAAGCTTATTGCGTCAGTATCGAACGCTATTGTTTTGTGAGCATATCAAAAGATACTTGAAAAGTATCAAAAGATATAGAATCGCCGCATGACCACATTCAAGCCATGCGACGAACTACGGCGGTACCTGGAAGCCCAGGGAGCACTTTCGATCACGGAACTGAGATCGCGGGTCGGCGCGAAGCAGGATACCCAGATCCGACATTGGCGCGACGGGGTGCGAAGGCCCAAGCCAAAAACTGCTGTGGCAATCGAGCAGGTGACCTTGGGGCAGGTGCCTCGTCATGTTTGGTATCCGGACGAGTGGAAGGACATCTGGCCCGAGTATGAGCCGACGCCCCCCCAGTCGCTGCAAGCCGCCGAGACCCAAGGGGAGCCCGGCCATGCCTAAGCCGTACCGCCTTGGCGGTGCCCAGCCGACGAGCAAAAGGTTTTCGGGGAAGAGTTGGGGCCGAGGGTCGGCCTTCTTTGTGACCCTGCAGCGCAGAAGGACGCACGTATGGGAAGGTTGCCCGCGCCCGTCAGCTTCCGTCTTGGGAGGGGGGGTGCGCCTGCGCCGCACGCCGGGCTTCTTCTGCAGTGTCCACGCGCTGAATACCTTCCAGCAGTGCGTAGTAAGCGTCTTCGAACGTCTTGGCAACGATGCCCCGCGTGAAGTCGCTGTACTCCAACTCGATCTTCGAGAGCATTGCTCCGGCAAGAGTTGCTGTGGGCCCGATCAGTTCTTGTTTCATGTCCGCCCCTCTCGGGAATGGTTGTGTAGGAACTCCCATTCTGCGCCGGGAGGTGGCGGACACCCCTTCGCTTCCGGCCCGCCGCAGCACCAGCAGCGCCTGCACCGCGCCCGCGAACAGCGCCGCATGGAGGCCTGGCACCAGGCCAGCCTGAACCTGCACGCTGCCATGCAGACCCTGAAGTCGCGTCAGGCCTTGATCCAGGGGCTGAGCCATGCTTAGCCGCACGATCACCCTGCGGCCTGGCGAGTCCTTCGTTACGGCCGATGGCGTCAAGGTCGAAGCGCGCATTGAGGAGCAGGAGCGCCGCGAACAGGCCGCGATCCCGCAGGCTCACGCTGCGGCGCTCCAGGCGTTCGACAACGTCAAAGAACAGATTCGGGCGCAACAGGCACTGGTGTCTGCACAACAGTCCATGACGAGCCTGTCTCTCGCTGGCCCAAGCGCGCCGCGCGCCATCTCCATCACCGATTTGGACGACCGCATCGTTATCACGGTGGGCGCAGCTGAACTGCGGCTGACCCATGAAGAGGCCACGCGCCTGTTCGCAATTGGACGCGGCGCCAACGACAAACCCCAACAGAAAGGAGGCGCCTGATGCGTGCATTCCTATGGACCGCAGCCGTCCTCATTGCCGTTGGCGTGCTGTGCCGGGCCTTTTGGCTGACCGTGCGCAGCTTCCCACCCCAGACCACTGGCAACTACGTGCTGAGCTTGATCGGTGACGTCGCGTTGCTCTGCTGGGTCTCCTACCTGCTGGCGGGCGACAGCTGTGCCTGAGCACCCGCGCCGCCGCGCCAGCCCATACAGCCACGAATCCAGCTCCCTGCGGCTGACGTCCCATTCGTCGTCCAGGACCTCGTCCTCCACGACCACCACAGCCAGGACAAAGACATGAACTACGACCACCTTCCACCCCAGCACGCACGGGGCCGCAACCCAGACCTGGAATACACGAACCTGCGCATGAACCTGCCGGTGTTCACCTACCAGATGCTCGACTCGTCGGTCCAGATCCGCATGCGCGCAGGCGAGCCCCGCTGCAGCGTGAACCAGGTGATCAACGAAATCCTGGACCCGTGGGCCGACCTCCGTTGGCGCCAGTCCGATATGGACCTGCGCCTGATGCCGGAGAACCCTTTCGAGATCGTTTCCTACCGCCCGCGCGCCGGCCAGCCCGAGGTCGAGCTCATGGAAGTTCGCGCCTCGGTGCGCAAGTTCACCCTGGACGTGATCCAGGCGCACATCGATGTCCTGTACAGCGGAGATAGCGATGCAAGCCGGGGCGATGTGATCCGCCAGATCCTGACCAGCTGGGCTTTGAAGCGTTGGCATGAGTCCAGTATCACGATCGAGCGTGTGCCTGTGAATCCTTTCGCTGTGGCATCGGCTCCCAGGGGCGAGGAGGGCGGCAATGTCTGAAGTCGTCAGCCTCGACCGCATCAAGGCCCTGGCGCACGCAGCGCGCGCCGCTGGCCAGCCCATCGAACAGGCATGCCCATGGCCGGCCACGACACCCGCTGGCCAGGCCTTCGCCCGCGCCTACGAGGGCCAGGAGCCGGCATGAATCTCTCCATCCGTTTTGTCGAGGCCGGCAAGGTGCGCATCGAAGGCCGGCCAGCGCCGGAGCCTGTCCTGATGGTGCACTTCGCCGAGATCCCTGAATCCATGCCCCTGGAGCAGCAGGCCCTTGAGATGCGCATTCAGGCCCAGGGCCTGCTGCTGCACGCCGACATGCTGGACTTCCAGCGCACCGGCAAGGTTCTGCACCGCCAATGCGCCGATCGGGCAAAGCGCGCCATGTATGCCCTGATCGCGCTGCGCACGCCCGAGCGCCAGGCCGAGATGGAGCGCGTGCTGGGAGGTGCTCCCAATGCGTGACTACGCCAAAGCCGTTCCCAAGATGTGGCACGGCAAGACCTTCAAGGCCCTGCGCAAGCAGCCGGAGGGGCTTGTGGTGGCCTTGTACCTGATGACCTCGCCCAGCTCCAACATGCTGGGCCTGTATGCCCAGCCCGTGCTGTACATGGCCTACGAAACCGGACTGGGTGAAGAAGGGGCTCGCAAGGGCCTTCAACAGTGCATCGAAGCGGGTTACTGCTCCTATGACGATGAGTCGGAATTCGTGTGGGTGCACGAGATGGCCAGCTACCAGATCGCCTCTGAACTGAAGGGGTCTGACCTGCGCTGCAAGGGCATCCAGAAGGACTACGACGCCTTGCCGGACAACCCGTTCCTGGGCGAGTTCTTCGACCGCTACGCCGAAGCATTTCATCTGCATGGACGAAGGGGAGAAGAAGGGGCTATGCAACCCCCTTGCAAGACCCTACGAAGCCAAGAACAGGAACAAGAACAAGAACAGGAGCAGGAAAAGAAAGAGCCTTACGGCTCTGTCGGCAGCGCCGACGACCGGCCCGGCGAAAACGCACCTGGCAAGCCTGGACTGCCGAACTGCCCGGTTCAGGACCTGGTCGACCTGTACCACGAAGTCCTGCCCGAACTGCCGAAGGTTCGCCTGCTCAACGATGGCCGCCGCAAGGCCGTGGGCAAGCTGTGGCGCTTCGTCCTGACGAGCAAGAAATCCGACGGCACGCCCCGTGCTGAAACCGCCGAGCAGGCCACGGCCTGGTTCCGCGAGTACTTCGGCCGTGCCCGCGACAACGACTTCCTGATGGGCCGCGGCTACCGCAGCGGAGAGCACGCCAGCTGGCAGTGCGATCTCGACTTCCTGCTCAGCGAAAAGGGCATGAAGCACGTCATCGAAAAAACGAGGACCACAGCATGAACGCCCGCTCCATGCCCCCTCTGGACGAAGATTTCGACGGCGCCGCCGTGATGCCGCTGGCCAGCTTCGAGGCTGAGCACGCTGTGCTGGGCTCCCTGCTGATGGACAGCCGGCTCTACGACGTGGTCGGCGACCTGCTGCAGGCCAAGGACTTCGCGGACGAGACACACGGCGCGATCTACGGCGCCATCTCCGCGCTGGCCGTGGCCGCCAAGGCTGTGGACCCGATCACGGTGCACGAGCAGCTGGGCGGGCAGGTCGATCTGGGCTACCTCACGGCCCTCTTCAACGCTGGGACCGTCAACGGCTCGTCTGCCCGGCGCTACGCCGAAATCGTCCGGGAGCGTGCGCTGAGCCGCCAGCTGCTGGGCGTGGTGGACAAGGCCCGCGAGCTGGCGCGCGACCATGCTCTGCCCATTGGCGACCGCATCGAGCAGGTCTCGGCGCAGCTGGCCGGCCTGGCCTCCGATGGCCCGGGCGACGAGTGGATCGGCGCAGACGCTGGTGTGGTTTCGTTCCTGCAGGACCTGGACCAGCGCAGCGTCGGCGTTGAAGAACCTTTCCTGCCCACTGGCCTGCGCGACCTGGATCACAAGCTGGACGGCGGCATGCGGCCCGGCGACCTCGTGGTCATCGGTGCGCGCCCCTCCATGGGTAAGACCGCCCTGGCCCTGGCCATCGGCGAGCACGCCGCCAAGCTGGGCCAGACCGTCGCCATGTTCTCGCTGGAGATGTCGTGCGCAGCGCTGTACGAGCGCCGCATCGCGATGGAGTCCGAGGTGTCGATGAGCATCATCCGGCAGCCCAAGGGCCGCATGACCGACAGCGACTATGCGGCCGTGTGCAGGGCAGGGGAGTGCATCCGGCAGCGCCCCTTCTACGTGAACGACCGCACCGGCCTGAACATCAACACGCTGCGCACCAAGGCCCGCGCCCTGAAGCGCCGGCACGGCCTGCGCCTGCTGATCGTGGACTACCTGGGCCTGATGGAGGGCACCAACCCCAAGGACACGCGCACCGCGCAGCTGGGCGAGGTCACGCGCAACCTGAAGAAGCTGGCCAAGGAGCTCGGCATCACCGTGCTGTTGCTGGTCCAGCTGAACCGCGAGGTCGAAAAGCGCGTTGACCAGATGCCCATGATGTCCGACCTGCGCGACTGCGGCGAGATCGAGCAGGACGCCGACATCATCCTCTTCCCCCACCGCCCCATCCACCTCAAGCCCAGCCTGGGCGATGCCTGGCGGTACTACGCCAGCCTGCGCGTGGCCAAGCAGCGCGGCGGCGCCACGGGCGATCTGAACCTCAGGTATGTGGGCCACCTGGTCCGCTTCGAGAACTGGAACGGCGACAAGCCGAGCACCACCCCTGGCCGTTCGGCCGACTTCGAGTGAAAGAGACCACCATGATCACCTTTACCGTTCCCGGCCAACCCGTCGGCAAGGGCCGCCCCCGCATCGGCAAGGTGGGCCAGCACGCCCGCATGTTCACGCCCGCCAAGACCGTGAACTACGAGGGCTTGGTGGCCCACGCCGCCAGCATCGCCATGGCCGGCCGCGCGCTGCTGGAAGGCGCCATGGACGTTCACCTGCTCATCAACTGCCAGGTGCCGGCCAGCTGGTCCCGCAAGAAGCAGCAGCAGGCCCTGGCCGGCGCCATCCGTCCAACGACCAAGCCGGACATCGACAACATCGAGAAGGCCGTCTACGACGCCATCAACGGCGTGGTCTGGAAGGACGACGTGCAGGTGGTGGATGTCGTGAAGACGAAGCGCTACGCGGCCGCGCCCGGTGTGATAGTGACGATCAAGCCCGTGGGCGAGCAGGAGCCCTCGGTAGAGCAGGGCGATTTGCTGGGAGCGCTGGCATGAGTGAGCACCTGACCGTCCTGCTCAAGACGCCCGAGCAGGGGCATATCGCCGTCACCAGCGCCTGGCGGCAGATCAAAGGCTGGCTGCGCGACGGCAAGCGCTTGGTGCTGGAGATCCGGCCCGAGTGCCGGGAGGAGCGCCACAGCCGGCACTTTCACAGCCAGATCAACCAGATCAGCAAGCAGCTGGGCGGGGACTTGGCCAACGTGGAGGACGCCAAGCGCATCCTGATCAGCGCCTTCCGCGTGGACACGCTGGACGATGTGCAGTTCCGCGACGAGTGGGTGCGCCTGGGCGAGATGCGGATGGGCCGTGGCCTGCGCGGCGAGGTCGTGATGCTGGGCGTGCCCACGAAGAAGTTCTCGAACAAGCTGGCCAAGGGACTCGTCGAATGGCTCTATGCCTTCGGCACCGAGGCCGGCGTGGTGTTCAAACCGTGGGAGGACGAGATGCGATGAATTGCTGGCCCTGAAAAAGGAAAGCCCGCGCGAGGCGGGCGATCCCGGACTGTTGTCCTGAGCAAGCAATAGTCTACCGGGAGAAGCCATTGACCACCACCACCACGCCGCAAATCGACGACCGCACCAGCGCCGACATCATCTGGGCCACTATCCAGGACCTGCACACTCAGGGCCAGGTCTGCTCGCGCTCGGAACTGCAGGCCATCACAGGCCTGAAGATGACCATCATCGATGACCACGTCTCGCGCCTGATCGATGACGGCCGCCTGCGCCGCATTCGGGATGGTGTCTTCGCGCCAATGATGGGCCGGCCTGAGCCCGAGGCTGTGTCGATGACGGAATTGCCGGAGGGGTTGGTGATCATTGAGGCTGGTGACCAGCAATTGCGCGTCAATGAGGCCACTGCCCGGCGCATTGCCCGGATGTTCCAGGGCTACGCAATGCAGTTCTCTAACATGCAGACCCAGCACGACATGGGCGCCATCCTGACCGAGTTCACAGTGCGCAATCGACATCAGGCCGACGAGATCCTGGAGCTGCGCAAGGTGGTTCTGCAGTTGCAGAAGAGGGTGCAGGATGGGGGTGCTGGGCAGATGTCGCTTATCGGCTGAGGCTCACCAGCCTTCGCGTCGATAGTGGTCCGCGTCGGTCATGTGGGCGCCGTGCATCTCGTCTTTGTAGAGCTGCCATGCTCCTGCGAACATGGTGAACACTCCGACTGCAAGTACAGCGAGCCATATCCACGTCAGGACGGTCGGGCCATGCGTGCGCACTCCTATCGGCATCAATGAACCCACGAGATCTTCCAAGTTGGAGATGAGCGCGGCGATCAAACACGCGGCGAGGCCGCACAGGCCTGCTATGGGTCCGCGCCACTTGCCGAATCGGTGTGCCATCTTTCCCGTGTCCAAAAGCCAAAGCATGCGTGTTTCCTCCAGTGTGTGACCGTGTCGTGTTTGCGTTCGAATGATAGCCATCCTTTAGGATGGAATAAATTTACAGGGAGTAGAGCTGATGCAGGAGACGTTGGTTCAATGGCTGGTAACTGGACTTGGGATGGCCGCTTGGGGTATCCCTTTTTTTCTGTTACTGCTCTGGATTTTTATAAAGCGCGGGGAAGCCTATCTTTCTGAAAAAGGAAAGAACTTGGCAACCAAGGAAGATTTCAAAGAAATAAAGCTTCGGCTCGAAGAAACGACACGAACCACTGCAGAAATTCAACGTTCGGTGAACGATCGAGGCTGGCTTGCGCAGCAGCATTGGGTGCGCAGGGAGACGCAGTACTTAGATGTCATCAAGACATGCTTGCAGTATGAATTTGCGACTCTCACACTAGCGGCGCATCTTCTGCATGTGGAGAAGGCACGTGTGAAATTCGACGAGTCTTTGCGTGACGCCTATTTGGATGCCACCAAGGAAATTCATGTGGCATTTGGGTTGGCAGATTTGTTCATCCGAGCGGGAAGGCCTCGGGCTGTTGCGGTATTTTTCGCACAAGAAGCACCGAAGTTTCCAGACGTTGGGGAACTAAGTGCAGCCGACCTCTTCCAGCGGTCTCAAAAATGTGCGCTGGCCCGCATAGCAATCACCAATTTAGGACGAGAGGAGTTGGGTAGCTTCGACGCCAGTTGGAGAGGTCACTCTTCCACACCCCGCTAGGGTTCGCTTAAAAGACACGCGCCCGGGAGACTCCGGGCATGCCTTCCAACCCCGCAGTTCCCGATCAAGCCCCCAGTGCAGGGGGCGCAGCCCCCGGCCCCCGCTCCCCTGATTGGGAGCGCATAGAGCTGGACTACCGGGCCGGCATCAAGACACTTCGCCAGATCGCCGACGAGAACGGCATCACCCATGGCGCTATCAACAAGCGCGCCAAGCGGGATGGATGGGAGCGCGACCTGTCCCAGAAGATCCAGGCCAAGGCTGATGCTCTGGTATCCAGGGCGGCGGTATCCAGCCAGGTATCCGCGGATACCAAAGTCCGGGAACGGGCTGTCATCGACGGCAATGCCCAGGCTGTGGCTGACGTGCGGCTGGGCCACCGCAAAGATGCGCGCCGTGTTCGCGAGCTCACCAACAGGCTCATGGACGAGCTGGAGCAGCAGACCGATCCCGCCACCCTGGCCAAGCTGCAGGAGCTGGCTGCGGCCGTGGTGACGCCTGGCGAAAAGCCCGGCCGCGACCGCTACGGCGAACTGCTGGAGGCCGTGATCAGCCTGCCAGAACGCTCCAAGACCCTGAAGGTGCTGGCCGAGAGCCTGCGCATCGTTGTGGACATGGAGCGAACCGCCTTCGGCATGGACAAGGTCGATCCCGTGGGCGCCGGGCCAGGCGAGGGCGGTGTGGCTCGCATCGCTGTGGAGTTCGTCCGGCCGGCTGCGCGGGAGGACGACGCCGCATGAACGCGCCTGCCGAGCTCCCATTCACCAAGCTGCAGCTGGCCGAGAAGCTGCAGCCCCTGTTCTCGCCCAGGCGCTACAAGGTCATGCACGGTGGCCGTGGCGGCGGCAAGTCCTGGGCTGTCGCTGCTGTCCTCCTGGCCATGGCCGCCGACCGGCCGCTGCGCGTGCTGTGCGCCCGCGAGATCCAGCGGTCCATGAAGGACTCGGTGCACCGCCTGCTGAAGGACACCATCTCGCGCCTGGGCCTGGAGGCGTTCTTCGAGGTGCTGGACTCCGAGATCCGGGGCATCAACGGCTCGCTGTTCCTGTTCTCGGGCCTGCAGTCCCACACGGTGGACACCATCAAGTCCTTCGAGGGCGTGGACATCGTCTGGGTGGAAGAGGCCCACGGCCTCAGCAAGAAGTCCTGGGACGTGCTGATCCCGACCATCCGCAAGGAGGGCTCCGAGATCTGGCTGACCCTGAACCCGGACATGGAGACGGACGAGACCTACCAGCGGTTCATCGCCACGCCCAGCCCGGACACATGGGTCTGCCAGATCAACTGGCGCGACAACCCCTGGTTTCCTGTGGTGCTGGAGGACGAGCGCCAGAAGGCCAAGCGCTCCATGCTCAAGGACGACTACGAGCATATCTGGGAGGGCAAGGCCCGCAAGGTGGCGGCCGGCGCCATCTACCGCCACGAGGTGGAGCACCTGTATGCCGACGGCCGGGCCTGCCGCGTCCCCTACGACCCGCGCCTGCCCGTGCACACGGTCTGGGACTTGGGCTGGAATGACGCCATGACCATCACCATGGTGCAGGTCGGTCCGCAGGACGTGCGCGTCATCGACTACCTGGAAGACAGCCACCACACCTATGACTGGTATGTGACCCAACTGGAGAAGCGCCCGTATCGCTGGGGCATCGACTACCTGCCGCACGACGGCAAGACCAAGAACCCGCAGACCGGCAAGAACGCCGAGATGCTGCTGCGCGAGCTGGGGCGCCGCCAGGTGGTGTGCCTGGCCGCGCTGGACGTGGAAGAGGGCATCAAGGCCGCCCGCATGCTGTTCCCGCGCTGCTACTTCGACGCGGTGAAGACGGCGCGCCTGCTGGAGTGCCTGAAGCGGTATCAGCGCCACGTCAGCACCAAGACCGGCGAGGCCATGGGGCCGCTGCACGACCAATACAGCCATGGTGCCGACAACTTCCGCTACATCGCTCAATCGGCCGAGCACATGCTGCGCTCACAGCAGCAGCGGCCCGTCGCTTCTCGGGGCGGCGGCTGGCAGCCACTGGACAACGAGATAGGGTACTGACATGCAAGCCACCACCAACCATGGGGGCCTGCTGGCCCAGCAGCACGACGACAGCGGCGAGCCCCAGCGCGACCTGCGCGCCGAGTTCGTCCTGACGCTCCTGTCCAAGCGCCGCGAGGCCATTGCCGGGCGTGCCGGCTCCGGCATCGAGGAGGAATGGACCGAGGACGAGGAGCACTACCAGGGCATTGACGACGCCAACCGCAATTTCCAGAACGCCAACCAGCTGTACCGCAGCAGGAAGGCGGCCATGGTCGGCGGCCAGCCCAAGCAGCAGGGCCCGGCCCGGTCGGTGGTGTTCCTCAACATCACGCGCCCCTACACCGATGCGGCCAGCGCGCGCGTGGCGGACATGCTGCTGCCCACGGATGACAGGGCCTGGGAGATCAAGCCGACGCCTCTGCCGCGCCTGAGCGGGCCGCAGCTGACCATGCTGGCCCAGGCCATGGGCGCCACGGACTCCGCTGCCGTGCACGCGCAGATGGCTGCCCAGGCGGCCGAGGCCAAGGAAGCCGCTGAGCGCATGCAGCAGGCCATCGAGGACCCGCTGGTGGAAAGCAATTGGCACGGCGAGGTGCGCCAGGTCATCGAGGACTCCGCGCGCATCGGCTCCGGCGTGCTCAAGGGGCCGTTCCCAATCACCCGCACGGCACGCATGACCCGGAAGGACCCGGCCACGGGCCTGACCGAGTTCATCAAGGTGGACGAGATCAAGCCCGGCTCCAAGCGCATCGACGTCTGGAACTTCTTCCCGGATCCAGCTTGCGGCGAGAACATCCACAACGGCAGTTACACCTGGGAGCGTGAGCACATCGGCCGGCGCCAGATCAAGGAGATGGCGGCCGATCCCAGCTATGAGACTGCCGAGCTGCTGGCCGCGCTGCGCGAAGGCCCGTCCCGAACCCGCGAGGGCACCGAGGCCGTTTACCGGCCGGGCGAGGACGAGTTCGAGATGTGGATCTTCTACGGCCACTGCGCCCGCGAGCACCTGGCGCGCCTGGGCGTGGAGATGGAGGAGGGCGACGAAGACCGCGTGCCCACCATGGCGGTGATGATCAACGACCGCCTGGTCAAGGTCGTGCTCAGCCCCCAGGACGATGGCGAGTTCCCCTATGACGTGTTGGCCTGGCAGCGTCGCCCCGGCATGCCCTGGGGTGTCGGCATCAGCCGGCAGATCCGCACGGCACAGCGAATGCTCAATGGATCGGCCCGCGCCATGATGGACAACGCCGGCCTGTCGGCCTCGCCGCAGATCGTCATCGGCAACGGCATCACCCCGCAGGACAACAGCTTCTCGCTGCGCCCCGGCAAGGTCTGGCGCGCCGAAGCCGACGCGGATGCCTCCGACGTGCGCGCCGCCTTCAATGCCTTCGTGGTGCCCAGCGTGCAGGCACCGCTGATGAACATCATCAACTTCGCGCTGAAGATGGCCGAGGACACGACGGGCATGCCAGCCATGCTTCAGGGCATCCGCGGCGATGCACCCAACACCCTGGGCGGCATGCAGATGCAGAACAACAACGCCACCAGCGTGCTGCGGCGCCTGGCCAAACGGTTCGACGACTACATGACCCGGCCCCACATCCAGCGGTATTTCGACTGGATGATGACCTACTCGGACGACGAGTCCATCAAGGGCGACTTCCAGATCGACGTGCGCGCCTCCTCTGCGCTGGTGGAGCGCGACGCCCAGCAGCAGTTCCTGATGACACTGCTGCAGGTGTCGGCCAATCCCATCTACGAGCTGGACCCCGCGAAGCTGGCGGCCGAGCTGTGCAAGGGTCAGCGCCTGGACCCCGCCAACTTCCAGTACACGGACGAGCAGAAGGCCCAGCGCGCCCAGCAGGGCCAGGACCCGACGCTGGAGGCCAAGGCCAAGCTGCTGGAAGCTCAGGCAGGCAAGACCGAGGCAGAGGCGGGCAGGGCTCGGGCGCAAACCGTCGGCGTCAATGTCGAGTCCCAGTACAGCAGCACGCAGGCAGCACAGGTGCTGGCGTTGAACCCTGCTACCGCCGGCATTGCCGATGGACTGCTGCGCTCCGGCGGATACGTCGATCACGATGCGGCACCGATCATTCCGCAGCCTTCGGGCTGGATCACACCTCAGCAACAGCCAGACCCCGGCGCCATGCCCAACAACACCGACCCGCTGACGCCGCTGCGCACCGACAGCCCGCTGCTGGGCGTGCGCCAGGGCATCGAGACGCCGGCCGCTGACGGTGCGCGGGGCTGACCCCCGGCCAGGGTTCGTCATAGGCGCTGCTTCCCGGAACACTGGCCTCCATGAATCAGGGCCTGGACTTCACCTCACCGACATGGCGCGCCATTGAGCGCCATGCCAACGCGCAGATCGACACCCTGCGCAAGAAGAACGACAGCCCAACCATGGACGCGCTGCGCACCGCCGAACTGCGTGGGCGCATCGCGGCCTGGAAAGAACTGCTTGCGCTGGCCCCGTCAGCCCAGGCACAACCCGCCGACGCTGGTGGCGAAAGCTACTGACCTTGGCATGACACACAGGAGTGCATGACGCATGGATCCGCAACAACAGCAGGAACAGGCGCAAGAGCGGGAAGCTTTCGAGCAGGCCTTTGCCAGCGTGACCGGAACGGAGCCGCCGCCAGCCCCCGCCGCAGCATCTTCGGATGTGTCGGCCGAGGCTGGTGCAGCACCCGCGCCGGCACCTGCAGAAGCCACCGCACCAGCGCCCGCAGCCGCAGCGCCCCAGGCCAGCGTTGCACCACAGGACGGCTCCGATGCGCCGCCCGCACCCGAGGGGCAGCAAGCCCAGCCGGTGCAGGCAGCAGTCGATGACGACCCCGTGGTGTTCGAGGGCTACAAGCAAAGCGAGCTCAAGCGCCTGCTGGGAAGTGTTGCCAAGGTGGAAACGCTCGAGCAGCAGCTGCGCAAGGCCAACGGGAAGATCGGCGAGCTCAACAGCCGCATCCAAGCCCCGGCGCCCGCGCCAACTCCGACGCCAGCCCCGGCGCCCGAGTTGCCTCCGGAGCTCAAGCAACTGGAGCAGGACTACCCCGATGTCGTGCAGTTGGTTCGCCACATGGTCGCAGGCCAGCAACCCCGCCAGGAAGCCCCGCCGGCTGAAGTGCAGCAACCCGTGGCCACGGGCGGCGCACATGCAGCTCAGGCCGAGCTCGACCCCATGGTGGTGGAGATGGCCGTGCTGGACCGCACAAACGCAGGTTGGCGCGAAAAGATCGACTCACAGGAATTCAACCTGTGGCTGACCTCCCAGGGGGAGCAGGTGCAGCAGGAGTTCGCCGAAGTGGCCACGGCCGAGGGCATGGGCTCTCTGCTGGGCAAGTACGACGCATGGACCAACGCCCGCGCCACCGCCGCCGACAAGGCCGCGAAGGGGCAGGCACGGCTCAAGGCTGCCGTCACGCCCACAGGCAACGCACAGCGTCCCCAGACCGCGCCGACCGAACAGGAAGCATTCATTGCCGGCTTCAAGTCGGTGGTTGGCCGATAAGGCCGAAAGGAGAACATCGTGACTTTCACGACCGGAAATCCCGCCGAGCGAATCGGCAAACTCAAGAGTGAGATCCTGGGTCACGCCGTCGGCGTCGAAGTCCTGGGTATCACGGGCAAGCAGAGCGCCATGCCGCGCAATGTGGGCCAGACCATCGTCTATCGCCATTACCTGCCCTACGGCGCGACGGCGGCGGACTTCAACACCATCAACCGCCCTCTGGTGAGCGTCAATGCCCACGAGCTGCAAGAAGGTGTGACGCCCTCGGCCGACTCCCTGGTGCCGCAGGACATCGAGGTGAAGCTGCGCGAGTTCGGCTGCCTGTACCAGCTGACCAACCGTGTGGCCGATACCTACGAGGACGACGTGCCTGCTGAAATGAAGAAGCAGTGCGGCGAGCGTGTGGGCCTGCTGCGCGAGATGATCCGCTACGGCGTGATTAAGAGCTGCGCCAACGCCTTCTATTCGGGCGGCTCCTCGCGCAATGCCGTCAGCGGGAAGATCACCTCGAACCTGCTGCGCAAGATCAGCCGCAACCTGCAGGCCAACCACTCCAAGCGAGTGACGGGCATTCTGGCTCCGTCGGCCAACATCAGCACGTCGCCTGTCGAGGCCTCGTATCTGGTGTTCGTGCACACCGATGCCGACTCCGATGTGCGTGATCTGCCCAAGTTCACGCCCGTGGCCGAGTACGGCAGCCGCAAGGTAGTGAGCCAGTACGAGCTGGGCAGCGTGGAGAACTTCCGCTTCATCACTTCTCCCGAGCTGGCTCCCTACGCCAACGCTGGCGCGGCCATCGGCAGCACCGGCCTCATGGGCGGCACCAATGTGGACGTCTACCCGTTCATCGTGGTGGGCGAAGACGCATGGGGCCAAGTGGCTCTGCGCGGGGACAACGCGCTGGACCCCACCTACATCCCGGCCGGCCAGAAGGACAAGAGCGACCCGCTGGGCCAGCGCGGCTACGTGGGCACGCGGTTCTACATGAACTGCACGCTGCTCAACGAGGGCTGGATGGCGGTGGCCGAGGCCGGCGTCTCTGCGCTGACCTGAAGCCGCGGCGGCGCGAAAGCGCTCCCGCTTCCAACCCATTGAACCGACAAGGAGCACATCATGGCTGACAACGTTGCGGGTCAGACCCGCACCCGCTCGGACGACCAAGGCACGCCTGGCTTTGCCCAGGGCAAGGTCGTCTTGGACGCCACCACCATCGTGGCCGGTGACGATCTCTTCTTCCCTGTGGGCTTCAAGCCGCGCTACGTGCGGCTGCAAAGCTCCAGTGGCGTCTGCATCGAATGGTATGCAGGCATGGCCGAGAACTCTGCCTTCAAGGCTGCTGCTGACGGCGCACGCACGCTGTCCGCATCGGCGGGCGTGAAGACCGACCCGCGCGGCTTCCGCGTTTCCCAGAACGCCACGTTGGCGGCCGTGGTCGCGTCCCAGACGCTGTACTACGTCGCCCAGGTCTGAACCAAAGCCCGGCCCAGTGCCGGGCGCAACCCCCTCATTTCAGGAGAAACGCATGGCACGCAACACCACCGCAGTGGATGCAACCAACCAATACCTCGGCAAGGAGTCCACCGTCCAGATCGGTGAGATCGGCCAGGGCGACGTCGAGGTCGTCGACAAGCCGCTGCCCTCTGGTGCGCTGGAGCTCGAAGCCTTCATGAACGAACCCGTCACGGTCATGGTCTACGAGTCCACCGACGAGAACGACATGGACATGGTGCTGGTGGGCGTGAATGGCGTTTCCCAATACTTTCGCCGCGGCGTGGCCCAGACCGTGAAGCGCAAGTTCGTGGAGCGTCTGGCACGCGCCAAGCGCACCGACTTCGATCAGAAGCTCGATGACCGTCTGGGTGAGGCCATGAACAACCTGCGTCAGCGCCACGGCCTGCGCTACCCCTTCACCGTCGTCGAAGACCGCAACCCCCGTGGCGGCGCGTGGCTCAAGGGCGTGCTGGCTGAAACCCAGTAATCGAACCGAGGCCCGCCATGAACCTCCAGGAGATGATCCAGCTGTATCGAGCCCAGGCCGACGATGCCGAGCCCGATCCGCTGTGCCGGGACCCGATCCTGACGATCTACGCCAACGAGGCCCAGGAGGAGGCGTGCCGCCGCGCCCAGCTGCTGCGCGATTCCACCTCTCCCATGTGCAAGGTGGCGTTCGGGGCGGGCGACGAGTCCGTGGCCCTGGCCCCGCAGGTGGTGCGCGTGCTGCGCGCCTTCGTGGCCGGCCAGGCCGTGGAAGTGCTCAACGTGGAAGAGATGGACTGCGCCATGCCGGGCTGGCAGTTCCAAGAGCGCCAGGACGTGCCGCAGCGCCTGGTCACCGGCTTGACCACGGGCCGCCTGCACCTGTGGCCTACGCCAGCAGCAGCCGGCGAGATCCGGCTGACCGTGCAGCGACTGCCCCTCAAGACGCTGCGCTGCGACATCGACAAGCCAGAGATCCGCCCGGAGCTGCACAAGGCCCTTGTCGAATGGATGCTCTACCGGGCCTACAGCACTCAGGACACCGAGCTGTACAACGATGCCAAGGCCGCCGTCTGCCTGCGCCGCTTTGAGGAAGAGTTCGGGCGCAAGGCCAGCGGGCGCAATGAGGAATGGGTGCGGTCGCGCGAGGTGGCTGTGCCGGGGCCGCTGGCCTGACTCTTCATCATCCCCAAACTGGCGGCTTGCAAGCAGCGTTCGATAGTCCCAGGACATCTGGGAAAAAATCGCCGAAGGTCCAGAAGATCGTGCCCATCGCTGCTGCCCAACTGGAGAAGTGGGTATAGACCACTCGTTTGGGGATACCCCAACGCCAGGGCTCATTGAACTGTTCTGTTCTTGCCGCCATGTATCCTTGAATCACCACGGCGACTCCAACCAAGACCCCTCCCATTCGTGGAAGCCAACATACATCGGGCCAGAGATTCATCAGCACGCGCGACGATGTATATACAGTGAGAAGCGCGCATGTGTTTATCCAGTGGGAGTAGTTGCGCTCGTTGATAAAACGCGTCAGAAGACGATTCATTAAATAGTTTCAATCTGTTTTGGTGGCTCTATCCTAACGCTTGGATTTGGATGGAAGCTACGCAGCTGGGGCATTCATGAAAGCCCCCCAGTACGGTTTTCAACAGTTTCTGTTGTGAGCCACACTGCCATGAAGCAACCAAGGAACGCTCATGGCCACCAATCCTTTCCTCGAAGAAGCCCGCCGACGTGATGCTCTGGTGGGCCAGATCCCAACCGGCGGCCAGCGGCAGGCCCCGGCAGCGGACGGCTCGCAAGGCAACATCCTGAACAACGACCTGGGCCGCAACCTGGCCGCGCTGCCCAGCGTGGGCAACATCCCTGGCGCGGCGCTGCGTGGCACTGGGCTGGTCGCCCGGGCCTTCGGTGCTGCACAGCCGGCAATGTCCGGCGTGGGCCAAGCCGCACAGGCAGCAGCACCCTATGCGCCCGTGGTGGCCGGCGGTGCCGCACTGGCCGGCGCCGCGAATGCCGACACCCCGAGCACCACGCCGCCGCCCATGGCCCGGCCTGTGTCGCCTTTGGTGCAGGCTGCACGGGACAACCCGGTGACGCCCACGCCCGCACCTGCTGCAGCACCAGCACCCGCTGCCGCCCCCGGCACCACCTCCAACGTCTCCCGCATCGGCAACAGCTACTCCGGCACCAACGTGGCCGGCGACATCTCGATCAACGGCTCCGCCCCGCGTGGCTCCGTCACATCGCTTCCGGCCGGCGCAGCACCCTCTGGCTTCGGCGGCCCCTTGGTCCAGGCCGCTGGCATCAGGCCCTGGGGCAGCGACCGGCCCGGCTTCAGCATCATGGACAACCCCATGGTGGCGCGTGCACTTGGTGGCGGCCCCAGCGCACAGAACATGGGCGCAGCCGACAACCTGGCCGCCCAGGGCAACATCGAATCCATGGCCCGTCTGCGGGCCTCGGGCCAGATTGCCACGCCCGGCCCCGGCCCGTCCATGAGCCTGTCCGGTGGCACCCTCGGTATCCGCCGTGCCCCAAGCATCGTGGCCTCCGAGCTGGGCGCGCAGCGTGGCTTTGACCGTGCCGAGGGCCGCGACCCCGCATCCCTGCAGCGCGCCACCTCCATCTACCAAGCGCTGCTCCAGCAGCAGGGGCAGAACCAGCGCGCTGGCATGCAGGCCGGGCTGACCCAGCAGCGCCTGGACATGGACCGCGAGACGCAGGGTTACACGAACCGCACGAACCGGCTGGTGGAGGCGGCGCGCAATCAGGTGGCCCAGCAACAGGACCCGACCAAGCGCCGCAGCCTCGTGCAGTACATGCGGGACATCGAGGGCGGGGCGCCGCAGTCTGATCCGTATCTGGTGGTGCCCGGCGGGCAGCAGGTGGACCCAACCAGCGGCCGGGCCTACAACACCCCATCCACGGTGTTCAATCGCCAGAGCGGGCAGTTTGTGCTGCAGCCGGGGCAGCAGGCCCAGGGTCAACAGTTCCAGGCTGGCCAGGTCTACGTGGATGGGCAGGGCCGTCGCGCCAAGTTCAACGGTACAGGCTGGGAGCCCGCATAGGTCAGTTCACCGGGCGGGCAGTCGATGGGTCGAATGGGATGTCATACAGCCGCCGACAAGCCATCCCAATCAACTCCGCCGCCCTGGTGCTGCGCGTATCTCCCGCCTTCTTCGCTGTGCACTCTGGCCCGGACTTGAACCCCAGCATGCCCCGGCCATCTCCCTGGGGCACGGCCTGAATCCCGCCAGGGTGCTCAGCGCTGCAGACCTGGAACACTGCCTGGGCTGCGACATCGTTCTGCGTGCCGGGGAGCTTGTCGAGCAGGCAGGTGGCCATGTTGGCGGCCAGGGCCGGGGCGGCGAGGAGGAGGGCGGGGAGGATTAGGAGGGGGCGCATGGGCGGAATGTAGCAGTCCTTTCTACAGAAACCTCACATCTATCGATGCCACCGCAGTGACCTGCCCGCTACATGAATCTTTGACAACGCACTCACATGAACCTCTACAACCTCTCCTTGTATACTGCCGCGATGGTCAAGTTACAACCTCAAACAATTGCCCAGTCGCTCATGGAAAAAATCCAAGAGCACTTGAATACAGAAGAGGCTGTGTCTGACTGGGATATGAGGCTGCTTCAACGCGAGGCAGATGCACTGGCAAAAGTAGATCCAGCTGCCGCCAGTGTATGCAGGTCTGCGCTTGCCGTTCTTCAATGGGATATCGATAAAGTTGATTATTGGATTAACAACTCAATAAAACTTGATCCATCATCTGTCGTTTTTCTAAATGCGTCTGTAACGAGTCGACTAATCGGGAAGATACAGCAGTCTGCAGACTATGCAGAGCGAGCGATTGAATTAGATCCATTGAATGTGCCAGTTGTGCATAGTGCTTGTGATGGGTTGATTTTTGATGGTAGATATTCCAGATGCTTAGAACTAATTAATAAAATTGCTGGCGGCTCCACTAAACTGAAAATAATTGAAGATGATGTTAAGGATTGCCTGAATGAGATCTCTCGTTGCGGAACTGACGAGAATAAAATTCAGTATCAACTTAGAATTGTTTCGGATTTGGCAACTGAGCAGATGGTTCGTATCGTTGCCTTGGAGACGAAAGCTATTGATGATCCCGAGGGCTATAGTACCTATCGGGTCAGAGTCCGTTTTGTCGGCGGTATAGAAAAAGAGTTGGAGCTTGAGGACGCTCTAGCCGTAAGACTGTCATCTATTGATGGATGGGACCCTTTAAGTCTTAATGTTGAATTCAAATATCTAACTAAAGATGAGCTGCACGCCAGAGGATCTGCTTACATTAGCTGAAGCGCTAGCAGATAGTGAGCCATGCGGAGAAGCGCAAAGACGTTGCGCTATATCGCGTGCCTACTATTCGTTATTTCATGTTGTTGATAAGTTATTTGAAAAAATCAATGGTGACGCGCGAGTCGGCGGGGAGTCATCTCACGCGCATACTATTCGGCGAGTTAGAAGTTATTCCATGATATCTGATGCAGGCAGAGAAAGTGCAGCGAGGCTCGCGAAGGCTATGGTGCGGCTCAAGGATGAGCGAAATCAAGCTGACTATCATCTAGATGAAAAGATAGAAATGCGAGATGTGCAGGACGTGATTCAGAGGGTCCGTTACGCACACTCTCTGTGCGTCGATATAGAACGACGACGGCAAGTAGTTGCAGCGAACCAGAGACTGGAATAATTGGCTATTCTGGTCTAATATTAGCCCGCCCTGAGCGGGTTATTTGTTTGGACTTATTTTCAAGAGCCGAGGGAATCTATGGACGAGTTGACTCTGCTTGCTAGCAATGTGGCTATTGCATTTGTTGGTGGGCTGGTCGGCGCTGCGGGCGGTGCATGGGGTGCCCAGCGCATTGTTGAGAAGACCAGCATTAGAAAAGAGCTATTGTCAGAATTGAGAAGCGTTAATGCACTAATACAGTTGGGGGCATCGGTCTGTAATACAGCTATCGGCTTCAGGAGTCAGTTTTCAAGGTCGCTGCATGAAAATTTGGTTCAGAAACAAAATGATATTGAGTATGTCGAGAATTTGCATTTGATTGGCGGTGATCAGATATAACTTCAGTTTGATTTTCAGAGATTCCCATCGCCAGAAGCTCCTATTGAAATAATCCAGGAAATATTGCATTCCAAGATATCAAATAGTGGCAGGACCATAGCGGCTGCAAGTGAAATGTATGCTGCGCTCAGGGGCTTGGGAAAAGTCGTGCAAGAGCGTGATTTCATGATTCAGAGATTTGTGAGTGGAGAAATACCAAAGGATAAAGCTCACTACGTTTATCTTGGGTTAAGGCAAGAGGACGTTTTAGTCACAGATGTCACCTATCCAAAACTTGTGGAATCTATAGATTCTTTTGCTCAGGATTTAGCATTTTTTTCGCACATACTTTGTGTTGACCTAGTTGCTCATGGGCATAAGGTTCGGAATGCTTTAATAAACATCCTACGAAAAAAATCGCACTCATCGATACCTCGGGTTAGTACCATAGATTTCTCGAGGCCTCTAAATGCTGGATTTCTTCCTCCAGATAAAAATTATGCAAAGTGGCTTGCTGGATTTCATCTGACTGATAGCTCTGAGAGTACAGCCTCAAGTCTTATCGAGAGGCTTAGATCACGCGTGTGGCGTGGTCAAAAGAAAGGAAAACTGGCCGAGTAGCGGGCGCACTGGTTTTGAGAGTCCACACAAGCCCGCCCCGCGCGGGCTTCGTCGTTTCTGAACCCAGCCCTGCGCTAGAAGCTCATCACGTGCGTTCGCCTGCAGTCCAGTTCTGATTTGGGCACAGCATTTCGGCAGCTGCGGCTGATGGCGAAGCTTCTGTCGCCGGTGCGGCAATGGCTGCGGCTCGCAGTTGCCAAGGCAGGGTGCGGTGCTGCTTCGCGATGAGCCAAATCGCCGCAGCTATCGCAAGCGCTCCCAAAATAAGCAGGGCCAGTGCTCCCGTAGGCGACCACTGGGGTTGTTGGTCGCTGTCCTGGCCCGGCTTGCACTCATCCATGTGGACCCTCTGCCGAATTGGCAACGGCAGGAGTTATTGATACTCGCATGTCAGTACACCTCGATTGGTTAAATGTGAGCGCATGCTACCGTTTTTTCGGGTCTTGTACCAATATGTATCTTCTCCCAGGCTGTGAGGCTGTACAGGCGGCAATCAGCATGCCCACCCAGCTTAGGCCAACCCCTACCTCGTCATCTCGTTTTGGACGGCACAGGTGCGGTACAACAGGTTCAGAGTTTCTTTCGCTCAGTATTTCTTCAGGGTGCAGCCATGCCAGATTCAATCCAAGCCCCGTGCCCCCTATGCAACCTCCAGTGCACTGCCTTCCTCGAAGACTATGGAAAGTGGATGCACTTTTCCTGCCGCTGTTGTCGCGAGCTGAAGGTGAACAAGATGGTGATCAGCAAGCTCCGCGCTGAATCCAATGACGTGCGCGAGCAGCTGTCACAACAGGCGCGGGCCTTGAGGGATGGCGAATATCTCCACATCGCTGCAACGGATCAGGGCTCGTTGCTGCCCCGAGGGCAATCTGCCTGGACAGCTGAGGTGCGGACGCGGCCCGTGTGAGCAGCGTCCAAGAAAAAGGCCCGCTGGGCGGGCCTGGCTGCCTGTGCGGCAGTGAACACATTGTTCAGCGCGCACATGGCGCTGTAGACTTTCTGAGCTGCCTTTGCGGCAGTGAACCACCTGTCTTTTGCTTCTGCCGACAGATCACATTTCTGAGCTGCCTATACGGCAGTGAATTTTGGTGCAGGGCTAAGCACTCGAAGGAGGAGTTTCTGAGCTGCCTACGCGGCAGCGAATGCCGCGCGGCGCTGGGCTCTGTTGAGTTCCATTTTCTGAGCTGCCTACACAGCAGTGCCCGAAGCGTACCACTCCACGCCCAGAGGTGGCCACCGGCCCATGTTAGCGTGCCGGCGATAGCCAGCACTGAGCCCGGCACGAGCAGGAATAGGGGGAGGAGCTATGTATGGAGGTTTCCGAATTATCGCCCAATGTACTTGTGTTAGGCTGCCGCTGAGCTCCATGAATAAGCCGCCAAATTAACTTTCGGAGATAACTGCATTGACTTCAGGCAGCATCGCGGCGCAAAGCCCAAGACATGCTCGAGTATTGCCCAGCTTCGCTGTGCGCTTCGTCGCCAAGCCCCTCGACTGCACTTTAGGAATGGTAGATGCCAGCGAGCTGCTCGCTTGGCAGCGACCTTGTTTGCCCAGCAATGGAACGGCCAACGATCTACGGGCACACTTCGTCAAGCGCCGGCGTCCGTCGTTTGACGTCATATGGGAGTCGAGAGTCGACGTAAAAATTGTAGAGCAATGGCGGACCGTTCTAAATGATGAAGAGCGCTTGCGTATGGTGCCTCTGCTCAGGAATGAAGAAGCCATCAATTCGTTTCCGAGTCTGTCGCTGCGCGCTGTCAAAGACGCTTTGAGAATGCCAGTTGCTGATACGTTAGGTGTTTTGGCCAAGCTGGAAGCGCTCTACTGGGTTCCCGCGCTCTGGCGCAAATCTACAGCAACCACTGTTTACGCGAGTGGCGATGTTCCTGTTGATGCTGAATTCTCCGATCGCATGAGTGTCTGCCTCTCATCGCCATGGATTGAGGCACTTGAGTCGAATGACCTTCGTTTCCCGGCCGCAGATGGTCGAAAGCTATCGGTCTGGATTGCTGAACAGCTGAGACGACCCGTGATGTCTGCCGCAGTTCATGACCTTTGCGTCCGGCTTTTGGATGCGGGCAAGGCGACTTGGGCGGATGAGCTCGCTGATCTAGTCATCTATGGTATCGATCAAGCTGATCCGCGCCCGGGATCAGAGGAGGCCCGGCAGCGCTGGATCGGGATTTTCCTGGCTCGATATGGTGGACCGCGTGGATTGGAGCTCCAAGCGGTGGGAGATCGCTACGGCATCACAAGAGAGCGCGTGCGCCAGATTTGCGATGCGATCCTCGTATCTTTGCATGCCCAGCCCGTGAAGATGCCAGCTCTGGAGCAGCTCTTGAGCGTGGCGACCCGGATTATGCCGTTGCCGCTGGAAGAGGCGGATACGCAACTAGCCCGCTTTCTTGGCGAAGGCTGCGGACTTCAGGCAGCGCTCCAGTTCGCTGAGGTTATGGGCCTACCAAGCCCTGTCCAACAGACCTCGGCATTGGCCCGCACCCACGAGGGCTATAAGCCAGTCGTTATTGTGGAAACTGCTCTTGCGCCTGCAACATGGGTAAGCGCTGCGTTGGCTCATGCACGGCGTGATTGCACATTCGTGGGGTGCACGAACTTCGTTCGGATCGCTGGGCTCCTTGCGTTGGAGCAAGGAGTCGCGCAGGATTTGGAAACCCTGCAGGCGGTGTTCTCGAAGGCTCCCGGTTTTCGCCTGTTGGATTCTGATTCTGGATGGTTCACCTTGGCTGATAGTGAAAGCAGTGCTGCAGCCAATCGAATGCGCAAACTCATGAGTGTGGCAACTGGAAGTGTTGAAATCGACACTGTCGCTTCTGCGCTTATGACGGATGATCGGTGGCTCTATCGAGAAGGCGCTCGCGCTCTTGCTGTGCCACCCGTGCACGTCTTGGCTGAGCTGTTCGCGGGCTGGCAGTGGCTAACGGCCAACGGTCACAACAAGTACACCGCCAAGATAAAGATTGAAAAAACAGAAGTTCTCTCGAAAACCGAGCTTGGGGCTATCGAAGCAATTGAGATGCATGGAGGAGCGGCAACCCGGTCTGAGTTGGCGGCGCACCTGATCGGGAATCTTGGTGTCAGCAATGTGGCTGTCAGTCAAGTTACGGCAACGTCCTCAGCACTCTGCAAGCTGGATCACGCCATCTACGGGATTCGTGGCCGAAGCCTGCCTGCGGAAGCTCTTGCCGACGCTCGTAAGCGAAAAATTGCCCAACAGTTGGCAAGCCTTCCCTCCTCAGAGTTCGCTTCGAAGGAGATCGATCTCTCAATTCCTGTACGAACCATGATTACCCAGTCAGCTTCTTCCAAGTCAGCTAGTCGGCGGGTCGTGTACTTGCCTAACTATCTGTCTGGAAAGATTTTGGGCGACTTCGAACATGAAAGTCACACATTGCCGGCTATCAGTGTCAAGGCCAATAATCAAATACGTCGGCTCACAGCTGCAGCGGAAGAATTGGGCATTAGGCCCGGGGAACGCTTCGAGATTATCTTTGACGTGGTGAGCAGGACATACGCAATTCCAAAACCCGAAAGACCTACCGCCCTCCCGGCGTAGTCAATACTGGAACCTCTTGCGCGCATAAAACCGAAACGGCCCACTTATTTTTCGCAGCAGCCCGCACCAGCGGGGTTTTCTTCGCCCGCGCGTACCCCGCGTAGGGTTCGCCTGCCTCGGTCTCTATGGCGAGACTGGGGCATGGCATTCGAATTCGACCCCACAACCGCAAAGCCTCAGGGATCTGGCGCCCTGGACTTCGACCCTGGCTCGGCCACGCCCTACAAGCCCAAGTCCCGCAATCCCCTGGCCGTCCTGAACGACACAGCCATCGAGGCGGCGAACGCGGCGGCCGGCGGCGTCTCGGCGGCTGCGAACTTCGTCAAGCCCGGCAACGATGTCTCGGGTTGGATTGACAAAAACATCATCCAGGCCGGCGAGGCCGCGCAGAGCGATGTGGTCAAGGCCTCCAAGCAGCAGTTCCGGCAGAAGGTACAGGACGCTGATGGTGTCGGCGGCGAGCTGGCGGCCGTGGGCAAGTACGTGGCGCAGAACCCGCTGCTAGCTGCGGCGCAGGCTGCGGGCTCGTTCGTTGGGCCCGGCCTGGCGGTGAAGGGCGCAGGCCTGGCGGCGCGTGCCGGCGGCCTGGCTGGCAAGGCAGTGGAGACGGCGGGCCGCGCGGGCGGCGTTGCTGCTGGTGCTGCGATGGCTGGTGGTGATGCTGCTGGCACGGCCTACGACCTGGCGAAGCAGGGCGGCGCCACAGAGGACCAGGCTGTGTCTGCTGCGCGCGGAGCCAGCGTGCTGCCGGCCGTGGTCGGTGGTGCTGGCGGTGCCTTCGGTGCTGAGCGGCTGCTGGCCGACGGCAAGGGATTTGCTGGTGGTGCTGCTGCGCGTGCCGTGAAGACGGGTGCCAGCGAGGCAGCGCAGGAAGCTGTCGAGGAAGGTGTCACCCAGTACGAGGGCCAGCGGGCGGCCATGCCGTTCGATCAGAGCATTGATCCCTCGAAGGGTGTGGCGGCTGCGGCCGGCATGGGCGCGGCCCTGGGCGGCGTCACGGGTGCCGGCACGTCGCTGCTGACGGTTGGGCACACGCGCGGCCAGCAGCCACAGCAGGATGAGCAGCAGGCCCCCGCCGAGGTAGCTGCCACGCAGGCGCCGCTGCTGCTGGGCAACCAAACACCCGAGCGCCTGATTTCCTTCCCTGACGGCAGCGTCGGCCGCGTGGGCGAGGTGGAGAGCTACCTCGCCAACCTGCCCGAGGACCAGCGGGAGGAGGTACGGGCCAAGATCATGGGCCAGTCGATCCGCGAGGTGAACGACCCTGACGCGCAGCAGGCCCGCCGCTGGTGGGAGAACTACGGCGACGGCCAGCAGCCTGCGCAGAGCCCCGATTACGTGGCCGAAGTCCAAGCCGCCGTGCGCAGCGGCACGCAGTTCTCCACCCAGCAGACGGTGGACACGGTGCGCGATGCGATGGAAGACGCCTGGCTGGCCCAGAACGTGGGTGCTGATCCTGCTGGTGCACCAGCCCCTGGTGCCGGGCTGCAGGCGGCTGATGCCATGGGCGTGCAGCTGCAGGGCCAGTTCCAGCAGGCCAGCGAGGACGCCGGCATCGCGGCCGTGGACGCCCGCGTGCGCACGGGCCGGATCTTGTCTGGGCTGCAGAACCTGCTGGATGGCGGGGCCGAGAACAGTGCCCAGGTGCTGGGCGGCCTGAACGAGGGCCTGGCCCGGATCAACGAGCAGCCGCTCGACGCCAGCGAGACGCAGCGCGTGCGCCGCATGGTGGACGCCTACATGGGATTCCGGGGTGTGGGTGAGCCTGCGCCGCTGCCTGCCGACCGCGCGCCAGCCGTGGACCCCTTCGCAGACAACGCCGCCATGGAGGCGCTGATTCCCCAGCGCCCGCTGCAGCGCCCCTCCGAGCGCATGGGCATCAACCCCGCAGACGGTCCGCTGTCGCGCGGCGCGGCCATGGCGGTGGATGCCGGCTTCGACGCCACCCAGCAGGCCGCCCTGCAGGCCCAGGAGATCGCAAATGCCCAAGGTGCCCAGGCACAGGCTGCCGCCGTGGCCGCCCCATCAGCCATTCCCCCAACCGGACCCGGCGCCCTGGAAGCCGCTGGGCCTGGCCCCCTGACCCAAGCCACAGGAGCCACCTTTGCCCCGCAAGCCGATCAAGCCCAGCAAGCTGGCGCGCAACCTCCGCAAGCAGCTGGAGCGCCAGGCGCGCCGGCTGCTGGTGCTGCTGCAGCGCAGGAAGGTCTGACGAATGCCAGCACCACGACTTTCAACGATGGCGCGCAAGGCGGCCCGGCGCCAGGCTCGCAAGGACAAGCGCAGGCAGCAGCAGCCCGCCCGGCCAACTGGCGATCCAGCTCGCTTCCTGCCGGCCGCGTGGCCCGGAGTCTGGGAATAGATCCCAAGGGCAAGAGGCTGGCGCAGATCCTGGCTGAGGTGGATGCAGCTGACGCGGCGCGCGCTGGGCAGCAGCAGGCCGCACGGGCCCTGAACGAAGAATCCCCCGCAGCTCAATGGGTGGACGCATCTGCCCGGGCCGCTGGCCCTGACCTGACTTCCATCCGCTCTGCGGGGGATGCCGCCAGTGTAGAGCAGGCTGCCGCAGCGCAGTTCAGCCGCAACATGCCCGAGGAACTGGCCCGGACGCTCCGCCGCCTGCGCCCGCCGCCGGCTGCCGCCACGAATTCCTCTGTGCGCCAAGCCGTGAACCAGCTGGTGGGCGGCATGGGCGTGCTGCCCAACAGTCTGGGCCGCATCGTGGTCACCACCTCCGACGACATCCGTGCCAACTGGGAGCCGCTGATCGGTCCGGTGGCCATGGGAGCCGAGGGCGGCGGCAAGGCCCAGGGCTTCTACGCCCCCAACTCCAAGACCGTGTTCGTCATCTCTGACCACATCGTGGCCGGCGACGAGCTGGGCGTGGTGGCGCACGAGCTGATGCACAAGCACGGGCCTGCGGTGCTGGGTGAGGAGGGCTGGAACCAGCTGCATGGTGCCATCGGCGGTTGGGCCCGTGCGCCAGAAGGCAGCCTGGAGCGGCAGGTCTACAACGAGGCCGCCGCCCGCGTGCGTGATTCCCAGCCGGCTACAGGCGACACGCAGGCCTATTCATCGCAGGAGCTGTTCCCCTATGCCGTGCAGGTCGCCCTGGAGATGGGTGTGCGGCCCAGTCCCCTGGCCAAGCCCGGCACCGTGGCGCGCTGGCTGGACCAGGTGCGCAAGGCTCTGCGTCAAGTGTGGGTCAAGATCGCCGGCAGCCGCGCCGACTTCAACAGCCAGGACCTGGTGAACCTGGCGTTCGGAATCGCGCAGCGGGAGAACCCGGCGCTGGCTGGCGGGCTGGATGGGGTCATCGCCGGGATGGAGGGCGAGATTCGGGCGGTCATTGAGGCTGCGCGCGGTCCTGGTCATGCACCCCAGAAGGCTGTACTGGGGCAGGTGTCGGATTGGCTCGCCCGCGAGGTGGTGCGAGTAGGCCTCGATGTGGCGGGCTTCTCGCACGTACTGGATGGATCTGCTGTGCGCCACATGATCAAGAATCACTTCGATGGTGGTGGCGAGCGCGCGCGCGGGCAGGTGCCGTTGACCGATCAGGATCTCATGAGGCTGCCAGAAATCGTGAGCAGCCCGGACCGTGTGGTGCTGGGCACTACCAATCGGCTCGGCAAGCAGCAGATTGTCTATGTGAAAAAGATGGAGGATGGGTCCGTTCTGTACCTCGAAGAGGCTCGGACTGGTAGGCGGGAACTGGCGGCAGTGTCTGCCCGAAAGTATCCCGCCACGACGAATGTAGAGACCGTGGTCTCCACCCTGCATCCCAACGCCCAAGGCGATGGCGGGAATGGGTTGATTGTATTGACCCCGCCGGAAGCTGGCAAGAATGGGGGGGATGGGCTGCAGTTCAGCCGGGCCGCGCCGGCCGCACCCACGGCCAGCGACTACACCGCCGAGCAGGCCCGTGCCGCAGAGCATGCCTTCGGCGTCCAGGTGAAGCAGACCTGGGCCGAGCGCGCGCAGGCCATGCGCCAGAACTTCGGCACGCGGCTGCGCCAGGGCCTGGTTGACCAGTTCGCCCCCATCAAGGAGATCAGCGAGAAGGCCTACATCCTGGCGCGCCTGTCCAAGGGCAGCGACGGTGCGGTGGAAGCTGCGCTGCTCTACGGCAAGCCCTACCTGCGCGACGGCGTGGCCGACGTGGACATCAAGGACGGCGGCTTCGCCAACGTGCTGGCCAGCCTCAAGGGGGAGCACGACCGATTCTTCCAGTGGGTGGCCGCCCAGCGTGCCCAGCGCCTGAAGGCCGAGGGCAAGGAGAACCTGCTGACCGACCGCGACATCACGGCCTTGCGCTCGCTGGATGCCGGCCGCATGGCCGACGGCACGGCGCGCATGCCTCTGTACGCTGCCGCGCTGCGGGAGCTCAACGCCTTCAACGAGGCCAGCCTCAAGGTGGCGCGTGACTCGGGCCTGATCGACCAGGCCGCCTACGACCTGATGAAGGACCAGCCCTATGTGCCGTTCTACCGCCTCATGGAAGAGGACGGCGGCATGCGCGGCCCGCGCTTCAGCTCCGGGCTGGTGAACCAGCAGGCCTGGAAGAAGCTCAAGGGCGGCACACAGCAGCTCAATGCCGACCTGCTGCAGAACACGCTCATGAACTGGAGCCACCTGTATGCCGCCGCCGCGCGTAACCGGGCCTCGCAGGAGACCATGGACGCGGCCGAGAAGCTTGGCGCTGCCGAGCGCGTGCCGGCGGACACCAAGGGCTCGGTGAAGGTCATGCGCAACGGCTTGGCCGAGCATTGGGCCATTGAGGACCCGCTGCTGGTCGATGCGATCTCAGCCATGAGCTACACGCCCGGCGGCATCGTCAAGGTCATGGCGCCGTTCAAGCGCCTGCTGACCTTCGGTGTCACGGTGAACCCCACCTTCAAGATTCGCAACCTGATCCGTGACAGCCTCTCGGCCATCGCCCAGAGCGACCTGAGCTACAACCCGCTGGAGAACGTCGCCAAGGGATGGAAGGCCACGGCCAAGGACAGCCAGACCTACGCCTCCATGCTGGCCAGCGGCGGCATCATCAAGTTCGGCACGCAGGAGAACACCAACCAGCTGCGCGGGCAGATCGAGCGCCTGGGCGGCACCATGCTGGACAAGCAGGGCTTCGACAAGCTCAAGGACAAGATGCGTTCCCTGTGGGAGGTGTACGAGGAATTCGGCGACCGCACCGAGAACGTGAACCGCACGGCGCTGTATGAGCGCCTGCGCGCCAAGGGTCTGAGCCATGCCGAGGCCAGCTTCCAGGCCCGGGACCTGATGGACTTCAGCATGTCCGGCAAATGGGAGACGGTGCGTTTCCTGGCCCAGACCGTGCCCTTCCTGAACGCCCGCCTGCAGGGCCTGTACAAGCTGGGCCGTGCTGCCGGCGAGGACCCGCGCCGCTTCGCCGCCATGGCCGGTGCTGTCTCAATGGCCAGCCTGGGCCTGCTGGCCGCCTATGCCGATGACGACGACTGGAAGAAGCGCGAGGACTTCGACCGGGACAACTTCTGGTGGTTCAAGATTGGCGACAAGGCCTTCCGGATCCCAAAGCCGTTCGAGGTGGGTGCCATCGGCACGGTGGCCGAGCGCACGGCCGAGCTGATGATGAGCGAGGAGATGACGGGCAAGCGCTTCGGCCAGCGCATCAGCGACATGGTGTTCAACACCTTCGCCATGGACCCGACGCCCCAGGCCATCAAGCCCTTCCTGGACGTCTACGCGAACAAGGACAGCTTCAGCGGCCGGGCCATCGAGGGCATGGCCGATGAGCGCCTGCGCCCGCAGGACCGCTACAACGAGCGCACCTCGGAAGTGGCGCGCCTGCTGGGCTCCTGGGGCCTGCCCGACCCGGTGCGCCTGGCCAAGGGGGAGTACTCGGGCCTGAGCCCGAAACAGGTGGACTTCCTCCTACGCGGGTACTTCGGCTGGCTGGCCACGGTCAGCACCACGGCCACGGACACCATTGCAAGGCCCATGCTCGACCGTGGCGAGCGCCCGTCCATGCGCCTGCGCGATACCTTCCTGGCCGGCAACTTCATCGAGGAACTGCCCACGGGCTCTAGCCGCTACGTCACCACCATGTACGAGCAGGCCAAGGGCGTGGAGCAGGCCTGGGCCAGCCATCAGGCCGCCATCAAGTCGGGCGACATCGAGCTGGCGCGCAGTATTCAGGAGGAGGAGGGACCGAAGCTGCGCAACCGCATGGCCATCAACGCCGCCAAGCAGCAGATGGCGGAACTGGGCCAGCGCGCCAAGAAGATCGAGGGGGATCGGCTCATGACCGGCGAGATCAAGCGCGAGCGGCTGACCCAGATCGAGCAGCAGCGCAACGCCTTCGCGCAGCGCGTGGCCAAACTCACAGACTGATGGCGCCGCGCCGGATGAACTGCCAGATGAAGCCCACGGCGCCGAGCCCGATGATGATCAGCCAGTAGGTCTCGATCATCGAGCGGCGCTCGTCGGGCGTGGTCAGCTTGAAGAAAAGGACGGCTGCGATCACGAGCAGCCAGAAGATGATGCCGGGCATGGTGTGATGCCATGAAGCAAGGGCACAAATAGCAATCCGCACAGAGTGGATAGCAATAAGTCACTGCTATCTTATTGCGAGTGTTTGGAATTCTGGGCTATTGAAGATTGGATTGCTTGCTTTGCGCGCGTGATAGCCTTCGTCTTGGCAATTTGGCCAACTATGAAGGGGTTGTTGTGAGTGCAATTAAAAAGTGCGCGGTCGCTGCTTTGTCCGTGTCCGCAATCGGTGCTAGCTTCACGGCTTCGGCGCAGGCTACACCAGAGTATCCGTCGAGAATCGTGTTCTCTAGATCTATCGTGGGTGGCAGCGCGGTGGATAGAGTGCAAGAGCAGTACTCATGGGGCCTGCAAACGCTTCCGTCCCACAAGATTTCCCAACCAACTCGGGGTTTCTTGCATCACACGATGGGTACGACGCAGCCGTCTGGCACACAGACTCAAGAAATCACGTTCCGCTTCAGGAGTTCTGGCCTGTTCACAGCAAACCCTGGCGCGCATTTCGCAGTAGTGGGTCGCGGCGAAAGCACCTCTTGGTACAACCGTGGGCGCGGCCTCATCGTCGGAGGACTTGGTGGAACGGCCAACCCCTGCGCAGGCGGAGTGCGTAGTCAACCCGAGACTTGGTTTGTGAATCCCGCAAACGGAGAGCCAAGCAATTATGTTTGGGGTGGCTCATATTGCGGAAGCTGGATCTATGAGAACGCTTGGTATGACGTTCTGCTCCACGTGAACAGCACCAATTATTTCTCGTACACGATCAAGCAGAGTGGAACCACGGTCGGTGGTGGCTTCGCAATTGAAGACACTGTGAATTCTGAAAGCTGGATCATCAACAATAGGTTGACTGGCTTCACCTTCGGCCTTGTCTTCGCGGACAATCCCTCCGCACCATGGACGCTGGAATTCAGCGACATTAAGGTGAAGTGGTTCTAACCTGTAAAGCTACCTTGCCGCACAAGTTCTGACGGAGGCCCGCGGATTGCGGGCAATCTGGTCTCCACCAGCCTGCCTAGTACAGGCTTTTTTTTGTCGTTGATTTTGCTGTGTAGCGATGCCCCGGCTAGGGTTTGACCCATTCAGAGTTTCTCGGCACAGTCGGATGCATGCCAGCAATCCGCTCCTTCCGAGGCCTGAACAACGTCACCGATCCGCTGCAGCTCGGCCTGTCGTGGTCCGTGCGCGCCGACAACGTCGATGTGACGGAGTCGGGCGGGGTGCAGGTGCGTGTTGGCCGCTCGCTGGCGATGGCATGCACGCCCACGGGCCTGTATTCCACCCGCGATTTCAGCCGGCTGTATTTGACCGACGGCGGCGAGCTGCGCCAAGTTTTGGACGACATGACCGTGCATCCCTGGTGCAGGACGTGGGCCGCGATTAATGATCGGGTGCTGTAAGTGGTCGGCGATGCGGCCGGGATCATCACCGCCGAGGGTGAAGCGCTGCTGCGCCGTGATCTTGACCAGCTGCGCGCTGTCTTTGACGGCCTGCGCGAGCAAGTCAGGGATGCCGCATGCCGATTTGCCGGCGCTCTCCCCGCCGCCGTCCTTGATGGCGTGACTCTTCCTTCTGGGACAGCGGCCATTCGGGCGGGGAAAAGGCCGAATCACGGCTCTCGGGATTGGCCGACGAATCTGTGCCAACTATCTTGCCGGCTGATCTGGGTCAGAGCCCCAGGCTGCTGAACGCGGAGGTATCGGCCTCACCGTATGAAGAGCATTACGAGATGGCGCTTGTTTATTGCTTGGACCGCACGGCGAACTATGTGTTCTCGCTCACCCGTTTTCCCGACCAGGATGAGATCGAGTTGATAGTGCTGGACCAGTTGGTAACAAGGGTGCGAGATCTTGAAGTCACCCTGGATCGCCAAGTGCTGCGCGCTGATTCACCGCCTGAGGTAGCGCGGGATTTGGACGGAACACGCCAGTACGTGGTGACCCTGATGGTCCCCGAGGTGGAACTGCGGCAGGTGAAGGATGCATTGGCCAAGATCTTCGAGGGCAAGGCTGGGCTGTTCATTGCCTCGTGATCGGAGCCCACGCAAGAAAAAGGCTCGCTGGGGGGTATCGCTGCCTGCGCGGCCGTGAGCTGTGCATTTGCGCAGTGACGGCGGGGCGTTAACGACTTGCTTGTGTTTCGTGCAGAGCACTATCCCACTACTTGGCCGGATGGTCCTTGCGGTACAGCGTCCACTCTTCCATTTCCGTGCCGTTCGGCAGCACGCAGATGCCTTCCTGGCCCTGGGGCGTCTTCTCCATCCGGACTTGTCCGCCGATTTCACCGCAATAGACCGATGCGGGATTGGCCATGCCCACGGAGGGTGCCAGCTTCTGTTGGGCGCATGCGCTGAGTGCCAGTGCCACCAGGGCCACCAGCGCGATTCCTGAGAGTTCCAGTGCTTTGTTCATTGCGCCACTCTATACCTCTGGAGGTTGGGAGTGTTGCGTCCGCAACCTTCGGTTTGCGATGCAAAGGTATGTCAGCGCGGCATTTTGTGCATAGAATGCTGACTCGCTAGCATACAACCCAAGAAAAGTCCATGACACCTGATTACAAGACGCTCCTGCAGCAAAAGGCAGAGATCGAAGCACGCATTGCCGAAGTCCTGAAAGCCGAAAAAGGCGGGGCCATCGCCAAGGTTCGCGAGCTCGTCCAGCAATTCCAATTGACCCAGGAAGATGTGTTCAGCACGGGCAAGCGCAAGTCGCCCGTCGGTGCAGGCGTGCCCAAGTACCGTGATCCGTCCACCGGCGCAACGTGGACCGGCCGGGGCAAGCCTCCTGCGTGGATCAAGGATGCAGTGGACCGCACTGCCTTCGAAATCTGACCAACAGCCCGCACTCGCGGGCTTTGTCTTTTCTGGCCACTTGCGCTCAGTGGGCCCACGGCAGTTCACAAGCGTCACCTTGCGCCAAGGCCGACGCCCTTGTCCTGCTCTGCGCTGATTGCCTTAGCTGTGCTTGTCCGACAGAGCCGGTCCCGGGCGGCGACCATGCTTGAGGCCATGAACAAACCTACTCCCAACACCCCGGGCCAAGTGCCCACCTCGTCGTCCCGCAACCGGTTCGCCACCAAGCGAACCATGTACATCGTTGCCGCTATCGTGGCTGTGGCACTGGTGATCATGTTTGTGCCCTGGTAGGCGCGCATCGACGTCCCGCTCCCGCCCCCCGCTCATGTCCGCAAGGGCATGAGAAAGCCCGCCATCTGGCGGGCTTTCGTTTTGGGAAATCGCTTGCCTCAGTGCGCGTGGTGCGCCGTGGGTGCTTGCGCCGGGGGGAGTTGGGCCAACTTCTGCGAGCAGTCGCTGCACACATGCCACGCGTGGAATTGGCGGGCTCCTGTGGCGGGTTTTTCCTGTTCGCACTGGATGCAGAAGACGGCGGGGGCCAGGTCCATGAGCCGGATCGGCTCTCGGCCTTTCTTGGGACTACGCATAGCTCTCCTTCAAAGTGTTGCTCCTCGGTATCCATTGGGCGCCGGGTTGGGAAAGGCCGGTCGTCAGCGGGCGCGCCATGGCGCAGCAGAAGCCAGCGCCATCGAGGGTGCGTGTTCAACTTACAGCCAAGCCGTCTCACGGTTGTGACTTCCGCATGACCGTGTGGGGAACGCGCCGCAGTGGTTTGACAGTGCAATTTGCGCAGTCTTAGAATTTGCCTCTTCCATTCCTGCGACCGCTGCGAGCCTGACATGAACCTGTGACGCCTTCGGACCCTAGTCCGACCGATCCCCCGAAGCCCATTCCCGGCCCACGGCGGACGCCCGCGTCACCACCTGCATGCCCGTTGACTGCTCCGCGTTTTCTGAACGCAACCTCGCGTCGCCGTGCGGCCTCTTTATGAAAGAGTGCCCATGACAGAACCCATCGACATCCTTGCCCACAACACCGCTGCCTGGAACCTGCAGGCAGCGAAAGACTGCGACTGGTCGCGCCCGGTCGACAGCGCTGAAATAGCCCGGGCCCGTGCCGGAAGCTGGCAGGCGCGGCTCACGCCCGGCCCCTTGCCAGCGGGCTGGCTGGATGATGTGCGCGGCCTGCGCATCCTCTGCCTTGCCGGCGGCGGCGGCCAGCAGGGGCCCATTCTTGCGGCGGCGGGTGCGCAGGTCACCGTGTTCGATGCCTCCGCCGGGCAGCTTGCACAGGACCGTCATGTGGCGCAGCGCGAAGGCCTTGCGCTGACCTGCGTGCAGGGCGACATGCGCGATCTGGGCGTTTTTGCAGATGCCGGCTTCGATGTGATCTTTCACCCCATCTCCAACCTATACGTGCCTGATGTGCGGCCCGTATGGCGTGAATGCGCGCGGGTGCTCGCGAAGGGTGGGCGCCTTCTGTCCAGCTTCTGGAATCCGGTGGTCTTCGTGGAGGACCGCGATCCCGCGTTGCGCGAGCAAGGGCTCATGCGGCCTGCGCGGCGCCTTCCGTATTCCGATGTGGTGGATTTGCCGCCCGCAGCGATCGATGCCAAGCGGGAGCGCAATGAGGCGCTGGTGTTCGGCCATACGCTGGCCGATCAGATCGGCGGCCAGCTGGATGCGGGGTTGGTGCTGACGGGATTTCATGAAGACTGGCAGCCCCAAGCCCGTTTTGTGATCGAGAAGTTCGTGCCGACCTTCATTGCGACACGTTCGGTGAAACTCTGAAGGTGCTGCTGCCTGGCCTTGACGCCCTCAGGTCGGCCTCAGGTCGCCCTTAGGTGCGCAAGGCCGGCGTCCAGGTCTGTTGCTGGGCGGGTTCGGTCACGGGCTGCGCCGGCTTCGGTCGGGGTGCTGGGCCCTTGGCCTGGGACGATGGCTGGGCCTGCCGTGCTTGCTCGGCGCCGGATTTGGCCAGCAGCATCATCACGGCCATGCAGATCAGCGTCAGCATGAGCACCACGCAGATGGGGCCCAGATCCACGGAGGCGATGTCCAGCCCCTTCAGCGACTGCCAGCGTTCTGAGCGTACTTCCAGTGGTTCTTCGGGATCGGCCATGGCACCTCCACTGCGTTGAGTGTGGACACATGCTAGGCGTAAGTGAGCATGCAAACAATATGGGGACTTCGCCAGGATGTGAGGGTATACAGCAGCCCCGGCTCGGTTGGCTTCACGCTTGAAGGCTCTTTCCGTTGCTGCCGTGTGACAGCTACTTGACCCACATCAACTGCACCGCCACGGCCAGGGCGATGGCCAGCAGCGCCAGCAGCACGGCCATTGCCACGATGGTGACCGCCCTGCGGCGCTTTGCCTTGCGGGGGTTGCGCAAACGGGGCGGGGTGGGAGAGGGCTGCGTGGCATCCAGCGCCGCAATTCTTGCCAGCCAGTCT